>CAXMNF010000254.1:0-20145 GCA_964194645.1 uncultured Gammaproteobacteria bacterium
CCTGTCGTTTGACCGCCGCGATCCCGTCCAGCTCGAGCGAGTCCGCGAGATGGGCGCCGAGATCCTGCGCATCTGCATCGACGCGGGTGGCGTGCTCTCGGGCGAGCACGGCATCGGCCTCGAGAAGCTCGACTACATGGCGCTCCTGTTCAGCGAGGCCGACCTGGATCCGATGCGCTGGCTGCACGACACCTTCGACCCGGACGACGTGTGCAACCCCGGCAAGCTGATTCCCTCTCCCCGGGCCTGCACCGAGAGCAACCCGCGCCACCGCGGCTACGAAAAGGTCGAGTTCTAGTAGGCTCGGGCCATGGCCGACCCCTTCGAGTCCATCCTCGGGGCCTCGCACGTGCGGGTCCCGGAAGGCGAGACGCTCGACGGCGTCCCGATCTCGGCCGTGCTGCGCCCCGGCAGCGCGGCCGAGGTCGCGGCCTGCCTGGCCGCGGCTGCCGAGCACGGCCTGGCCGTGGTGCCCTGCGGTGGCGGCACCGCGCTCGCGCGCGCGAACCCGCCGCGCGCGACAAGCGTGGTGCGGCTCGAGTTGGGCCGCCTGCGCGAGCCGCTGCAGGTGCAGCCGGACGAGGGGATCGCGATTTTCGCAGCCGGCCTGCCGGTCGCGGAGGCGGAGCGCTCCGCGCAGGCGGCGGGTATGCGCACCTGGCTGCCGCACGGGGCGGCCGGGTCTAGCGTGGGTGGCGCGATCGCGGCGGATCCGCTGCGCGCCGACGCGAGCCTCGACCGGGGTCTGCGCAACGACCTGCTGGGACTCGAGGTTGCGCTGGCCAATGGATCGGTCACCCGCTGCGGCGGGCGGGTGGTCAAGAACGTGACCGGCTTCGACCTGGTGCGGCTGTACTGCGGCTCGTTCGGGACGCTCGGAGTGATCACCAGCGCGATCCTGCGCGTGCGGCCGCTGCCCGAGACGGTCCGCGTCCTGGTGCGCGAGTGCCCCGATGCCGACGCCGCGCTGGACGCGGCGGCGGAGCTCGACCTGGCACGCGTGGAGCCGGCGGGTTGCGTCGTGCTGTGCGCGTCGGGCGGCGCGCGTCTCGTCTGGCGGCTCGAGGGCAGCGCCCTCGAGGTCGAGGCCCGCGCCTCGCGCGCGTCTGGTACGCGCGTCGACCCGACCGAGTGGGACGCCGCCGAGGCCGCACTGCGCCCGGAGCCCGCGGGCGATGAGCTGCGCGTGCGGCTCGCGGCGCGTCCCAGCGATACGCGCGCCCTGGTCCGAGCCCTGGCGGCCTGGGCGGTGCCGCAGGCGCGGCTCGTGGCGCTTCCGATCGCGGGTACGGTGCTAGCCGACCTGCCCGAGTCCGCACTGCCGGAACTCTATGCCGTGGCCGGGCGCGAGCGCTGGCTCCTGGCGCTGGAGCGGGCGGCGCCCGAGGTGCGAGCGCGGCACGACGCGTTCGGTCCCGCGCCCGACGCGCTGTCGGTGATGCGCGCGCTGAAGCAGCGCTTCGATCCGGACGGCGTGCTGTCGCCGGGCCGCTTCGTGGCTAGGATCTAGCCGTGTCCGACACCTTGCCGCCGGAACTCACCACCCGGCTACTCGACTACGAGAAGACGCTCGACTGCGTGCACTGCGGTCTGTGCCTGCCCCATTGCCCGACCTATCAGGAGACCGGCCGCGAGGCGAGCTCCCCGCGCGGCCGCATCCACCTGATGCGCGGCGTGGCCGAGGGCCGGGTGCCGCTCGCCGGCCTGGTTGCCGACGAGATGTACCAGTGCCTGGCGTGCCGCGCCTGCGAGTCGGCCTGTCCGGCCGGGGTCGAGTACGGGCAGCTGGTCGAGACGATGCGCGCCGAAGTCGACCGGCGCGGTGCGCGCGGCCGCTGGCCGCGTTTTCGCGAGCGCCTGCTGCTGCGCTGGGTGATCGCGGCGCCGCGCGTGCTGCGTACCGGCGTGGCGCTGTTGCGCGCCTACCAGGGGAGCGGACTCCAGCGCCTGGTGCTGCGCCTGGGACTGCTGCGCTTTGCGCCTGCACTGGCGCGCGCCGAGCGCAGCCTGCCGCCGCTCGCTGCGCCGCATCGGCCAGCGATCCTGCTGCCCGCGCGCGGTGAGCGGCGCGGGCGCGTCGCGTTCTTCAGCGGCTGTGTGATGCCGGAAGTGCTGGGCGCGGCGAACGAGGCGACGGTCCGCGTGCTCGCCGAGAACGGCTTCGAGGTGCACGTACCGCGTGGCCAGGGCTGCTGCGGCGCACTGCACCTGCACAGCGGGGACCCCGTTGCCGCGGAACGCCTGCGCCGGCGGAACCGCGCGGCGTTCGACACCGCGAGCATCGAGGCGGTGATCAGCAACTCCGCCGGCTGCGGCGCGGCGCTGAAGGAGCAGGGCGACGACCTCGCCGCCAAGCTGCGCGACGTCTGCGAGTTCTTGGACGCCGCCGGTCTGCGCGCGCCGCGCGGCCGGCTGCCGCTGCGCGTGGCGTACGACGACCCCTGCCACCTGCTGCACGGCCAGCGCGTGGGCGAGGCACCGCGCGCCTTGCTCCGCGCGATCCCGGGCGTGGAGCTGTTCGACCTGCCCGGCGCCAGCGACTGCTGCGGTGCGGCCGGCCTCTACAGCCTGACACAGCCCGAGATGTCCGAACGGCTGCTGGCGCGCAAGGTCGACGCGTTGCGGCGCACTGCGCCCGACGTGGTCGCGACCGGCAACCCCGGCTGCCTGCTGCAGCTCGGCTCGGGCGTGCGCGCCGCGGGACTCGAGATCGAGGTCCTGCACCCGGTCGAGCTCCTGGCACGCGCCTACGCGGCCGGCGCCCCGGGTGGGCAGTCGTCGAGGCCAAAGGGGTAGAGCTCGCGGACGTCGGGCGGGATAGATGGTCGGCTAGTCTGGAGGGCGCTCGCCGGAGTGCCAGAACGCGTGTGTTCCACTCGACATGCGCTCGGGCAAAGAGATGCGCGCAACGGGCTCATCGTTTGGTGAAGCTGCGTTCAGCACCAGGCACTCCGAGCGATCCTCGTTCATGTCCATGGTGAACGTGACGAGATAGCCGTCGTCCTCGGCCGTAGAGCCGATTCGCGGCGCCATCACCGCCTCGCTCGCGTACACACCCTTGGGAAGCCGGACGACCTCATCGGTACCGTTCGCATGGTCCTGCTTGATGATCCCCTCGAAGCCGAACCAGCCCTCCGCGGGCAACGCGTTGTACGAGTAGCGGTACGGCCGGCCACCGTACTGGCCATTGATCGTGCCGAATTCCTGGATCCGATCGCTGAACGGCTCTTCCTTGCACTCGCCGGTCTTCATGTTGAAGTGCCAGCGATGCGCGCGGGCACCCATCGCGTAGAGGTCGAGGTAGCGGAACAGATTCTGGTTGAAGCTGAGCTCCGGCAGGACCTTCGGCGAAGGCGTCGCTTGGAAGAAGCCATCGAGCACGACTTCGTCACCGTCCTCGAACGCGTTGATCCAGTGGAGCACGAACGTCGGGTCGGCCTCGAACCAGCGGATGTCTCGCGTTGCGCCGCGGCGCGGGATGATGCCGAAGCGGGTCGGGAGGTCGGGGAAGAAGCGCGTCACGTAGTGGCCGGCGCGCATCGCGTCCGGGTCCCAGAACATCGGACAATCGTTGACGATCGCGAAGCTCTCGGTGAACGCCATGTCGTGGGGCAGCCGCGAGCCGGGCAGCGGGACGTCGATGTAGTGCGCGAGCTTGCCTTGCGCGTCGACGACGCCATAGTGCATGTACGGCGCCTCGGTACCGTAGTTGAAGAACAGCATCTCGCCGGTGTTCTCGTCGATCTTGGGGTGGGCCGAGATGCCTTCGGGAGGGAACAGGCCGCCCAGTTCTTCCTTGCCGAGCGCATCCATCGTCCAGGGATCGAAGCGATAGAGATCGCCGCACAGCCAGAAGCTCGAGAGCGCGACGCCGTTGTGGACCACGACGTCGGTGCTCGACGCGTCCTTCATCCGCGGCCGCGCGCCCCAACCGTCTTCGCGTTTGGCCAGGTTCGAGTTCTCGGCGATGCCCGCCCAGAGATGTTGCCCGGCTTCGCGCTCCGCCAGGAAGCCATCGGTGCGCACGAAGCGGTTGTGATACTTCGCCTCGCCACCCGCGAACGAGATCGAGTGGAGCATGCCGTCGCCGTCGAACGGGTGGTAGCGCTCGATGGCCGGGAGCAGCGGGTTCTCGGTGTTGCGCAGATACACGCCGGCGAGGTCGTCGGGGATCTCGCCCACGACCTCGAGGTCCCAGGCGTCGTACTCGGTCTGCTGCGGACGCCAGGCGCCCGTTCGGTACGGGTGGTCGTCATCCGCGGGGAGGCCGGATTGGAAGCGGTGGTGGATCTGGGTCTTCACGGGTCCTCGCCTGGGCCTGTCTCTATCTGTCGAAGCGTACCACGGGCGAATTGGACCGAGCTGTGGCTAGCGGTACAGGAAGGCGTCCGGGGTCGCGGCAGGCGGGCGCACGCGCGGGAACGCCGCCAGACCCAGGTCGGACAGACCGCCCTGGATCACGAATTCGACCGGCAGCGGGTTGCCGCGCCGCACCAGGCCGTACTTCTCGCGCGAGCTCAGGAACACGGCGTGCGAGCCGGCGGATGGGCGCATGTCGGGCTGCTCCAGCAGCCCGAAGCGCGCGCGCTCGAAGAACAGGTCGCGCTGCGGGTCCGGCTGTGGGCGCTCGCGCGTGTCGCTCACCAGCCGCTCGTAGCTGATCTCTTCGAGCAGCGCGACGAAGCGCGCGAAGTTCTCCAGCGGAACCCTGCGCAGCTCCGGCTCGCGGTCCTCCAGGGCGATCGAGATCGCGGTCTGGCCGAGCAAGGTGATTCCCTCCTCGCTGAGCTCGTCGCCGTCGCCGTCGAAGAGCTCCGGGCGCAGGCCCAGGGCGTCCGGCTGCCAGAGCGCCGGGTGCTCCTGCAGGAAGCCGCGCGAAACGCGGATCTCCTGCGGCGTTGCGCGCTCCACCAGGTCGCGCAGCAGGGACTGGGCCTCGGCCGCCTGGGGCGTGTCCGGGTAGTCGCGCGCCACGCTCGCGTAGATGCTCATGCGCACGTCAATCCGGGTCTGCTGCCCGGCGAAGGCCAGCGCGCGTTCCGCGACCTGCGAGCGGTACTCGAGAAGCTGCTCGGGGTCGGGCTGTTCGCGCGCCTCGTAGTGCCGCAGCGCGCCCGACCAGTGCTCCTGGCGGGCGTAGCGTGTTTCGAGGGCGGCGTGCACCTCCTCGCTGTGCGTGCCGCCGGGGCGGCGCGCAACGTAACGCTCGCCGGCCAGGATCACCGGCTGCCCGAAGCGCCCGCGCGCGCTCGAGAACTGCAGCATGCGTTGCGGGATCGTGATCAGCGAAATCGCGAAGCCCGGCACGTCGAGCAGCCACTCCACCGGCCGCGGCAGATCGCGGCGCGTGCGACCGTGCGCGTAGCGGCCGAGCCACAGCCAGCGCTGCGTGGCGCTGCGCTCGACGCCGAGCGCCTTCCGGAAGGCGCCGTACGGGTTGTCGTTCGGGTTCGCGAGCAGCCAGCGCGCGTGCCGTGACATGCCCGTCCGGTCGGGACTGGGCGCCGCGATGATGCCGAGCGCGTCCGCGAAGCCGTCCTCGTCCCCGCGCGCGCGCAGGCCGAGCGCTGCCACGAACGCGCGCTCGTCTTCCTGGGACAAGGGCACGGGCAGCTGCTCGGCGCGCTGTGCGGCGTCGAGCGGCGGGTCGCGCAGCAGCGCGCGAGCGAGCTGCCCCTCGGCGGCCAGCTCGTTCGGGTTGCGCCGGGCGTCCTCGGCCTGCTCGCTGGCGCGCAGCAGGCGGTCGCGCTCGGCGAGCATCTCATCGGAACGGATGCGCAGCGCCTCCGAGCGCTCGTCCGGCCCGGCGAGGCGCTCGGCGCGCTCGACGTGCAACATGGCTAGCCGCGGCGCTCCGGCCGCCAGGGCGCGCTCCCCCACCTCGAGCGCCTCGTCGTGCTCCGAGAGGGCCAGGCGCTCGCGGTAGGCTGCCACGCGTTCCGCGATCTCGGCCGACTCCGGCGCGTCCGGGTGGCGGGCGAGGAACTCCTCATAGGCGCGCAGCTCCTGTCGTTCGCGCGTCGAGATCTCGGGCAGGTCGTGCGTGATCAGCAGCGCCGAGAGTGCTGCGCGGCCGGCCTCGATCGGCAGCATCACGCCGCCGAGAGCGGCGCGCGACAGGGGCGCGCTCAGCCGGTTGAACACGGCGGCGACTTCGCCGCGGCGGTGTGCCGCGTTGTGCACCTCGGCGCGCACCAACGGCTCGGCGTCCAGGTGCCGTTGCAGTCGGCGCTCGAGCCGCGGATCGTCGCTGCCGCGCTCCAGGACCTGCCGCGCGAACTCCAGGTAGGCCTCGTAGCCGTCCAGCGCGGCCAGCAGCTCCGCGGCGTTGTCGGCCAGCCCCGGCGGGGCCGCCCCCGGCTCGGTCTCGGCCTCGAGTGTCGCGATGCGCGCGGCCGACTCTGCGGCGTCGTCGGGCCATTCCGCCAGCACCAGGGTCGCCAGCCGGGCGGCCTCGAGCTCGAGCGGTCCGGGCAGCGGGGCCGCCCGTGGCCGGGCGTGCGCGAGCAGCTCGGGGGTGGGCCCGTGCGCGCCGCCGCAGCCGGCGCAGATCAGCAGCAGCGCGACGGCTGAGCTAGCGCGGCAGCTTCTCATCCTGCACCTGGAGCGTGAACGCGAGGAAGGCCTCCAGCTTGCGCGACGCCTCGACCTTCTCGATCGCCCCGTCCTGCTGCGACACCGTCTCGTAGAGCCGCGTAGCGCCGAAGCTGTACTCGTCGAAGGCTGCAGGGTCGAAGCGCAGCGTCGTGGGCGGGAAGCGCGCCACGTAACGGCGCGCCAAGGTGGCGTACTGGTCGCCCAGCTCGAGCAAGTGCCGGTTGCGCAGCTTGCTCTCGGGATGGCTCTGGACCAGCCGCTGGTACTGCTGGAGCGCCGCGACCTCGAACTCGGGCTCGAGCGCGGCGCGCCCCGCGAAGTACTCGGCGCGCTCGCGGTCGGCGCGTTCCAGCTCTTCCAGCACGAGGTAGCGTTGGTGGGTGCCCTCGACCTCCGTGCCGAGCTGCTCGAGCAGGCGGTTGCGGTCGTTGAAGACGGATTCGGCGGTCTCGGCTCTCGCCTGCGGCGCGGGAACGAGCGCGAGCGCCCCGGACAGCCGTTCGCAGATGCTGCGGTTGCGGCGCGCCACCTCGCGCAGCTCGCCGTCCAGCTCGCTCACGCGCTGGTAGTGGCGCGCGGCCAGTCCGTACTCACCGATCCGCTCCAACGCCAGCGCCTTGCCGAACACGATCGGCGCCAGCAGGTAGCCAGACTTGTACTTCTCGGCGTAGATCTCCTCGAGGCGCTCCAGGCGGACCAGGGATCCGTAGTAGATGTTCTTGCCGGTGAAGTCGCGCGCCGCGGGGAAGCGGTAGGTATCGTCGTCGATGTGCAGCCGCAGCATCGCCAGCACTTCGAGCGCGCTCTCGGTCGGCCGGTAGGTCGCGTCGGGCTCCGGTGTCCGGCAGGCCGCCGCCAGCACGGCAAAGCCGAGTAGCGCAGAGCGTGCGCGCGGCGTCACGAGCGTCTCGTGCGCCAGCTGGCCACCAGGTTCAGCATCTTCTCCGTGGCCATCACGGCCGCGACCAGCTGGTCGGAGTCCACGCCGCGGGTCGTAAAGGGCTCCTTGCGCGGCATGCGCCAGGTGATCATGGTCTCGACCAGCGCGCCGGACTTTCCGCCGGGCGGAATCCGCACTTTGTAGTCCAGCAGGGTGGCGACTTCGAGCTTGTGCTTGCGCGCGGCCTTGGCGAGCGCGCGCATGAACGCGTCGTAGCCACCGTCACCGCCTGAGCGGGCTTCGACGTTCTTGCCGCGATAGCGCAGCGCCAGGCTGGCGCCCGGCGGCGCGTCGCTGCTCGACATGATCTCATAGCTCTCGATGCGGACCAGCTCCTCCTGCGGGGTCTTCAGCACATCCGCGATGATCAGCGGCAGGTCTTCCGGGGTGACGGTGTGCTTCTTGTCGCCCAGCTCGACGATCCGGCCGAGCACCAGGTCGCGCATCTTCGGCTGGAGCTTGATGCCGAGTGTGCGCAGGTTCTGGTCCAGCGACGCCTTGCCCGACAACTTGCCGAGCGCGTAGCGGCGCCGCTGGCCGAAGCGGCGCGGCGCCAGCTTGTTCGCGTACAGGTTGGCCTTGCTGTCGCCATCGGCGTGGATCCCGGCCGTCTGCGTGAATACGTCCCGGCCCACCACCGGCGCGTTGTCCGGGAACGGCTTGCCGGAGAAGGTCGCCACCATCTCGGAGAGGCTCACCAGCTTGTCCTCGCGCACGCCGGTGCTGCAGCCGGACAGGTCGTTGATGGCCGCAACCACCTCGGCCAGGCGCGTGTTGCCGGCGCGCTCTCCCATGCCGTTCACGCTGGTGTGCACGCCGCGGGCGCCGTGGCGCACGGCGACCAGGCAGTTGGCCGCCGCCACGCCGTAGTCGTTGTGGGCGTGGAATTCGAAGTGCAGCTGCGGCCAGGTGCGTGTCATCAGATCTACGTAGCGTCCGGTGTCGTCGGGCGACAGGATGCCCAGGGTGTCGGGCAGGTAGATGCGCTTCACGCCCAGGCCGGCCAGGTTCTGCACGTGGCCGAACACGTACTCGAAGCTGTCGCGCACGCCGGAGGACCAGTCCTCCAGGTACACGTTCACGATCAGGCCCCGGCGGCGTGCGTAGCGGATCGTGTCGCTGATGTCCTTGAAGTGGCGCTCCGGGGTGATCCGGAGCTGCTTCTCGCAGTGCTGCCGCGAGCCCTTCGTGAGCAGGTTCACCGCACCGCCGCCGTTCTCCGCGATCCAGTCGACCGAGCGTTGCCCGTCCACGTAGCCCAGGATCTCGATCCGGTCGTGCAGGCGGGTCTTCTGCGCCCAGGTCGTGATGCGCTGCACGGCCTGGGACTCCCCCTCCGAGACGTGGGCGCTGGCGATCTCGATCCGGTCGACCTTGACCTCGCGCAGCAGCAGCTGGGAGATCTGGAACTTCTCGGACGGTGTGTAGGACACGTTCGGGGTCTGCTCCCCGTCGCGCAACGTCGTGTCCATGATCTGGATGCGGGTCCTGGCCACGGCGCCAGTGTAGCGTCTGCCCCGGAATCCGCGGTCAGCGCTCCTCGGGGGATCCGTCCTTCTTGGCGCGCTCGGCGTTCGCGTCGCGCGCGTCCATCAGCACCGGCATCACCTCGTCCAACTCCTCCAGACTCCAGATCTCGTCCTTGTGGAAGGAACGGATCACGGCCGGCTGCTGCATGATGCCGACCAAGCCGCGGCCTACGTGGAAGATCTGGCCGTTGATGTGCTGAGAACGCTCGGACGCGAGCCAGGTGACCACCGGCGCAATGTGGGCGGGGCTGCGACGCTGCACGTCCGCCGGATCCGCGCCGCGTCCCTTCATCAACGGGATGGTCATGCGGGTGGCGGCGCCCGGCGAGATTGTGTTCGAGGTGGCGCCGTACTTCGCCACCTCGAGAGCCACGACCCGGCTGAAGCCGGCGATCCCGGCCTTGGCGGCCCCGTAGTTGGACTGGCCGAAGTTCCCGTACAGTCCCGACACCGACGAGAAGCACACAATGCGCTTGCCCGGCCCGTTCTGTTCGCGGATGTACTGCACGAAGGGCCGGGTGCAGCAGTAGTGGCCGCGCAAGTGTACGGCGAGCACGGCGTCCCAGTCCTGCTCCTCCATCTTGAAGAGCGTGCGATCGCGCAGGATACCGGCGTTGTTCACGAGCACGTCGAGGCGTCCGAACGAGTCGATCGCCGTTGTGAAGATCGCGCGGCCGCCCGCCACCGTGGAGACCGTGTCGTAGTTCGGCACCGCCTTGCCGCCGGCCGCCCGGATCTCGTCCACCACCGCGTCGGCCACTCGGCCGCCGCCAGTGCCGTCGACGTCGCCGCCCAGGTCGTTCACGACCACGCGGGCGCCCTCGCGGCCCAGCTGAAGCGCGATCTCGCGCCCGATCCCTCGACCGGCGCCGGTCACGATCGCCACGCGTCCGTCTACGGCTCCCATCGCTGCCTCCTTCCCCACCCGCCCGATGCCTGGGGGAAATTCTACCAGCGGACCCCGGTCGCAGCGGCTAGTCGTCGCGCTTCTTGGGCTTCTTCTGCTTGTCGCCCTTGGGGCCGCGCTCCTTCTTCCCGGGGTCGCGCCCGCCGGGTCGGCCCTGTTCGCGCAGCTTGCGGCGCTGGTCGGCGGGGAGCTTCTCGAAACGCTGGTGGAGCTGCCGCATCTGTCGGCGCTTCTCTGGGCTCAGCTGCTGCCAGCGGTCGAAGTTCTTGCGCACGCGCTCCCGCTCGTTGGGCGGCAGCTGCTGAAGTTCTTCGTGCCGTTTGCGAATGCGCTGGCGCTCCTCGGGGCTCAGCTGCTGCCAGCGCTTCATGCGCTGCTCCAGGCGGCGGCGCTCGGCCTCGGGCAGACCGCGCGGCGCCTCCGGATTCTCGTCGGCCAGCTGGGCCAGGTATCCAGGTCCGGGCCCGTGGCCCGGGTGCGCGCGTCCGCTGGCCGGTGCGGCCAGCAGTGCGGCTCCCGCCAGCAGTCCGGCCAAAAGCAGCCGCCGGGCCGCCCGGCACGGGTTTCGCTCAGATCTCCTCGGAGCCATCCCAGGTTTCCAGCAACTCGAGTTCACTCAGGAGCTCCAGGTCTTCGCTGGCCAGGAGCTCGAAGCGCTCGGGGTCGGACACGATCTCCCAGTCCTCCGCGGGCAGCTCCGCGCTGCCGCTCGAGAGCAGCAGCGCCAGCCCAGCCACGGCCGCGGCGGCCAGGCCGCCCTGCAGCCAGCGCCAGCGCGATCGCCAGCCTGCCGCGCCAGCCGTCTGGCCGTCGCGGGCCAGGCGTGCCCAGAAGCGGGCCTGGAACTGCGGGCTGGGCTCGAGCTGCGGCAGCTCTGCCAGGGCCGTGTGGAGCCGGCGTTGGGCGGCGAGCGCGCCCTGGCAAGGAGTGCAGTCCGGCAGGTGTGCCTCGAGTGCCGAGCGCTCGGCGCCCGGCAGCTCGCCGTCTAGGTACGCCCCGATCTCTGGACCGAAGGATTCGCAGCCGTTCATTTTCCATCTCCCAGCTTGGCCAGCAGCGTCTCGCGGGCCCGGTGCAACAGGCTCTTCACGCTGGGCACGGTCGTCTCGAGCGCCTCGGCGATCTCGGCGTAGCTCAGGCCCCGTTCGCTGCGCAGCGTGATGACGGCGCGCTGCCGGTCGGGCAGCTCGGTCAACGCGCGCTCCAGGCGCTCTGCGCTGCGCTTGGCGTCCAGGGCCTCGTCCGGGTCGGGCGCCCGGTCCACGACCTGCTGGGCGGCCGGCGTCTCGAGCGGCCGTTCGCGGCGCCGGTAGGCCAGGGCGAGCTCGTTCAGCGCCAGGTTGTGCGCGATCCCGAACAACCAGGTCGAAAATTTGGCCTTGGCCTCGTAGCGGGTACGGGCCTTGTAGACCCTCACGAACACTTCCTGCGCCAGCTCCTCCGCTCGCCCGCGGTCGGGCACCATGCGTCCCAGGAAGGCGGCCAGTGGCGCGCTATAGCGGCCAAACAGCGTCTCGAACGCTGCGCGGTCGCCCGCCTTGAATTCGAGCATGAGCCTGGCGTCTTCGTCCACGGTCCTCGGGCCCGTGCCCGTTGTCGCCGGTAGAACCGTCCAGCCGGCCCCCGGTTGCGCTCGGGCAGTGTGGCGCACGCGTGCAGGGTAGGCCGGTGGCCGCGCGGACGCCTCCTCGTCGAGGGCGCGGGACGCCCGGCTAGGCGAAGAGGGCGGGCTGGATGTACTGGACCCAGCTCACGTAGAGCAGGCCCAGGGTCGCGAGGCCCAGGCTCGTCATGGTCACCGCCATCATGATCCAGCAGATGCCGTTGCCGAGCGCCTGCTTGATGCGCATCGGCAGGACCAGCTCGACCATGATCGAGCCGCCGATCATCGCCAGCATCATCAGGAAGATCCAGCTCATCACGCTCCCTCCGCAGTGCGCCGCAGAGTAGACCACAGGCTCGCCACGGGGGTCAAAGGCCGGCCAGGAACGCCTCGACCTCGCGGACGAACCCCTCGGGCTGATCGAGGCCGAGCTGGTGGCCGGCGCCGGCCAGCACCACCCGCCGGGCGTTCGGCAGCTTCGCCGCCATCACCTCGCTGGCGCGCTGGAACGCCGCATCGTGCTCGCCGACCAGCACCAGCACCGGAGCGCCGACCTCGTGCAGGCGGTCGACCAGGTTCGGGACCGGGCCGGCCACGCGCCGCGCGAAGCGCACCAGGCCCGGCACCCCGGCGCACAGGATCCCCGCCCGGGCGGTCTGTGCGGCGGGCGACCGCGGATCCTGGCCGAGCAGCTCCGCCTGCGCGCGCCGTCCTTCCAGGTAGGACTCGAGGCCCACGGCCTCCATCCTGGCGGCGGCTCGCTCCAGCATCTCGCCCCACTGCGCGGCGGCCTCGGGCTTCTTGAAGCCCGGTCCGGTGTTGAACAGCAGCAGCGCGCGCACGCGCGCCGGGTGTGCGAGCTGGTAGGACAGGCTCACCAGTCCGCCGACGGAGAGCCCGGCGACGCAGGCCGGCTGGTCGCCGCAGGCGGCCTCGTGCACGGCGCGCAGATCGTCCACCACCTGATCGAGGCTGTAGCGGCTCGGATCCTCGGGCGCTTCGGAGCGGCCGTGGCCCCGGTAGTCCCAGCAGACCACCCGGCAGTGCTCCGCGAGCGCGTCCTCGACGTTGCGCCAGTGCTCGGAGCTGGCAAACGATGCCGTGCACAGGATCAACGGGACACCCTGTCCGGCGACGCGATAGTGGAGCTCCGCGCCGTCGCTGGCTCGGGCGAACGGCAATGGAAGGCTAGCCCTGCTCGAGCTCGTCGCGCAGTGCGAGCGCCATCTGCTCGATCTGCTGCCGCATCGGCACGCGGATGGTGAGCTCCGGCACGAAGGCGCGCGTCTGTCCGTCCAGCGAGATGCGCACGCGGGTCATGCGAGCGTCGACCTCGTCCAGCCGGATCGCCCCGTCCAGCGAGCGCCAGACGTTGCCGTCGCAGACCTTCTCGAAGCGCAGCCCCCCGTCCGGCAGGTTCTGGAACAGGAAGCGCAGCTCCCCCGAGCGGCCCAGCGCTGAAAAGGGCGTACGCGTCTCGCGCACACCGTCGGTGCGGTGCTCGATCGAGGTGTCGGGCATGAGCTTTTCGAGCGTCTTGTCGTCCTCGAACCGCGCCGCGACCTCGCTGCGGGGGCAAGCAACCACGAACTCCTTCTCGAGCTTCACGAGCGCCTCCTCTGCACAGGATCGGGCCGAGCATACCGGATCCCGCTCGGCCCGTGCGGGCCGCCGGCAGGTGGGCACCCCGCGGTTCCGGTAGAGTGGCGCCGTGGCATCCGGCCCGCTGGTTTCACTGTTCGCCGCCACCTTGCTGGCTGCGCTCGTTGGTGCGACGCCGCTTCACGCGGACGACGACGCCTTCAGCATCGACGAGCGCCCGAGCCGCGGCCGCACGATCGCGGCGGAGCTGGTCGACCTGGACGGAGATGGCCGCAGCGACCTGATCCAGGCCGCGTTCGTGTCGTTTCCCCCGACCGAGGAGCGCTGGTTTCGCGCCTGGATCCAGGATCCCGAGGATGGTTTGCCGGAGCAGCCCCGGCACGAGTGGCGCGTGCCCCCGGGAGTGGCGGCCTACGACCTGGCCGATGTGCTGCCCGAGCCGGGCGTGGAGCTCTTGCTGCTGCGCGCGCACGGGGTGCTGGTGGTCTCGTTTGCCGGCGAGGTCCCGCGCGTGCGCGAGGTGCTGGTGCCCGGGGCGTCGTCTCTGGCCGCGGCCGAGGACGAGCGCGGTCTGGATCGCATGCGCATCGCCTGGGCGGGGCTTGGCCCGGAGCCGTGGCTGATCGTGCCGCTGCCCGGCGAGGTGGTCGCCTTGTCGGCAGACGGTGTGGTGCAGGCCCGCTTCTCCGCGGGCACGCGCGCCAACTACCTGGTGCCTCCCCGGCCGGGCCCGGTGTTCGTCGAGAGCGAGCTGCAGATCTTCCTCGACGTGCCCGTGCTGACCGTGGGCGACGTAGACGGCGACGGACGCCGCGACCTCGTGGCGTCCTCGCGCCACGAGGTGCGCGTGTTCCTGCAGCGCGACGCCGGCTTCGCCGCCGAGCCCGACCGGCTGATCGCGCTGCGGCGCGTGTCGGAACGCGACCACCTGCGCGGCACCGGCGCGGTGCGCGCGGTATTTGCGGATCTCGATGGCGACGGGCTGCTCGACGCGCTCGTCTCGCACATGAGCGGCGGTCTGACCGACGCCGAGACCCGCACGACCATCCATCTGAACCGCGGCGACGGTTGGGACCTCTCCGTGGCCGACCAGACTTTCGAGAGCCGGCGCGCCTGGACGGCCGACCAGCTGGTGGACATCGACGCGGATGGCCGGCCCGAGCTGCTGCGCATCCAGGTGCCGGTCACCGTGCTCGAGTTGGTCGAGCTGCTGCTCACGCGTGCACTCGATGCTCGGGTCTCGATCCACCGCGCGCGCGCTGATGGACTCTTCGAAGAGAAGCCGTGGATCGAGCGCAAGCTCGACATCCCGTTCAGCTTCGACACGGGCCGGCCGCGCGGCTTCATCCCCACCTTGAATGCAGACCTGAACGGCGACGGCCTGCTCGACTTCCTCTCGTCAGCCGGTGGCCGCGGAGTCGAGGTCTACCTGGGCGGAACGCACAAATTCGCCACGCGCCATGCGCGTCAAGAGCTGCCCAGCCAGGGGCGCGTACGCTTCGGAGACCTGAACGGCGACGGTCTGGCCGACTTCGTGCTCTACGCGCCGCGCCTGCCCGACGCGCCGCTGCGGCTGGCCACCAACCGCGGCACGCTGCCGGGCTCGCCGCCGCGCATGGTCGGCGCGGGGCCGCCCGGTCAGCGCAGCTCGAGCCAGAAGGACGGCAAGTAGGCGAAGTCGCCGCCGAGCCGGGCCGACGCCTCGAGAAGCGGGGTGCGCAACTCGAGCGGCAGCAGCTCGCGCAGCAGCCAGCCGCGCAGCTCGCCGCGCATCAGGTCGCGGACCTGTTCGCCCAGGCCGCGCGGGCCCGGGAAGATGCGGCGCACCGGATCGACGTTCGCCTCGAGGCCGGCCTCGAGCTTGGCGCGCTCGACGGCGGTGTGCAGGCTGCCCATCTCGTCGACCAGGCCGCGCTCGTAGGCCGCGCTGCCCAGCCAGATCCGTCCGCGACCCAGCCGATCGACCTCCTGGCTGGAGAGCTCGCGCCCCGTCGAGACGCGCTGCACGAAGTCCTGGTAGAGCGACTCCACCACGCTCCGCGCCCGCTCGCGCTCGCGCGCGGTGAACCGCGCAGCACTGCCCGCCATGCCCGACAGCTCGCCGCGCGCGAACACTTCGGTGTGGACATCGAGCTTCTCGTAGAGCTTCGCGAAGGACGGGCGCAGGAAGAACACGCCGATCGAGCCGGTGATCGTGCCGGGTTGCGCCACGATCGCGCTGGCCGCGCTCGCCAGGTAGTAGCCGCCGGACGCCGCGGCGTTGCCCATCGAGATCACGACCGGTCGGTCTTCGGCTATGCGTCGGATCACGCGCCAGAGCTGGTCGGAGGCGAGCGCCGAGCCGCCGCCGGAGTCGATCCGCAGCACGATGGCGTGCACGTCCGGGTCCTCGGCCGCGCTCTCGAGGGCCCGGGCCACGCGGTCGGCGGCGAAGCCCCGGCTGCCGCGGCCGCCCTCACCCGGCACGATCGTGCCCTGCGCGAACACCAGACCCAGCACCGGTCCGTCGCGCAGAGACAGGCTCTGCGGATCGACCTGGAGGTAGGTCTCCAGATCCAGCTCCTCGCTGCCGCCCAGGCCTGCCAGCTCCAGCACTTCGGAGCGATCCGCGATCCCGTTGGCCAGTCCGGCGTCCACATATTCTGCGCCGGTGCTGGGCGCGTCGTCGATCAGTCGGCGGACCTGGTCGCGCGACAGGCCGCGCCCGTCGGCGACGCCTTCGACGATCTGCTCGAACAGTCCATCGAGCAGCTCGTTCGCGTTATCGCGGGCCGGCTGGCTCATGCCGCGCTCCGCGAAGGTCTCCGGCGCGGACTTGAAGGCCCCGATGCGCTCGTACTCCACGGTGACGCCCGCCTTGTCGAGCAACCCGCCGAAGAACATGAAGTTGCCCGACAGCCCGGCGAACGAGCCCAGGAAGCCAGGCACCACGTAGACCTGGTCGGCCGCCGAGGCCAGGTAGACTTCGCGCGTGGCGTTCAGGCTCGACAGCTCGAGCAGCGCGATCACCGGCTTGCCCGCAAGGCGCAGTCGTGCGAGCGCGTCGCGCAGCTCTTGGATCTGGGCGAAGCCGGCCTGGACCGGGCGCAGGTGCAGCAGCACGCCCTCGATGCGTGGGTCGGCGGCGGCCTTGTCGAGCTGCAGCACCAAGGTCGGCAGGGCGGGTCCGGCCGCGAGGAACTGCTGGAGCGCGTCGAGCGGCGGCGCTTCGCCGAGCTCTCCAGCGACTTCCAGCACCAACACGCTCGAGTCCGGGACCTGCGGTCCCGATGAGACCAGGGCATAGGCGATCATCAAGACGACGGCCGCCGCCAGCAGGACACCGATCAAACGTCGCATGCTCTCACTCCTGAACCGCCCTCGTCCCGGCTGCGCCGGTCCGGCTGCTTCTTCTCATGATTCGAGCGGAAGCCCGAGGAACCTGAAGGCCGCTTCGTGACGCGCCCCGGCCGAGAAGTCTACATCGCCGGAGTTGGCCTCACCAAGGTCGACCTGACCGGCAAGGTCTTTGGCAGCGTCTTCGACCTGTTTCGCACGGCCTACGAGCACGCGCTCGAGGATTCTTCGATCCGGGACTGCGACGCCGTGCAGGTCGGGATCATGGACTCCGAGGAGTTCGAGAACCGCGCGAACATTGCCGCCAAGATCGCCGACCGTCTCGGGCTGGTGGGTGTCCCGGCGGTGCGCTCCGAGACCGCCTCGTCGACGGGCTCTGCCGCGTTCCACGAGGCCTGCTACAAGATCCGCTCCGGCTCCGCAGACCACGTGCTGGTGGTCGCGGGCGAGCGCATGAAGACCGTCACGACGCGCGAGGCGACCGCGATCATGTCGAAGACGGTCGACCCGGTCGAGCGTCGCTTTGGCTTCACCATGCCGGCGCTGATCGCGCTGGTGACGCAGGCGTTCTTCGCGCGCATCGACGTGCGCGGTCCAGCGGTGGCCGACGTGCTGTCGCGCCTGATGCACCGCGCGCACGCGTTGGGTGCCGACAACCCGCTGGCCGCCTTCAGCGGCCGGCCCGAGCCGCTCGCGGCCTACTTCGACCCGGAGCGCAATCTGCCGGTGGCCACGCCGCTGCACCGCAAAGATTGCTCGCCGATCTGCGATGGCGCCGCGGCGATCATGCTCACCAGCGAGCCCCAGGCGGTGCGCGTGGCGGGCCTGGGCGCCGCCACCGACACGTCGTCGCTGCTCGACCGCGCCGAGCTGCACAGCATGTCCGCGACTCGCCGGGCCGCCAGCTTCGCGTACCACGAGGCCGGCATCCGCGACATCCGCGCCGTATCGGGGCTGGTGGCGGAGCTGCACGACGCCTTCAACAGTCTGCTGGCCGTGAATCTGGTCGACCTGGGCCTGTTCGAGCCCGACCAGGTGATCGATGCGCTGGTCGGCAGCGAGCGCAGCACTGCGCCCGCTCTCGATCCCTACCAGAACCCGATGACCGGCCCACGAGGCGAGCTGCCCGTGAACATGTCCGGTGGCCTGAAGGCGCGCGGCCATCCGGTGGGCGGCACCGGGCTGTTCCAGATCGCCGAGCTCTACCTGCAGCTCAGCGGCCGCTTCCCGAACCCCCGCGCGCAGGCGGCCAACGCGTGCGTGGGGCTCTCCCAGTCGATCGGCGGTCCTGGCAACAACAACTACGTGACCCTGATCGAGCGCTGTGACAGCGGGCGCGAGCCGGCCACGAACCTGCCGCGGCCCGAGCGGCGCGCCGATCCGCGCGGCGAATTGCAGGAGCAGCCGCAGGCACTGCACGGCAAGCGCGCGCGCATCGAGGCCGCCACGACCATTCACGTGACCGCCAGCTCACCCGGGCCGATCCACGTGGCGCTGCTGTCGGTCGGCAACCGGCGCGTGTTCGCCAAGCTCGACGAGCCGCTCGAGCCAGACAGCGATCCGATCTCCGCGCTGGCCGGGCGCCACGCGCGTTTCCTGGTGAAGGACGACGGCGACCACTACTTCCAGCTGGTGCCAGACCGCTGGGACGTGCCGGGCTTCCTGCGCAGTCTGGTGGACCGCTTCAGGACCTCGGAGTGAGGCGCAGCAGCGCGATCTCGCGTGGGCAGTTCAGGCGGATCGGCGGACCCGCCATCCCCAGCCCGCGGCTCACGTAGAGCACGGAGTCATCGAGCACGAAGCGGCCCCGCGTCCAGCGTGTCATGAGCCGCGAGATATTGTGCTGGTGCGCGGGCCGCGGCAGGCTCACTTGACCGCCGTGTGTGTGTCCGGCGAGCGCCGCAGGCAGGCCGAGCCGTGCAACCTGCTCGAAGTAGCCGGGTCGGTGCATCAACAGGAGGCGAGCGGCGTCCTTGGGCAGCTCGCCCGCCAGCCGTTCCAGCGCCGGGCTCTCGAGCCGCCGACCGTGCCAACCGCGCCCCGGGTCGTCGATGCCGAGCACGTAGAGCGTCTCGCCACGGATCTCGAGGCGCTCGTAGGTGTCGCGCAGCAGGCGCACGCCGCCGTGCCGTGCCAGGCCCGCGGCGACCGCGTCCGCGCCCGTGTAGACATCGTGATTGCCGAGGATCGCGAAGACGCCGTACCGCGCGCGCAGCCGCGCCAGCTCTGCGCAACCCTCGTCGATGAAGGCCGGGTCGAAGTCGAAGAGGTCGCCCGTGATTGCCACCAGGTCGGCGTCGAGCGCGTTCACGCGTTCGACGAAACCCGCCAGCTGCGCGGCACGCAGCTGCTGTCCGATGTGCAGGTCGGTGATGTGGGCGACGCGCAGACCCGAGAGCGCCTCCGGAAGCCGGTGCATCGGCAGGTCGACGCGGTCCACGCGCACGCGGCGCTGGCCCACCACATAGCCCCACAGGATCGACCCGAAGCCGAGTCCCAGCGCAACCCCGCCACTCGCGACCAGTCCGGCGCGCAGCGGCTCGGCGCCGGTCGGCTCCGCGCCCATCGCCCAGAGCGGCAGCGCGAAGCCCACCAGCAGCAGCGGCCCGGAGAACAGCGCGCCCAGGCTGGAGAGCAGAACCAGTCGGCTGGCCAGCCAGCCCAGCGATCCGCGCTGTGCGCGGCGGCGCATCAGTCCGAGCAGAGCGAAGTTCAGCGCAAGCAGCGCCGCGCCCGTCGCCAGCAGCGCGAGCGGCTCGAGCGGCGCGCGATCCGATGCAAGCCGTGCCCAACGCACGATCAGAAGCTCGGAGCCCGTCAGCAGGGCCAGGGTGATCCACGCCAAATAGTGGCTGGCAGTGCGCATCGCAGCACGTCCTCGGGGGAAAGGCGTTCGGGGTCCGCAGAGTACCTAAATGCCGGGACCCGGCCATGCCTCGCCGACGCTGCACGGCACAGCGCAGAGCGCGCGCACATCGGCGTCCCCGATCGCCTTGCCCAGGTCCGCCAGCGCTTGAAAGCGTGCGAAGGCGCCGACCAGCTCGCCGGGTTCCAGATCGATGCCGAGCGCGCGCACGCGCGACTCGAAGCCGCGACGACCGGACAGCTTGCCCAGCACGATCTCGGTGCCCGTCGGGTGACCGATCGCGGCCGGGTCCAGCACCTCGTAGGTGGCGCGATGCTTCAGCACGCCGTCCTGGTGGATGCCCGACGCGTGGCGGAAGGCGTTCCCACCGACCACCGCCTTGTTCGCGGGGACGGACAGGCCGCTGCGCGCCTCGACCAGCTTGGACAGCCCGTAGATGCCGCGCGGAGCGACGCACGTGTGCACGCCCAGCTCGCGCCCGTGCAGGGCGAGTGCCATCACCACCTCTTCGAGCGCCGTGTTGCCGGCGCGCTCGCCGATCCCGTTCACGGCCACTTCGACCTGGCGCGCTCCGGCCGAGACCGCAGCCAGGGTGTTCGCGGTGGCCAGGCCCAGGTCGTCCTGCCCGTGGAAGGACAGCACCACCGAAGCCAGCTCGGGCACGCGCTCCTGCAGGTCGCGGATCATCGCCGTCACCTGCTCGGGGCGCGCGTAGCCCACCGTGTCGGGCAGGTTGATGGTCGACGCGCCGGCCTCGATGGCGGC
>CAXMNF010000255.1:0-2422 GCA_964194645.1 uncultured Gammaproteobacteria bacterium
CAAGAATGGCAGCCTGATCGGACGGCTCGTGTACCACGAGCTGCACATGCTGAAGTCCGGCACGTCGCACGAGGGCGCCCTCGAGGACCAGCCGGATGTGCTCTCCAGGACCGAGGTCCTGGAGATCTTCCGCTTCGACGGGAAGCACTGGAAGTACTAAGGGACGGTTAGTCGCGTTTGAACAGGCCGCCCAGGCCTTCGGCCAGCTTGCCGGCCGACTCGCCGAGCTTGTCGGCGGACTCCCCGATGGTGTCGGGCAGCTTGATCTGCCGCACGCCCAGCCGCGCCAGCCTCCCGTTCAGGTCGCGAGTCAGGTCGCCGGCCAGGCCCGAGCTCTGTGAGGCGACGGCCTTCAGGATCGCCTTGGTCACCTCGGCCAGGACCTGGGCGATCTGGATGCCCTGGCCGTCCTTTCCGAGGTTGTGCAGGCGCAACTCGGGTACCTCTACGTCGTAGCTCTTGCTCTTCCCGGCCAGACCGAGCCGCAGGTGCGCTGTGATCTCGCGGATCACGATCTCGTCGATCACGGCGCCAGAGCTCGAGGCGTCGCTCCCCTCGGCGGGCGGCCCCGAGTTCTTGGCCAGGTGGTCGAGGATCTTCCCGTAGTTCGTGCCGCGCGTCCCCCGCTCGAGCGAGATCTCGACGTCCTGGAGTTCGATGCGGCGCACAGCCACCGGGTCGTCCAGCAGGCTGGTGATGTCGACTTCGACGGAGCCGCTGCCGAGCGTCAGGAAGTCGTCGGCCTCGAACCCCTCGGGATTGGCGATCGACAGGCTGCGCAGCGACAGGCCGCCGGAGAGCGGTGAGAGGCGCAAGACCAGCAGGCGCGTTTCGACACCCAGTGTGTAGCTGCCGGCGCGTTCCACAGCGCCCGTGGCGATCTGGTTGAAGAACAGGGAGACGGCCAGCACTGCGACTGCGAGCGCGGCCAGCGCAAAGAGGGCGATTCGTTTCATGGCGGTCAATCCTCGATGAACGTGTTTTCGGCGGCGCCGGTCAGCACCTGCTTCAGCACCTTGCCGGCCGCGTTGCGCGGCAGGGGTTCAGTGCGCAGCTCCCAGTGGCTGGGCACCTTGAACGCGGCCAACCCCTCGGCCACCCAGGAGGCGAGCGCGTCCGGATCCGGAGACGCCCCGTCGATGGGTACGACGACCGCCTTGACCTCCTGGCCCAGCTCCTCGTGGTCCACGCCGAGCACCGCGGCCTCGCGGACTTCGGCGTGCGCTTCGAGCCGCTGCTCGATCTCTGTTGGGTAGATGTTCTCGCCGCCGCGCAGGATCAGGTCGCGGGCGCGGGCGTTCACGAACAGGCGGCCGTCCTCGATGCGCCCGACGTCGCCGGTGCGCAGCCAGCGACCCGCGGCCAGCACCTCGGCGGTCTCGGCGGGCTTTCGCCAGTACTCGCGCATCACCAGCGGGCTGCGGATACAGATCTCGCCCTCCTGGCCCTCGTCGAGCGCCCGTCCCTGCGGATCGCGGATCTCGAGCACCACGGTCGGCAGCGGACGCCCGACCGTGCCGGGGTGGCGCTCCAGCTCCTCACCGAAGGCCAGGGTGGCCAGGGCCGTGCACTCCGTCAGCCCGTAGCCCAGCCCCAGCGAGCGGCGCGCGCCGGGGAAGATCTTGCGCATCTGCTCCTGGAGCTCCGCGCTGATTGGCGCGCCGCCCGAGCCGATGTTGGTGATGCTCGACAGGTCGTAGCGACCCACGTCCGGGTGGTGGATCACGCGGTACGCCATCGTGCCCATCGGTCCCCACGACGTGACCCGCTCGCGCTCGATCAGGCTCATCACTTTGCTCGGGTCGAAGCGGCCCGAGCGCCAGACCGTCCGCGCGCCAGTCGCGAGCATCATCACGGCCCCCGTGTAGAGGCCCGAGACGTGGAAGAGCGGCGTCGTGATCAGCGCGCACGGGGGGTTGGGCGCCGCTCCTCCGGCCGCGCTCGCCGCCGCTCCCTGACGCGCCGCGAGCATCAGCTGGCGCGCGCCGTGGAAGAACTGCAGGCCGAGCAGGGCGAGGATGCCGCGGTGCGTGTTCAACGCCCCCTTGGGCTGGCCCGTCGTGCCGCTCGTGTACAGGATGCAGGCGGGATCGTCCTCGTCGATCGGAACCTCGGGCAGCGCGGCGCCGGGTGCGTGCTGCTCGAGCGCTGCGAACTCGCGCTCCATCTCGATGACGGGTACGCCCGGGTCTCCGGGCAGTCGCGCCAGGCGCTTGCGGTCTCCGACCAGGAGCGACGGCGCGCAGTCCCCGAGGCCGTAGCGGATCTCCTGGCCCGCCCACCAGCCGTTCAGTCCGACCGCGATCGCCCCCAGGCTGACCGTGGCCCAGAACGTCACGATCCACTCGGGGCGGTTTGCGGCGAGGATCGCGACCCGGTCGCCCGGGCCCACGCCGTAGCGCTCGGAAAGCGCGCGTGCGAC
>CAXMNF010000256.1:0-6908 GCA_964194645.1 uncultured Gammaproteobacteria bacterium
TCCAGCCGCCGACCAGGCGGCTGCGGTGCACCGGATCGCGCTCGCGCAGCGCGCGGTAGACCGGGTGCGGATTCTGGATGAACTTGCGGCTGGCGATGTTCCAGGAGACGCCGGACTCCAGCCGCTCCCAGGCCATCAAGCAGCCCACGACGCCGCGGCCCGCGAGCTCCCGTGCCCGATCGGTCATCCTCATCGCCGGCTGAGACTACACGACCCGCCTCGCGCGTCGCTACTCGCGGCGCAGCTCGGCCAGGGTCGCCTCAGCTCTGCGTGTCGGGCCGCGTGTACCACCAGGCCCAGACGATGAACAACGCCTGGAAGGGCAACCGCACCCAGTTCACCGCGGCGTTGCCGGTGCCCGCTCCACCGGTGCCGAAGTTCTCCATGGCGACGTGCACGTTGGCCGGGAAGATCGCGATCAGCAGCGCGATGATCCCCCACGCCGCCAGCACTCGCACGCGCGGCTCGAGCACCGAGACGCCGAGCACGATCTCGGCCAGCCCCGACAGCACGTTCAGCCACTCGGGGTTCGGCAGGGCGGGCGGGATGATCGCCACGTAGAAGTCCGGGTTCATCAGGTGGTTGAAGCCGCCCAGCACGTAGAACGCGGCCATCACCCAGAGCAGAATGCGTTTCGCTTGGCTCATCGATCCTGCTTGGGCGCGGGCTCATCGAAGACGGTCGGCTCGCGCCGGTAGGCGTGGGCCAGCGTCTCGACCAGCTCCGGATCGCGCAGCGGATCGAGGGGCCGTTGGAATGGCAGGTCCCGCGCGGCCAGATCCGCATAGAAGCGCTCGAAGACCTGGTCGATCGCAATGTCTGCCACGCGCTCGTCGACCATTTGCCGCTCGCGCTCGTCGCGGAACACCTGCGCCTTCCACGACACGCTGATGCGCAGCGCGTCGTACGGCAGCTCGGCGCGCGACTCGCTGCCGTCCGCGATTATCCAGGAGTCGCCGCCCCGGTGCTCGAGGCGCGTGTCGAGGGTCATGCCCGCCAGCAGGCCGTCGCGGCGCGGGCCGACCGGCCGCACGCGGTGGAACATGCGGTCGTTGTCGCCGACACAGGCTGTGTTGAAGATGTCGCCCTCGTGCACGCACGGCGCGCGGTCGGGACCGTCGGGCCAGTACGTGAAGCCGCCGTCCTTGCCCCGGTAGAACCAGGCCACCGCGGTGGCGATGCGGATCCGCTTCTCCACGAACAGGCGCGACTGGCCCATCAGGCCGAGCAGCCAGATCGGGTAGCGGGTGCGGTCCACGCCGCGGAAGGCCGGCACGTCGGTGTGTCCGCCTCCCTGATCGAAGGGGAGCTGCCAGGTCAGGTTCGTGTAGACGATCTGGGGTTGCACCAAGGCCGTGCCAAACAGCTCGGCGGCGGCCCGCGCGAAGCCCGCGTGGTCCAGGAACAGCTCGGCACCGTCCACCAGCGGCTCGTCGTAGGCCCAGTCCCCCCGGAAGTTCGGCGCGATGATCATGGGGCCCGAGCCGGAGCTTGCCCGGTACTCCGCGCCGCTCTCGAAGTAGCGCTGCACCGGGAAATACGGGGCGTGGCGCTCGACGAGTTCCCGGAAGCGCTCCGGACGCTCGAGCACACGGTCCAGGAAGATCGGGGGCAGCGACTCCGCGCTCATCTGCGCCCGATCATACCCGACCCGCGCCACGGCTAGAGGAGCGCACCGACTACGTTGGAGAAGTCGTCGGTCCAGGGTCGGCGGCCGTCGCCGACCAGGGGCTGCCAGCGGGGGTCGAGCAGCGCGAGCCGCTCGTGCGTGCGAGCCAGCACCACCCAGTGCGAGGCCAGCTCGAGCGAGGCCGCAGGCGGGGGCGTGTAGCGCTGCTCGAGCGCCACCAGGCCCGCGTCCCGGGCCAGCGATGCGACGACCGGTCCGAGGTCGAGGTGGCTGTTCGAGACGTGCAGCAGCGCGACTCCGCCGGGGCCGAGCCGCGCAAAGTAGAGGCCGAGCGCCTCGCGCGTCAGCAGGTGTACGGGGATCGCGTCGGAGCCGAAGGCATCCACGATCAACAGGTCGAACGACGCTGGCGGCAGCCGCTGCAGCGCCAGGCGGCCGTCGCCGATCTGCACCTGGGAGCCCGGGCACTCCGACAGGAAGCGAAACAAGCCCGGGTCGCGGGCGATCTCGAGCACCAGCGGGTCGATCTCGAAGAAGACGAGCGATTGCTCGGGCTCGCGGTAGCAGGCCAGTGCACCGGCGCCCAAGCCGATCACGCCGATCCGGCCGTGTGCGTCCGGGTCGAGCACGGCGAGTGCCTGGCCGAGTGGCCCGGTCCGGCCGTAGTAGGCGGCGGGCTCGCGCAGGCGCCCTGGGTCCAGGTACTGCGCGCCGTGCACGGTCGTGCCGTGGGCCAGGCGGCGCTCCAGTCCAGCCGCGTCCTCGTCCACCCGGTACACGCCGAAGAAGCTGCGCTGCTGGGTGAGCACCCGGCCTTCCTGCGGAAGCAGCGCAGTGGCGCCGAGCATGCCCGCCACTCCGATCGCCAGCGACAGCGGTCGGGCGCGGAACAGATAGAGCGCCCCGAGTGCGAGGGCGAAGCCCAGCGGCGCGAGCGGCCACGCCTCGGCGAATGGCTGCCGGGCCAGCTGCGCCAGCAGTACGAAGCCCGCAGCGAAGCCCGCGCCCGCCAGCAGGTCCCGGGGCCAGCGGTCCCAGCTCCCCGGGCGCAACAGGCAGACCGCCACGATCATCAAGGGATACTCGAGCACCCAGCTGAAGAGCAATGGCGCGCAGACGGCGTTGAACACGCCGCCCAGGAAGCCGCCGAGTGACAGCCACAGGTAGAACTCGGTCAGGCGCCCGACGGGAGGCCGGCGGCGCGCCAGCTCGCCGTGGCAGACCAGCGCAGATGCGAAGAGCGCCAGCAGGTGGAGCGGCACTGCGAGGCGCACGTCGCGCTCCCCGAAGAACAGCGCCAGGCCGGCGAGCAGCAGGAGCTGCAGGTCGATCGCGCGCTCGTGGCGGAGCGGCGGTCGCCGCGCGAACGCCACCACGAAGCTGCCCAGGTACAGGCCCAGCGGGGCCACCCAGAGGAACGGCACGGACGCGACATCCGTGGTGAGGTGCTGCGTCGTGCCGAGCAACAGGCTGGAAGGCACCAGTGCCAGGAGCAGCCAGTGCAGCCGCTCGCCGCGGCGCGCTCCGGCTGCGCGTGGGCCCGGTCCGGCCAAAGCCGGGGCAGGCTGGCGCGCGCGCAGGCCGCAGGCAACCACCCCGGCGGCGAGCAGCAGGTAGAGGATTGTCCAGACCCGGCTCTGCATGCGAACCCCGAGCCACGGCTCGATCAAGGTCGGGTACGCGAACAGGGCGATCACGCCGCCCGCATTGCTCGCCGCGTAGAGGAAGTACGGGTCGCCGGCGTAGGGATGCCCGGTGCGTGCGAACCAGCGTTGAAGCAGCGGTGCGATCAAGGAGAGCGCGAAGAACGGTCCGCCAACGGTTCCCGCCAGCAGGCCGAGCAGCCAAGCGATCGGCTGGCTCGACTCAGGGGCGCGCAGCGCCTCGGGCAGGGCGACCGGCAGGAACAGCGCACCCAGTGACAGGAGACCCAGCAGCAGCAGCACCTGCGAGGCCGCGCCCAGCGCGCGCGCCGCCGCGTGCGCCGCGAGGTAGCCGGCCAGCAGCACCGCCTGGAAGAACACCAGGGTGGTTGTCCACACCGCGGCGGCACCGCCGAGCAGCGGGAGGGTCAGCTTGCCCGTGAGTGGCTCGATCGCGAACAGCAGGAACGAGGCCAGCAGCAAGGTTCCGGCGTACAGGGCCACATCGGGCCCGGCGGATCGCGAGGCGCCCCGGGCCGGCTGCGGATCGGCGTTCATCGCGGCTGATGATACTCGGCCACTGCCGCCGGCCGCCTCGCTCGCCCGTGGGGCGTGCGCTAGGCTCGGCGCCGCTCATGATCGGACCGAGAAAAGAACTCCGGAATGTCGCGATCATCGCGCACGTCGACCACGGCAAGACGACCTTGTTGGACGGACTGCTGCGCCAGACAGGGGCATTGCCGCCACGCCACGCCGCCGCCGACCGGGTGATGGACTCCGGCGACCTGGAGCGCGAGCGGGGCATCACGATCCTGTCGAAGATCACCAGCATCGAGTTCGAGGGCGTGCGCATCCAGGTGTTCGACACGCCCGGTCACGCCGACTTCGGCGGCGAGGTCGAGCGGGTACTCGGCATGGTCGACGCGTGCCTGCTGCTGGTGGACGCGGTCGAAGGGGTCATGCCGCAGACCCGCTTCGTGCTGCGCAAGGCGCTCGAAGAGCAGCTCATGCCGATCCTGGTCGTAAACAAGATCGACCGGCCGGAGCAGCGCGCCGAGCAGGTCGTGGACGAGGTCTTCGACCTGCTGGTCGAACTCGACGCGACCGATGCGCAGCTCGACTTTCCGGTGCTCTACGCGTCCGCCAAGGCGGGCGCCGCGGTGCGCCACCTGGGCGAGCCGTTGTGCGACCTGCGGCCGCTGCTCGAGACGCTGCTCGAGCGCGCGCCCGCACCCCGCGTCGAGCTGGAAGGCCCCCTGCAGTTCCAGGCGGTAACGCTCGACATGGACGACTTCCTGGGACGCCTGGTGATCGGTCGGGTCGCCCGGGGCTCCCTGCGCCGTGGTTCGACCGTGGCCCGCGTGGCTGCGGACGGCGCGTCCGAGCGCTTCCGCGTGACCAAGTTGCTGGGACCGCGCGGCCTCGACCGGGTCGAGCTCGACGAAGCGCGTGCCGGCGACATCGTGCTGATCGCGGGTGTGGATTCGATCGAGATCGGCGACACGATCTGCGCGCCCGAAGCGCTGGAGCCGCTGCCGCGCATCGCGATCGATCCCTCCACGGTGCGCGTGCGCTTCTCCGCGAACACGTCGCCGCTCTCCGGGCGCGAGGGCCGCTTCGTGACCAGCCGCCAGATCGGTGACCGGCTGCAGCGCGAGGCGCTCGGCAACGTGTCGATCGACATTGGCCAGGGGGACAGCCCCGAGACCTTCGAGGTCGCGGGCCGAGGTGAGCTGCAGATCGCCATCCTGATCGAGACGCTGCGGCGCGAGGGCTACGAGTTCAGCGTCTCGCGCCCCGAGATCATCTTGCGCGAGATCGACGGCAAGAAGCAGGAGCCGGTCGAGGACGTGCTGGCAGAGCTGCCCGAGGCCGCCGCCGGCGTGGTCATGGAGCGCCTCGCGACACGGCGCGGCCGGCTGGTCTCGATGGAGCGGCGCGAAGGCCGCGCCCTGCTCCGTTTCGTGGTGCCGAGCCGCGGGATGTTCGGCTACCGCAACGAGTTCCTGACCGACACGCGCGGCGAAGGCGTCCTGCACCGCACGGTGCGCGGCTACGAACCTCATGCGGGCGAGCTGCCGCGCCGCTCGGTCGGAGCGATCGTGGCCACCGAGGCCGGCAAGACCACGGCCCACGCGCTGTGGAGCATCCAGGAGCGCGCCACCATGTTCCTGACGGCGGGCGTCGAGGTGTACGAAGGCCAGGTGGTGGGCGAGAACCGTCGGCCGGGCGACATGAACGTGAACGTGTGCCGCCCCAAGAAGCTCACGAACACGCGAGCCTCCGGAAAGGACGAGGCCGCCGTCCTGACGCCGCCGCGTCCCGTCACGATCGAGAGTGCGCTCGAGTGGATCGCGGACAACGAGCTGCTCGAAGTGACGCCGTGCAGCCTGCGCGTGCGCAAGCGAGTGCTGCCCGCGAACCTGCGCAAGCGCTAGCCAGACCTCGAGTATCACTCGAAGTTCGACCCGAGCGTCCGGTCCCGGAACGCACCCGTGATATCGTGCGGGCCCTGGCCACTGGAGGAGGACGTTTCGCGTGAAATTCGCGCTGTTCTACGAGATTCCCGTCGCCCGTCCCTGGACTCCGGGCAAGGAGCACCAGGCGTACAAGAACGTGGTCGAGCAGGCAGAGCTCGCCGACCAGCTGGGCTTCCACAGCCTGTGGACCGTGGAGCACCACTTCCTCGAGGAGTTCTCGCACTGCTCGAACCCGGAGGTGTTGTACGGCGCGATCGCCGCCCGTACCAAGCGCCTGCGGATCGGCTACGGCGTGCGCCTGCTGCCGAGTCCGTACAACCACCCGGTGCGTTCCGCCGAGTCCGCCGCGGTGCTGGACTTGCTCTCGGACGGGCGCGTCGAGTTCGGCACCGGCCGCTCGGCTACGCGTGCCGAGCTCGAGGGCTTCGGCATCGATCCACACCAGACTCGTGAGATGTGGGCCGAGGCGCTCGAGCACATCGTAGGCTGCTGGACGAACGACGAGTACAGCTTCGAGGGCCGCTTCTGGTCGATGCCGCCGCGCCGCGTGCTGCCGAAGCCCCTGCAGCAGCCGCATCCGCCGCTCTGGGGAGCCACGACCAGCCTCGATGGCCACTACGAGATCGGACGGCGTGGCCTCGGGGTGTGCTCGTTCACCGTGGGCGTCCCGCCCGAGGACCTGGCCGAGCGGGTCGCCATGTACCGCAAGGGTCTTGCCGACTGCGAGCAGCCTGTGGGCCGTTTCGTGAACGACCGCGTGGCCACCTTCACCATGGTCCACTGCGCCGACTCGAGTGAGCGCGCCTACACCGAGGCAGGGCCCTCGATGGCCTGGTACCCGAGCCACGCCGGCAAGCTCTTCGGCGAGGCGGCCCGCTGGATGTCGGCGCTGCGCGAAGGCGGCGACCTGGGCAGCTACTCGTACATGGAGGCCGCCAAGGAGCTGGGCAGCTTCGACGTGCCCTTCGACTACATCCGCGACTCGGGTGCGGCCCTGGTCGGCGACCCCGACCGCTGCGTCGAGATCGCGAAACGCTACCAGGCGGCGGGCTGCGATCTGCTGCTCTGCCTGCTCAATCCCTACGACATCCCGCACCAAGCGACGATGCGCTCGATCGAGCTGCTCGGGAAACACGTGATCCCGGAGATCGACCG
>CAXMNF010000257.1:0-10454 GCA_964194645.1 uncultured Gammaproteobacteria bacterium
GGGCGGCAGCACCATCACCCAGCAGGTCGCGAAGACCTTCCTGCTGTCCTCGGAACGCACCATCGTGCGCAAGATCAAGGACATGGTGCTGGCGCGGCGCATCGAGCAGTACCTGCAGAAGAACCAGATCCTGTACCTGTATCTGAACCAGATCTACCTGGGCTCGGGCGCCTACGGGGTCCAGGCCGCCTCCCGCACCTACTTCGACAAGTCCGTCGGCGAGCTCACCCTGGCGGAGTCGGCGCTGATCGCCGGGCTGGTTCCCGCCCCGTCGCGCTACACGCCGCGCAACAACCCGGACCTGGCCCGGCAGCGCCAGGAGTTCGTGCTGCGCCGGATGGTGGAGAAGCAGTACATCACCGAGGAGCAGCGCGAGCAGGCCCTGGCCGACGAGCTCCAGCTCGTGGACCCGCCCGACTCAGAGCTGCCGCACGCGGCCGCCTACTTCAACGAGGAGCTGCGCCGCTACCTGGTGGCGCGCTACGGCGAGGAAGAGGTGCTGACCGGCGGGATGACCGTGCGCAGCACCATGGACCCAAGCGCCCAGCTCGCCGCCTACCGCGCGGTGCGCAAGGGCCTGCGCGACCACGACCGCCGCAACGGCTACCGCGGGCCGGTCCGCAAGGTGCCTGAAGAGGAGTGGCCGCAGGTGCTGGAGGAGATCGCCGCCGCGAACAGCGAACTCCCCTCGCGGAGCGGAATCCTCGCGCAGGGGCTGGTCGTCGAACTCGATGACGAGGAGCAGCAGGTGCGCATCCTGCTCGGCGACGGGCGCGAAACCAGCCTGTCGCTCGACGACGTGTCCTGGGCGCGCCGGCCGAACCTCGAGATCGACGGCGCCTACTACCGGCTGAAGAAGGTCAGCCAGGCGCTGAAGAAGGGCTACCTCGTACAGCTCGAGCAGGTCGGCAGCCGCGAAGGGTCAGTCGACCCGAGCAGCGGCCGGGTCGAGCCAAGGCCGGTCTACGCGCTGTACCAGGAGCCGCTCGCCGAGGGCGCGCTCTTCTCGATGCGCGTCGCGGATGGCCACGTGCAAGCCGTGATCGGCGGCTACAGCTTCGGGCGCAGCCAGTTCGATCGGGCCGTGCAGATGCGCCGCCAGCCGGGCTCGGCCTTCAAGCCGATCGTGTACGCCACGGCGATTCGCAAGGGCTATACACCCGCCACCATCGTGTACGACACGCCGATCGTCTATCACGACGACGAGACGGGCGTGACCTGGAAGCCCGGCAACTACAGCAACGAGTTCCATGGCCCGATCCCGCTGCGCAGCGCCCTGGCCAAGTCGCGCAACCTCGCCACGATCAAGGTGCTGCGGGACATCGGAGTCCGATCCGTGATCGAGATGGCCGAGGCGCTCGGCATCGAGCAACGGCTCGAGGCGAACCTGGCGCTCGGCCTCGGCGCCAGCGAGGTGACCCTGGCCGAGCTGGTGCGCGCCTACACGACGTTCCCGGCGGGCGGCCGGCTGGTCGAGCCGATCTTCATCCTGGAAGTCCGCGACCGCGAGGGCCAGCTGCTCGAGCACGACGTGCCCCTGTTCAAGGCTCTCCAGATCAGCGAGCACGAAGAAGAAGAGGACGGCGCGCCAGACGGCAACGGCTCCGAGCCTGGGGAGGAGCCCGAGTCGGAGCTGCTGATCCAGCAGATCCGCGCCGAGCTCGAAGAAAAAGACGAGCCGGAGGCGCTGCCTCCCGGCTACGGTCTGGACCCGGTCACCGCCTACCTGATGACCGACATGCTGCGGGCGGTGGTGCAAGAGGGTACGGGGTCGCGCGCGCGCGCCCTGGGGCGCCCCACCGGGGGCAAGACCGGAACCACGAACGACCTGAAGGACGCCTGGTACGTCGGCTTCTCGCCGCAGGTGGTGTCCGGTGTCTGGGTCGGCTTCGACAGCGCGCGGCCGCTCGGCAAGAGCGAGACGGGCGGGCGCACCGCTGCACCGATCTTCGTCGACTACGCCGGCGAAGTGCTGCGCAAGCTGCCCGCGCGCGACTTCCCGGTGCCCGACGGCGTGGTCTTCGCTCGAATCGACCGCGCGTCCGGCAAGATCGCGTGCGCAGGAGACGGCGACGCGCTCTTCCAGCCGTTCCGCGAGGGGACCGTGCCGAGCGAACAGGCGGCCTGCTTCCAGACCAACGGCAGCGGCTCGAGTTCGTCCCGGCCCCGCATGGATTAGTGCCGCGCGTCCTCGTCATTGGCGGCGGTCACAACGGGCTGGTGTGCGCCGCCTACCTGGCGCGGGCGGGCGTCGACACCTGCGTGCTGGAGCGCCGCGAGCAGCTGGGCGGCGCCTGCGTGACCGAGGAGTTGTGGCCCGGCTACCGCGTCTCGCGCGCCGCCTACGTGGTGTCGCTGCTGCGCCCGCGGATCGTGCGCGACCTGGAGCTCGAGCGGCACGGCCTGCGTCTGCTGCCGCGCAGCCCGTCGTCGTTCACGCCGCTCGCGGACGGCCGTTCGCTGGTGCTCGGGCCCGAGGCCGAGGTGAATGCGAGAGAGATCGCACGCTTCTCGAAGCGAGACGCCGAAGTGTTTCCGCGCTACGAAGCGCTGCTCGAGCGGATTGCGGATGCCGTCGAGCCCACCTTGGACGTGCCGCCGCCCGACTGGTCGATCCGCGGCGTGCGCGATCTGCTGCCTTGGTGGCACGGGGCGCGCGCGGCCTGGCGACTGGGCCGCGAGCTGCCGCGCGCCGCGCGGCTGATGCTGGGCGCGGCGCGCGACCTGCTCTGCGAGTGGTTCGACTCCGAGCCGCTGCGCGCGACGCTCGCCACCGACGCGGTGATCGGCGCGTTCGCCGCGCCCTCCACGCCCGGCACGGGCTACGTTCTGTTCCACCACGTGATGGGCTCGCTCACCGGAAGCCGCGGAGTCTGGGCGTACGTAGCGGGAGGCATGGGCGCCCTCGCCGACGCGCTCGCCGGCGCGGCCCGCCAAGCCGGGGCGGAGCTGCGCTGCGAGACGTCCGTGGCCCGTCTGCAGCTGGACGGCAGGCGCGTGTGCGGCGTAGTGCTGGACGACGGAACCGAGCTCCGGGCCGACGCGGTGGTGTCCTCGCTCGACCCGGCGCGGAGCTTCGGCCTGCTCGAGGAGCGGGAACTGCTGCCCGACGAGTTCCGCCGGGCGCTCGATTCGATCGACTACCGGAGCCCCGTCGTGAAGCTCAACCTGGCGCTCGCCGAGCGCCCGCGCTTCCGCGTGCGCGACCGCGCCGACGCTCCTCTATCCGGGACGATCCACGTGGGCACGCCCGACCTCGATTCGATCGAACAGGCCTTCGCCGAGGCGAGCCGCGGCGAAGTGCCCAAACGGCCGGTCGTCGAGCTCACCCTGCCATCCGAACTCGATCCGACGCTCGCTCCCGAAGGCCGCTACGTGGCGTCGATCTTCGCGCAGTACGCCCCCGCGCTCGCGCCGGACGACCCGGGTTGGCCCGCAGCACGCGATCTCCTGCGCGACCGGGCGATCGCCGCCGTGGAGGAGCTGGCGCCCGGCTTCGCCGCCTCGATCCTACACGTCGAGGCGTTGGCGCCTCCCGACCTGGAGCGGATCTTCGGCCTCTCCGGCGGAAACATCTTCCACGGCGCCATGACGCCCGACCGGCTGCTGATGATGCGGCCCGTGCCGGGCTGGTCGCGCTATCGCACCCCCCTGGACGGCTACTGGCTGTGCGGCTCCGGCACGCACCCGGGGGGCGGGGTGATGGGCGCGCCCGGCCGCAATGCGGCGCTCGAGCTGTTGCGCGGCCTGCGGGCGAGACGCCAGCCCCGGGCCCGCCAGAATTGAAGCGAATCCAGAACGAAAAAAAGGCCCGGCGAGCGCCGGACCTTTGTCAAAAACAATGCGCAAGATTATAACTGATCTCGGCCATTTGTCAAGCGCTTTCTGACGCGCGAGAGCCAACCCGCGGTTTCGCGCCGGGAACCCGCGAAAACTGCTGTCGAACTCCCAATTGAGGCCCGCAAAGTGCTCCTTCGCGGACCTGGAATTTCGGGGGGGAGAGGCGACACGTTTGCGTTTCGTCTCTCGTGGCGACCAGGTACGCGACTGGTATCCTGCACTTTCGATGGAGCCGTACCTCGAGCTGCTGCGCCGGACCCGCGAGGAGGGCGTCGCCAGGCAGGACCGGACCGGCACCGGTACGAACAGCCTGTTCGGCCACCAGATGCGCTTCGACCTGGCTCGAGGCTTCCCGATGGTCACCACCAAGCGGCTCCACTGGCCTTCGATCGCGCACGAGCTCCTCTGGTTCCTCTCCGGCTCGAGCAACGTCGCGTACTTGCGTGAGCACGGCGTCACGATCTGGGACGAGTGGGCGGACGAGCGCGGCGAGCTCGGTCCCGTGTACGGCGTGCAGTGGCGCTCTTGGCCCACGGCCGGCGGCGGGACGATCGACCAGATCCAGCAGGTGGTGGACGAGATCGCGCGCAACCCCGACTCCCGCCGGCTCGTGGTCTCGGCCTGGAACCCGGCGGACGTCCCGGAGATGGCGCTCCCGCCCTGCCACGCGCTCTTCCAATTCTACGTGGCCCGCGGGCGGCTCTCGTGCCAGCTCTACCAGCGGAGCGCGGACGTGTTCCTGGGGGTGCCCTTCAATATCGCCTCGTACGCGCTGCTCACCTGCATGGTCGCGCAGGTGACGGGCCTGCAGCCGGGCGAGTTCATCCACACGTTCGGCGACGTGCACCTGTACCGGAACCATCTGGAGCAGGCCGACCGGCAGCTCGCGCGCAAGCCCTACCCGCTGCCTCGGCTCGAGCTGAACCCCTCGGTGAAGTCGGTCTTCGAGTTCCGCTTCGAGGACCTGCGCCTGGCCGGCTACCAGCACCACCCGGGCATCAAGGCGCCGGTCGCGGTCTAGCGCGATGCTCTCGCTGATCGCAGCGCTCTCCCGCAACCGGGTGATCGGCGCGAACGGCGGCCTGCCCTGGCGTCTGCCCGAGGACAGCCGGCACTTCCGCCGCACCACGATGGGCAAGCCCGTGATCCTGGGCCGCAAGACCTTCGAGTCGATGAAGGGCCCGCTCGACGGCCGCGAGAACATCGTGGTGACGCGGCAGCCGGACTACCGGGCGCCCGGCTGCCGGGTGGCCGCGAGCCTGGGCCAGGCTCTCGAGCTGGTGAAGGACCGCGACGAGGTGATGGTCTGCGGCGGTGAGGCGATCTACCGCGAGGCCCTGCCGCTGGCCGATCGCATGTACCTGACCCTCGTCGACGGCGAATTCCCGGGCGACACGCACTTTCCCGAGTACGACCCCGGCGAGTGGCGAGAGGTCTCGAGCCGCGACGTACCAAGAGACGCGCGCCACGCCCACGCCTGTCGGATCGTCGTGCTCGAGCGCATCAGGGAGTAAAGCTCCCCCAGGCCGTGCCGAGCGCCGCCGCGGGATCGTGGAGCCCGGTGACGTGCCGCGCGTTCAGCAGGTCGCCGTCCGCGAAGTGCTCGAGCACGTGGCCCCACGGATCTTTCCAGTAGTCGAAGACCTGACTGCCGAGAATGTGCCGGCCGATCCCGGAGTGGTGCTGGTAGCCGCCCTTCACCAGGTGATCGTGACCTGCCATCACCGCGTCGATATCCTCGACCTCGAATGCGGCGTGGTCGAAGCCCGGTTCGCCGATTCCCACGCAGAGCAACGTGTGGTGGTCCGTGTATTCGTCGCCGCGGTCGCAGCGCATGAAGGCCGTGATCACATTGTCGCGCTCGCCAAGGTAGACCTCGTCGGACGAGACGAAGCCGAAGCGCGACTTGTACCACTGCTCGCTGGTACGGAAGTCCTTAACGCGCAGCACCGCGTGACCCAGGCGCTTGAGGCAGGCCGGCCCGGCCGGTGGCCGCTGCAGCTCGCCCAGGCGCCGGCGCTCACTGCCGCGATTGAGCGGCGCCGCGCCGCGCACCGGCAGCGGCTCGAGCAGCGCGCGGCCGTGCACGATCTCGACCGCGAAACCATCCGGGTCGCTGAAGCGCACGCACTGCCCGCCACCGGGCGCGTCCAGCTTCTCGATCGGCGACGCGCCGTCGAGCTGCGCCGCGGCGACCAGGTCCTCGGCGCTGGCGGCCTCGAAACCGACCGCGCGGAAGCCCGGCTCGGGACCGAGCTCGGTCACGTGCAGGTAGGGCGAGGGGTCGGTGCCGCGCGCGTACAGGCGCTGGTCCGCTCGCGCGTGGACCAGCAGGCCGAAGTCGGTCAGGAACCGCTCCATCGCGCCGAGATCCGGCGCGGCGAAGCGAACGTAGGCGATGTCGTGGACCTTGATCATTGCGTCGCTCCTTCGGGCTCGTTCACCATGGGGTTCTCGAGCGTGCCGATTCCCTCGATCTCCACGCGCACCACGTCGCCCTCCTTGAGCAGGCTCGGCGGCTTCATGGTGATGCCCACGCCGGACGGCGTGCCGGTCGCGACGATGTCGCCCGGCTCCAGGGTGAACGCGGTGGAGAAGTGCTGCACGAGCGTGTAGCAGTCGAAGATCAACTCCTTCGTGTTCGACTCCTGGCGCAGCTCGTCGTTCACCCAGGTGCGCAAGCGCAGCCGGTGCGGGTCCGGCAGCTCGTCGGGGGTCACGATCCAGGGACCGATCGGCCCGTGCGTGTCGAACGACTTGCCCATGGTCCAGGTCGGCGTGTGGAACTGCCAGTCGCGCACGGTCACGTCGTTCACGACCAGGTAGCCTGCGATGACATCGGCCGCGTCCTCGCGGGCCACGTGCCGGCAGCGCCGGCCGATCACGAAGCCCAGCTCGCCCTCGTAGTCGACCACGTGCGAGGCACGAGGGACGTGCACCGGGTCGGTCGGCCCGGTTACGCAGGTCGACTGCTTGTTGAAGATGGTAGGGTGCTTGGGCGTATCCATGCCCGACTCTGCGATGTGGTCCGCGTAGTTCAGGCCCACGGCCAGGAACTTTGGCGGTCGTGCGATCGGCGCCTCGAGGCGCACGTCGGCCAGGGCGATGCGCGGACCCCCGGCGAGCGTCGCGTGCGCCGCCTGCAGGGCGCCCGGGCCCGCTTCCAAGAACGCGATCATCTCGCGGGGCAGGTCGGGCGCGGCGGCGGTCAAGTCGACGATCTGATCGCCGTCGACCAGGCCGATGCGCGTGCGGCCCTCGTGGGTGAAGGTGGCGAGTCTCATCGGGGGGTCTCCTCGGGGGCGGGGCCGAGCAGCAGGTGCTCGACGGCGCGGGCGTGATCCTCGACGACCGCGGGGTCGAACGGGTCCAGCCCGGACAGGCGCCGGCACTCCTCGGCCTGGTGAAAGATCAGGCCGACCGAGCCGGCCAGGATGTAGTGGAAGTGGATAGGGGCGATGTCCGCGGGCAGGAAGCCGCGGTCCTGCGTGCGCTCGAGCAGCACGCGCATCGCCTCGTAGAGCGGCTTCACGTGGCGGTCGACCAGCCAGCGCATGCGCGGTCCGCGCCGCCTGCCCTCGTCGTGCATCAACAGCACGAACTCCGGGTTCTGCGCGATGAAACGCACGTAGTTGCGGATCAGCAGCCCGGTGCGCTCGCGGTCGTCGGCCACAGTCGGGTCCGTCAGCACCGCGTCGAGCCCGGCCCCGAGCCGGTCGAAGGCGCGGTCCACCGCAGCCTGCCAGAGCTTCAGCTTGCCGCCGAAGTAGTAGGGGATCAGCCCGTGATTCACGCGAGCGCGCGCCGCGATGTCGCGCGTCGTGGCGCCGTCGTAGCCGTTCTCGGCAAACGCGCGGAGCGCCGCTACCAGGATCAGCTCCCTGGAGTCGCTCGCCGCCTGTGCCGTCGCTGCCCGGGCCATCTCGCGCTCTCCTTATTCGTACGCCTAAATCGGGTTATACACTCGCATAATAGGGGCCACTAGACAAGCCCCCGGGGCGGCGGCCTCTGGGATAGGCTCCCGGCCATGAGCCAGACCGTCTACCGCATCCAGGGCCGCGAGGTGCGGCTCCCCGTCTGCGTCCGCGAGGCCAACTCGATCGCGTCCATGTACGGGGTCCCGACGGCGGCCGCGCGCCGCCTGGTCGCCCACCCAGACCTGCAGATTCCCGAGATCTGGCCCGGCCGCACGCTCTGCGTGATCGGCCTGATCGACTACATCGACAACGATCTCGGCGACTACAACGAGATCTCGGTCGGCTTCTTCGTGCAGCCGGGTCAGCGGCGCCCGTCGCGCTGGGGCAGCTTGCCCGTCGGCCTGCTGCGCGGGACAGCCCACGCCTACATCCACCGCCTGCCCGTGAACCAGAGCTTCACCTGCGAGGCCGGCCAGACCATCTGGGGCTTTCCCAAGACCGTCGACGACATCGAGTTCAGCGACCGCCCGGGCTTCCGCACCTGCACCTGGAAGAAGGACGGTCGCCTGGTGCTGACCTGCGAGGCGCGCACGGGCGGACGCGGCAGCTACCGCGATCGTCAGATGCTGAGCTACGCGCTGCGCGACGGCGTCCTGTACCGGACGCCCTTCACGTCGCACGGAACCGAGGTCGGCGCTCGCCCAGGCGGTGCACGCCTCACGCTCGGCGACCACCCGATCGCCGACGAGCTGCGCAGCCTCGGACTCCCCCGCCGTCCGCTCTTCTCGAGCAGCATCGGCAAGATGTCGGCCGAGTTCGGAGCGCCCGAGAAGCTCTAGGGACAAGGCCTGCGCACGGGTGCCTCTCTCACTCAATGCTCGCGCTGGTAGTGGTCGGCGAGCAGGTCCATGCCGAAGTCGCCGACGAAGTCGCGCCACACGGCGTGGATGTGGTCGGCGCGCGCCTCGCTGTTGTCGAACTCGATCAGGAAGGTGGGGCCGGTCACCCGGTAGTAGCAGGGCTCGCCGGGTACATCGCTGCCGGACCAGGCGAAGTGGATGGTGTCGCGTCCGGCCGCGTCGAGCCCCTCGCGGCGCGCGTCCGCGATCTCGCGGGTGAAGTTCGCGAGGTACACGTCGATCAGCGCGTCGAGCGCGGCCTGCTGCGCGGGCGTCATGGCGGCGCGACCCAGTCCGGCAGGCGGCCCCTCGAGGCGCACGCTGCGCCCGCCACCGAGGAAGTGGCCGCGGTCCGAGCGGAAGGGCAAGGTGGCTCGTGCGCGCAGCTCGTCCGCTAGCGCGAGGTACAGGCCCCGCGCGGCGTCCTCCTCGTCGGCGAGCACGCGCAGGCCCGCGCGCTCCCAGCCGGCCGGGACCTCGCGGGGCTGGCCGCCCAGGAAGAGCGGCGTCGCGGACGGCACCTCGCCCGGGGCAACCGTGTAGTTCAGCGACAGGTGGTGGCCGTCGAAGCGGAAACCCCAGGCCGCCCCCGCTTCGGGCTCGCCGAAGAGCGCCAGGTAGTAGCGGAGCGGGTCGCGGAAGCGTCGCGAGATCCAGGCGGGCATCCAGCCCTCGCGGTCCAGCCGCTCGACCTCCCCTTCCAGGCTCATGATCGTCTCGACCTTCGCGAGCCCCTGCGGGGAGAGGCCCGCTGCCAACAGGGCGCGGGTCTGCGCCCGCTGCTGCTCGGTCATGTCGCGCAGCTTGAGGCCTTCGAGCAGGATCGGCGCGAGTCGCAAGTCGAAGCGCTCGTCATCCGTGAACGCGTAGGCGAGATCGGCGCGCTGCTCGGCGTCGAGCGACGCCAGGAGCTGCGCGCCGGCGCGCGTGAGCCGCTCCGCGGACGACTCGCCCGTGCTGCCGGCGACCAGCGGCGCGAGCGCGGCGCAAAGCAGCAGGGCCCACGCGCGCGGTCCGATGCGCAAACCCATTAGCCCCAGATCGGCGGCTTCCGCTGAATCCAGGGACGCGCCGTTTCGAGCTGCGCGACCAGCCGGAACAAGGTCGCCTCGTCCGCGTAGCGGCCCACGAACTGCATGCCGAGCGGCAGCCCGTCGCTCGACCAGGCGAGCGGCACCGACATGGCCGGCTGGCCCGTGAAGTTGAAGGGCGGCGTGAACGGGAACGCAACGGCCTGGCGGCGCTGGACCTCGCGCGGCTCCAGGTTCACAGGGTCGATGTGCCCGATGCGCGGCGGGGGCGTGCCCATCACCGGGGTCAGGTACACGTCGTACTCCTCGAAGAGCGCCAGCACCTCGCGGTTCATGCGGCGCAGCGTGCGCCAGCTCGCCATCACCTGCTCGCCGTTCAACTTTCGGCCGAGCTTGAAGCCCGCCCAGGTGAGCGGCTCGAGCTCGTCGGGCTCGGGCTCACGCCCTACCCGCGCGATCCTCTCGGCCAGGCTCGCCGCCGCGTTCGAAGAGGAGACCGCCCCCTGCGCGCGGTACAGCGCGCGGTAGTCGATGCCGAGCCCGCGCGGCTCGACGTGGTGGCCCAGCTCCTCGAGCAGCGCGGCCGTGTCTTCGAGGGCCGCCTGGTTCTCGGCATGGATCGGGCGGCCGTTCGGCGTCTCGGACGAGAAGGCAATGCGCAGCCGGCCCGGCGCCGTGGCGATCTCTTCGATGTAGGGCCGCTCCTTCGGGGGCGGCGCGTAGGGCGAGGCCGGCTCGGCATAGCCGGTCGCGTCGAGCATCGCGGC
>CAXMNF010000258.1:0-5409 GCA_964194645.1 uncultured Gammaproteobacteria bacterium
CGGAGACACTCGACCGCTTGGAGCAGGAATACCTGACGCCCGCGCGCACGCTCTAGCCCGCGCCCGCTAGCCGCGGCCGCGGTACAGGGTCTGGTCGTCGACGAAGCTGATCGGGTTGCCCGACGGGTCGAGGCCGTAGAAGCTGCGCTCGCCCCAGGGATGCGTCTGGATGCCGTCGCCCACGTCGGGATCGCCGACCAGCGGGCGCATGCCGAGCTTCTGCGCGCGCTCCCAGCTGGCGTCCAGGTCCGAGACCGCGAAGTACACGATCTCGGGGTTCGGGCGGAACGGTCCTTCGGGAAGACCGTGGGCGCGCGCGTGTTCGGCCGGATTCACCAGCGAGAGCTGACAGGCGTCCAGGTAGAAGAAGTGGCGGTTCGGTACGAACGAATCGGCCTCCACGCCGAGCAGCTCCTCGTAGAAGCCCTCCGCACGCCCCATGCTCGTGGTCGGGAGCACCAGATTCGCGAGGCTCGCGATCGGACTGCCCATGTACCTGGTCTTCTCGGGCGTGGTGTCCGAACCCGCGTCGTCGATCATGCAGACCGGATTTCCAAACGGGTCGTAGGTGTAGAAGCTGCGGTCGCCCCAGTCGCGCACTGCGATGCCTTCGCCTTCGCCGCTCTTCGCGGGCGGACAGCCGAGCTCCTGCGCGCGCGCCCAGGTCGCGTCGAGGTCGGGCACGCGGAAATAGATCCAGTCGGGATTCGCGCGGAAGGGTGGCGACTCGTGCCCATGCACGCGCGCGTGACCGGCCGTATCGACCAGGGTCAGGATCGCCCCGCCGGTGCGGATGTAGTGGCGCAGCGGGACCGACGGATCGACTTTCAGGTCGAGCAGCTTCGACCAGAACGCGTCGGCGCGCTCCAGGTCGTGGACGGGCAGGACTGCGCGGAATAGCTCGGTCGCCATCGGGGGCCTCCTTCGCACAGGCGAGCTTGCCTGCATTCATCCAGTATGTTACATACAGTTTGTATGGCAGTCAAGAGCTGGAAGCGGGCCCAGGTGATCGGCACGCGGGAGCACCTGGTCGAGACCGCCGCCCGGCTGTTCGGCGCGCGCGGCTACGCGGCCACGCCGCTCGAGGAGCTGGTCGGCGAGGCGGGTCTCACGCGCGGCGCGGTCTACCACCACTTCAAGGACAAGCAGGCGCTTTTCGAGGCGGTCGTCGACCGGGTCCTCCAGGACCTTGTGATCGCCGTGGAAAAGCGCGCCATGAAGCGCGCAGCGCGGGGCGGCGGCGCGCCCGAGCCGGCCGCTCTCGATGGCTTCGTCGAGGAGTTGGCCGAGCCGCGGGTCCAGCGCATCCTCTCCATCGACGGACCCGCGGTGCTGGGCGAGGCGCACTGGAGCCAGCTGATGCGCGCACGCCTGCTCGAGCCCATCGAACGCGTGCTGGAGCGCGGTGTGCAGGCCGGCACGCTCGACCCCGAGCGGGTGCCGGCGCTGGCGCGCCTGCTGCTCGGGGCTCTGCGCGAGGCCGCGCTCGCCATGGGAAGCGGCGGCGACGATGCGGCCGAGCTGCGCAGCGCCCTGCGCTTGCTGCTCGAGCGCGTACTCGGCGCTGGCCGCTAGCGGGCGGCACGCACGAAGAGCGCGTTCAACTCGTCGCGGTGGACGGCCCGCCAGTCGGGCGAGGCGCTGAGCAGGGCGTCGACCGAGGTATCTGCCTTCACCACTGCGGAGTCCACGGACCAGCGCTCCAGCACGGCCTGCCAACCGGGGCGGGCGCGCGCCACGATCAGGTAGTCGTCCAGGATGAAGCGATCGCCGTAGACCGGCGTGCGGTCGTCCATGAACACGCGCAGCTCCGGCCAGAAGCGGTAGATCAGGGCGCCGCCCAGGTTGTCGGTATTGAAGGGCCGCGCGAAGTCCTGCGGGTGGGCCTCGATGTGAGCGGCCGCGGCGGCGCTCAGCTCGAGGTCGTCGAGGTTCGTCCGGTACGGGAGCGCGCCGGCGGCGGCCAGGCCGAGGAAGCCGGCGCAGAACGCGCCATACCAGGCGAGCGCCACGCCGCGCGGCGCAGGGGGCGCTGCGACTCGCGCCAGCAGCCGCTCCAGCTGCGGCCGGGCATGTCCGGCCGCGCGCACGGCTTCGCGCGCGACGATCGGCACGGTCACGATCACGAACAAGGTCACGTGGCGCTGCGAGACCAGAGCCTGGTGCAGGAAGAAGCCGACGAGCAGCGCCTCGATCCAGGCGATCCGCGCGCCGGCGGCGAGCAGCAGCGCCAGCCCGACGATCAGCGCTTCGAGCAGCAAGGTCTCCGAGCTGCCGCTGAAGTTCGGACTCATCCACTCCGTGAAGAGTCGCGTCGACTCCATGCCCAGGTAGTCCAGGATCGACAGATGCAGGAACGGCCCCGAGGGGTTCAGGCAGGTCGCGAGCGTCATGGCCCCAAGCAGACCCGCGAATGCCTGGAGTCGCTGTTTCTCCAGCGACTCGTGCGTCGCCAGCCAGCGCGCCCCGGCGACTCCAGCGAACAGACCGCAGAGCGCCAAGCCGGCCGTGAAGCCACCGTGCAGGTTCGCCCACAACAGGGCAAGCGGCGGCGTCCACCAGAGCGAGCGAGCGCTCGCGCTGCCGTCCTGGACGCGTTCCAGGCCATCGAGCAGCAGCGCGAAAAATACGTACGTGACGATGTGCGGCCGCACCAGCGCGTGCCCCTTCACCACGTGGAAGGCGAGCAGCGCGAAGAGCAGCGCCGGCAGGGTGCCGACGCCCATGCGCAGCATGCGCCGGTAGATCAGGACCGGCACGGTCGCGTAGAGCAGCACCGCGGCGGCGGTGAAGAGTGGCAGTCCAGCCAAGCGCTCGAGGACCGCGGCCAACCACTCGAACAGCCAGTAGAAGCTCACCCACTCCGCACCCGAGGCCGTGAACGAGAAGACATCGGCAAGCGGGATCCCGCCGCCCTCCAGGATCTGCCGGCCTTGCAGCAGGTGCCAGCCGATCCCCGGGTCGTCGAGGGGCTGGTCGGGGTTCAGGAGCGAAGCGAGCGGGTAGAACGCGAAGAGCAGCAGCGCGACGGGAGGCCGCCAGGCGAAGCGGCCGGCCGGCGCGCTCACGGACCCGGGCTCGCGAACACCGCGAGCAGGCTGGTGCCGAACCAGTGCTGCGGCAGCGGCTCCAGCCGCGCCAGCCAGGCGAGCCAGCGGTTCAGGAATGCGGCCGGCGGCCGGAAGCCCAGGCGAATCACGTCGTCGGGCGCCGCGCCGCGCGCGGCAAGCTTGCGCGCCGCGGCGAGCGGCACCAGCGGCAGCCCCCAGTAGGTCCAGCGCAGCGGCTCGAGTCCGCAGGCGCGGCCCGCGGCCAGCAGGCTTTGCGGGGTGTAGCGGCGCAGGTGGCCGGCCGCCGTGTCATAGCGCGAATAGAGCCGCGGCGACGCCGGCACGTTCAACACCAGGTGCCCGCCCGGCGCCGCGAGAAAAGCGGCGTCGTCCAGGAATCCGCCCTCGTCTTCCACGTGCTCGAGCACGTCGAGCAGCAGCACCAGGTCGTAGAGCCCGCGCAGCCGCTCGTTCCGGTCGTGGACGTCGTAGCAGGCCAGCCGGCCGCGGCGGCACAGGCTCTGCTCGAGCGCGTGCGGGTTCAAGTCGAAGCCGTCCACCGCGATACCGAGCTCGTCCTCGAGCTGACGCTGCACCAGCCCGTTCCCGCAGCCGACCTCGGCCACGCCGGGTCGGCCTTCCAGCAGCGGACCGCACAGCGCGCGCAACACCTCGAAGCGCCGGCGGATCCAGAAGTGGTCGAGATTGGCGATCGCGTACCACTCGTCCGCCATATGCACGGGGCGCGCGGCGGACAGGAGCTCGTAGCGGGCGCTCACTCGCTGGTGGCCTTCGCCGGGAGCGGCGCAAGCACGGTGGTGCCGACCGGAATCGCTCGCTCGCTGCCCTGGGTGACGCCGAGCGCCAGGTCGACGACCGCGCTGGGCCGCGCCTGCACCTCGCGCAGCAAGAGCAGCACGTACTCGCCGATGATCCCCAGACAGAAGAACAGGAGGCTCGAGATCAGCGACAGGTACAGCACGATCGTCGTCACGCCGGGGTTCGCGCCGATCCAGTAGCCCAGGATCGTCACCTCGGGAAACAGCCGGTTCACGAGGAATACGCCGCCGATCGTCAAGGTCGCGAGCGACATGGCCAGACCCACCAGACTGGCAACCCGCAACGGGAAGCTGCTGAACGCGACGAAGGAGTCGAGCGCCAGGCCGACCAGCCGCGCGAGGCTGTACTTGGACTGGCCGTGGACGCGCGCCGGGCGGTCGTACTCCACGCGGCCGTGTTGGAAGCCCACCCAGGCGCGCAGGCCGCGCAAGGTGCGCGCGCGCTCCGGCAAGCTGAGCAGCACCTGGTGCACGCGCCGGTTGAACACGCAGAAGTCGCCCGCGTCTCGCTCGAAGGGCGCATCGGAGAGCCGGCCGATCGCCCCGTAGAAGCAGCGGTACGCCACGCGCAACCAGAGTGCGGCGTCGCGCTGCCGGCGCACGCCTACGCACACATCGCAGCGCTGCTCGGCAACCGCGCGGTACAGCTCGAGCAGAACGTCGACGGGGTCCTGCAGGTCGGCGTCGATCACGCCAACATGAGCCCCGGACGCGAAGGCCAGCCCGGCCGCCAGTGCGGCCTGGTGACCGAAGTTGCGGCTCAGGCGGATCCCCTGCACGCGCGGGTCGCAGCGGTGGGCGTCCGCGATCAGCGCGAAGGTCGCGTCGGCGCTGCCGTCGTCGACCAGCAATACCCGCCAGCGCTCCCCGACCGCCGACTCGAGTGCGGGCAGCAGGGTCTCCAGCGTGTGCGGCAGGCTCTCCGCTTCGTTGTAGCAGGGAATCACGATCGAGAGCTCGGGGACGACGCCCTCGTCGCGCTCCGTCTGGTGCTGCCTCATCGCCGTTCCTCGCTCGCGGCGCATCGCGGTGAAGGGCTCTGGTTCGGCAGCTCACCCGGCCCGCTTGAGACAGCCGTGACGTTCGGTACCGAGCGGGTCAGGTCCGCCTCGCCGCGCCTTCGGCCAGGGCTAGAGCAGCGACTCGAGGACGGCGTCGAGGTCGGGAGCCCCAAGCGCGCCCTCGGCGGCCTGCACCCAGTCGGCGGGGCCGAAGTTCCAGTCGCGCGCGGGTCTCGGAATTGCGTAGTGCACGGCGAACGCGATTGGCCCCTGCTCGACGCGCGGGACCCCACGGCGTACGGCCGCGTCGAGCAGCCGGTCGGCCTCTGGATCGGCCAGGCCCGACTCGCGCACGTCCCAGCCGCGCGCGCGGCCACCGGGCGCCACGGCGACCACGATCGCCCGCCCGCCAATCGCATTCGTATCGAACACTCGGCGGTGCTGGGCCATCCAGTCCTGGAGCGAGCGGATGTAGCCGCCCAGCTCGGGCGGACCGCCCGGCAGACGCTCTTTCAGGGT
>CAXMNF010000259.1:0-3021 GCA_964194645.1 uncultured Gammaproteobacteria bacterium
CCGCGCGCCAACAGGTAGTTTGCGAGCCTCCGGGTGCGCTCGGTCACGTCGCGCCACGACAGGCGCCGCTCGCCCCACACGATGCACTCGCGATCGCCCGCCAGCTCGGCGATCGCCTCGTGGACCTGGACCAGGTTGAACTCCATGCGGCGGCATCGTGCCAGAGCGGGACGCGCTAGGCTAGGGAGCGTGGACGAGCTCTGGCCGGGTCGCGCGACGGAAGAGGGGACACGCCGCTACGCGCAGCGCTTCCCCGGGCTGCGTGCGCACTTCCGCTGCCCCGACCGGCTGTGGCTGTCCTCGCTCGGCATGGGCACGCGGCCCGGTGACCCGGGCGGCGTAGACGATCTCGCCTATCGCTCGACCGTCGCCTATGCGTTCGAGTCGGGCATCAACGTGGTCGACACGGCGCTCTCCTACCGCATGCAGACCAGCGAGCGCGCGCTCGGCGCCGCGCTGCGCCGAGCCTTCGCCAGCGAGGGCGGGGCGCGCGACGAACTCTGCGTGGTGACCAAGGGCGGTTATCTGACGATCGACCCCGACTTCGCGCGCAGCCGGCACGAGGCGCAGAGCTACCTGTACCGGGCCTACATAGACAGCGGACTGGTTGACGCTGACGGCCTGGTGAACGGCCGCCACTCGCTGGACCGCGCGTTCATCTCGGACCAGATCGAGCGCAGCCGCCGCAACCTGGGCCTGGCCACGCTCGACGTGTACTGCGTGCAGGACCCGGAGCTGCACCTGGCGGCCAAGGGGCCGGACGAGTTCCGGCGCATTCTCGTACAGCTGATCGAGACGCTCGAGGAGGCGGTGGACAAGGGGAGCATCGGGGCCTACGGCTTCTCGACCTGGAGCGGCTTTCTGGTACCGCACTCGGAGCGCGGTCACCTGTCGATCGCGGAGCTGATGGAGACCGCCCTTGACGTGGGCGGAGCGGACCATCACATGCGCGCCATCCAGCTTCCCTACAGCGTGGCGATGGGAGAGGCGCTCGGTCTGCCCTCCCAGTTCGGCACGCAGTCGCGGCCTGCGGCCGCGCTCGAGATGCTGCGCGAGACCGGGACCGCGGTCTTCACGGTCGCGCCCCTGGTGCAGGGCCGGGCCGTGCGCGGCCTGCCGGAGTTCCTGCGCCGAGCCATGCCGGGGCTCGAGACCGACGCGCAGCGCGCCCTGCAGTTCGCGCGCAGCTCCCCCGGGGTGACCACCACCTTGGTCGGCATGCGCAGCCAGGCCCACGTGGACGAGAACCTGGGGGTGGCCCGGCAGGAGCCGCTGGCGCCGGAGACGATCGCCACGCTCTTCGACGAGGCGCGCAAGCGCGAACCCGGCTAGTCGCTGGGAAGGCTCACGCCTCGGGCGGCTTGAAGTCGACTGCCCCCAGGATGCAGCGCATCACTTCCTCGAGGTACTCGGGAGAGATCCGCGCGCGGCCTTGCTTGAAGACCTTGACGAGCAGCGAGTTCACGACCGGGAACAGGGCTTCGGCCACCAGCCGGGGGTTCTCCATCGGCCGGACCACGCCCTGGGCGTTCCAGACCTCCAGGATCTTTGCGCCCCAGTCGACGACCACCTCGCGCACAGCGGCGGCCACGATCAGCATCGGCTTCGGGTTGCCGGTCCGGCCCGGCTTCATCCCGAGCGTCCCTTCCTTCTTGACGAAGGCGTAGGCCCGCTCCAGGGACTCGGGGAGGAGCCGGTATTCCTCGGCCGCTCCTGCGAACATGGCCTCGCCAAGGTCGGCCGCGTACTGCTCGGCCACCTGCTGCAGCAGGTGGAGCTTGGTGCCGAAGTGGTGGAAGACCGTGCCCTCCGAGACGTCCGCGCGGCGCGCGATCTCGGCGGTCGTGACTTCCTCGTAGGAGCGCTCCGAGAAGCAGGCGCGCGCCACCGCGATGATCCGGGCGCGCTTCTCGTCCGGCGCGCGGCGAAAGCGGCGGCGCGGCCGGGGCTGGACAGAGTCTCTCATCTACCCGCGAGGCTAGAGGAATCACGCCCCTCCGGTCAACCGGGTCCCACCCCAACAGGCATGGGATGGACCATCTGCCCGCCGGGCGTTGACACCCGGATCAGCTAGACTTTTGCCGCCTTGATGCTGGACGCGGCACGATGATGATTGCGCCGAAGGAGTTCGTGCAGGCCATGACGCTGCCGGTCCGCCAGGCAATGGCGGCGGTGCGCTGGCTCGAAGGGCGCGTGTCGAATACGCCGAAGCCCGGCCACTCGACCTCCGCGAAGGCTGCCCTCACGGACGCGGACTGCGTCTCGCAGGAGATCCTGCTGACGGCCCTGTGGGACCGCTTTCCGGGCGTTGCGGTCGATGCCGAGGAGGAGACGCCTGCGGTCGGGCGCTTCGCCGCGAACGACTCCCCCCAGGTGGTGCGCGTCGACCCGGTCGACGGGACGGTGCGCTATCTGCGGCGCGACGGGCTCTACGCGATCATCGTGGGCCTGGAGCGCGACGATCGCGTGGACGCCGCGCTGATCGCGGTGCCTCAGGAAGACGTGTTGGTGCGCGTGGTTCGCGGCGGCAGCGTCGAGATGTCCCAGGGCGGGGCGCCGTTCGCTCCCGCCCGGCTCGATCCGGCCGGTCTGCGCCTGCTGATCTCGCACGGCGTGCCCGATCCGATCGAGGAGCGGCTGCGAGATCGGGGCCTGACCCTGACCCTGGCAGCGGGGGGAGCGATCGGCGTGGCGCCGCTCCTGGCGGGCACCTTGGGGGCGCTGCGCATCAGCGGCCAGCCCGAGGGCCTGTCGCGCCGAGCCTGGATCGCGGCGCTGCCGGTGCTCGAGGCAGGCGGGGCGGTCGAGGCCCTCGAGGGCGCGTTCCCCGAGCGATACCGGGAAGGCATGCGCGGCATGATCGTGGCCTCGTCCCCGGCCCAGATCGACGAGCTGCGCGCCGTGCTGTCCGGGGCCAACCCGGCAGCCCCGCCATGAGCGCGAGTGACGCGCAGGTCAATTTCGCATGCTACGGGAGCGAGTGCGCGGCGAGGAAACTGCTCTGCTATGCGGGCGCCGGGA
>CAXMNF010000260.1:0-6020 GCA_964194645.1 uncultured Gammaproteobacteria bacterium
GTGTCGTACTCCTCGCGCATCCAGCCGGCTCCAGCCCCGAGCGCCACCCGGTTGCCGGACAGCACGGCCACCGTCGAGACGGCCTTGGCCACCTCGAGCGGGTGGCGTAAGGGCAGGATGAAGACCATGGTCGAGAAGCGCAGACGCACGGTGGCGCTGGCCATCGCCGCGATCGCTGACCACGGCTCAGGGAACGGAGTGGCTCCCGTGAAGTCCGGAACGCCGTTCTCCGCGTACGGATATTTCGCAGCGAATTGTTGGGGAACGAACAGGTGCTCCGAGACGAGCAGGCCCTCGAAACCGGACGCCTCCGCGCCGCGAGCCAGCTCGATCAGCTGCTCCGGCTCCGTGAATGCCACCGACTGCCAGAACTTCATGGTGTCTCGCTCGGCACGTCGAAGTGGTCGGTGTAGGCCTTGAAGCGCTCGGCCATCTCGCCCTGCGACAGTCCGAAGGTATCGGCGCTGTAGCTGTGCCCGCCGAACTGCCCCTGCGGGTGCGACGCGTGCCAGCGGCCCAGGCGCTCGGCTGTCTGCTCGGGAAGATCGCCCCCGAAGTGCTGGTGCACGCGCCGCACGGCGCCGACCGGGTCGTCGAGCAGCTCGCGGAAGTGGATATCGAAGAACTGTGCCGGGTTAGAGCGCTGGCGCACCTGGAGCGCGTGCTCCATGCGGCGCGCCCACATGTCGAGCTGCCAGCGGCCGATCGCGTGGGCATCGACCCGGTCCTCGTAGACGCCGCGCCAGCCGGTGACCAGGCTGCACAGCGAGGGCAGTACGCGCGCCGGGTCGCGGTGGGTCTGCACGATGCACGCGTCCGGGTAGACCTCGAGCAACACCTGCAGGTGCCTCATGTGCGAGGGGTACTTGAGCGCCCAGCGCCGGTATGGACAGCTTGACCCGACGAGCTTGAGCACGTCCCGGTGGTGCTCGTACGAGGGGCGCATGTCGACCTGGCCGTACCAATCCGTGTAGCTCGGGATCGTCGCGTTCGAGTCGAAGGTGTCGTCGGTGAAGCTCTCTTGGAGCAGGTGGCGGCACTCATCGGGACCATCGGGGGTCAGGTTGTGGATCGCACGCAGCCCCGGATCCAGGTAGTAGGTTAGGCGCAGGCCCTGGGCCGCGCGCTTGTAGCGCGGGTCGCGGGCCGCCTGGTCCGCCGGCGGGCGCGGCCCCGGCGCCGCGGCCAGCCAGTAGTCGAGTGCCTGGAGAGCAGGGTCCTGCGCGAGCAGATCATGCAGGGCTGTGGTGCCGGTACGCGGCAGACCGAGTACGAAGATCGGCCGCTCGATCGGAAGTTCCAGCGCGTCCGGCCGGTTCTTCCAGCCGGCCACCACCCCGAGCCGGCTCGATAGGATGCCGAGCAGCTCCTGTCCCACCATCCAGCGGCCAAATGGATTCAAGCGCGCCTCGTTCTCGTAGGCGTCCACCAGCACGCGCAGTCCGGTCTCGAAGCCGGACGGACCGTAGTCGGAAAGACCGGTCGCGAGGCATGCCGCCTCGAGCAACTGGTCTGCGTCGAAGCGAGCGCGCTCGACGCCCAGCTTTTCCAGCAGCCGGCGCCCGTGGTTGAACAGGCGCACCGGCACGCGCTGGCTTCTGGAACGCTGCAGGCTGGGCCGAATCATAGGCTACGCGACCGCTCCAACACGGCGCGCAGACCCTCGGCGGCGCGCTGCGCGGCCTCCTTTCCGGGCAGCTCCGCGAGTGCGTCGGAGAAGATCTCTGCGCCGAGCGGCGCGCTCGAGCCGCTCGCGCGCAGGGCGGCGATGACCTCTGCCAGGTCGGCGTCTCCGTCTCCCGGAACACGGCGCAGGCGCATGGTCTCCTCGATCACGTCCGGGTGCGGCTCGCGCGGGGCGTCGCTGATCTGTACGGCGAGCAGGCGCGTCCCGGGAACGCCCGCCAGGGTCTGCGCCGTGCCGCCCCCGCGGAAGTGGTGCCAGGTGTCGAGCGTCACGCCGCCGTTCGGGCGGTCGGCGAGCGACACGACCTCGAGCGCCGCGGCCAGGTTCGGGACCTGGGTGAAGGGCATGAACTCCAGGTGGACCAGCAGATCGTACTGGCTCGCGCGGTCGCAGAGGGCCGCGAAGGGCTCCACCAGGGCGGCGCGTTCGATCGGCGCGTCCGTGAACAGGGCCACGTTGATCGAGCGCGCGTGAACCGCTTCGGCCATGCGGTAGAAGTCCGCCTCTGTCGCGCGGAAGAAGGCCATGCCTTCCTGGTTCGCACCGGCGCCCAGGCCCGTTCCAGGCACCCAGTTCAGCAGCGGGTCCAGCTCGGCCACCTCGAGGCCGTGATCGGCAAGGCGAGTGCGCAGTTCGGCGTCGGACACGCCCGCCTCGCGCGCCTGCGCGTAGTCCGTGGACCACATCGAGATGCCGCGAAAGCCAGCCGCCGAGGCCGCCTCGATACGCTCCACGAACGGCACGCGCGAGAGGGTGGCCGCGCACAAGACCAGGTCGTCGGGGCCCAGCATTACTGCACGAGCAGCGGGTCGTCGGGGTTCAGGAACTCGAGTAGCTCGATCACGTTGCCGTCCGGGTCCCGGCCGTAGGTCATGCGCGCGTCCCCGTTCTGGACGGGCGCGCAGTGAAAACGCATGCCCGCCGCCGAGAGGCGCTCGTACTCCTTGTCGATGTCGACCACGTCCAGGCACAGATGGGTGATGCCGTGGTCGCAGAGCGGCCGCTCCGGGTCCACAGGCTTGGGCGTCGGCGTTTGGAAATCGAACAGCTCGATCATGCTCTTGCCGAGCCGCATCAGCACCACCCGGCCGGCCGTCTCGGCCAGCGCGTGTGTGGCGTTCATGTTTGCGGTGCCCTCTGGCCACTCGTAGTCCAGGATCTCCTCGAAGCCGAGCACGTCGCGGTAGAACGCGATCGAGCGCGGCAGGTCCGCCGTTGAGATCGCCGTATGGTGGATGCCTCGGATCATCTCGCTCTCCTTGGTTAGCCCGATTCTACCCGCGCGATCGCCTCCAGGACCGGCCGGATCTCTTCTCGGCTGCGCGCGAAGGCGGCGAGCGCGAAGGAGGCGACCGTGGCGCCCTGCTCGGCCAGGCGCGGCAGCTCGGCAATCGAGCGCTCCAGGTCGGGGCGGCGGTCCTTGTCCAAGACCAGGGGCGTGGCGCGCACGCCCAGGCTGGCCGGGTCGCGGCCCGCGGCGCGGAACTCCCTGCGCAGGCGCGCGGCCCCGTCCCAGAGATCCTTCTCGCTGTCCAGGAGCGGCATCCAACCCGCGCCGTGCTCGACGATGCGAGCCACGTTGCGCTCGGAGAGGCGCACGCCGAACCAGATGGGTATCCCTCCGGGCTGCACCGGCCGCGGCAAGCACCAGACCTTCTCGAACGAGACGCTCGGCGAAGAGAAGGTTGCCGGCGCGTCGCGCCACAGCGCGCGGCAGGCGCGCAGCACGTCGTCGAGGCGCTCGCTACGCCCCGCGAACGGGAGGCCGAGCGCTTCGTACTCCTCGCGCTGCCAGCCGGTGCCCACTCCCAGGTCGAGGCGTCCCCCGGAGAGCGCATCGAGTGTGGCGAGCGTCTTGGCGAGCAGCACGGCCGGCCGGAGCGGCGCGATCAGCACGCCGGTGCCGAGGCGCACACGCCTGGTGCAGCCCGCGAGCGCCGCCAGGGTCGTGAGCGGCTCGGGCCAGGGTTCCTCGAGCGGGTAGGGGAAGCGCCCGTACGGGTAGCGGTCGGTGCGCTCGCCCATCACCACGTGGTCCGTCAGCACGAGCTGGCCGATGCCGAGATCGTCGGCCATGCGCGCGGTCTCGAGCAGGCCCGTGAGCTCGTCGCCGTAGTAGAGCGACAGGCTCGAGAGGATCACCGACGTGGAGAGGCTAGCCGTCATGTGCCGCAGTATATCGGGCGCGCTCATCGCGCAGCAGGAAGAGCGCCCCCACGGCCAGCAGGTTGAGTACCGCGAAGGTCGCAAAGGCCAGGTCGTAGCTGCCGGTCCGGTCGTGCACGAAGCCGGCGAAGATCGGTCCGAGCGCGCCGCCAGGCGCCAGGGCCAGCATGACCGCTCCGTAGATCTCGGCCATGTACCCCAGACCGAAGCAGCTGGTGATGATCAACGGGTAGACCACGTCGCGCGCAGCGGTCGCGATGCCGTAGGTGAGCACGAACGCCCAGAGGAAGAGCACGTTCGGGACCGCGAGCAGCACCAGGGAGGAGAGCGCCAGGATCCCGTAGTCGACCAGGATCGCGGTCTTCGCGCGCATGCGATCCGCCAGCCAGCCGTAGCCGATCTTGCTGGCGATGCCGAGGGCGATCGCGTTGCTGAAGTGCGCGACCGCGTCGCCGCGTTCCATGCCACCGTCCACGAGCGCGAGCACCAGGTGTTCGAGCATGCCCAGGAAGTAGAAGAAGAAGCTGAACAGCACGGCCGCCAGGATCCAGAAGCTGCGCGTGCGCAGCGCCCCGCGCAGGTCGATGTCGTTCGCGGTGCTGCTGGCGGAGCCCGGATCCTTCGGGATCTCGAGCTCCGCCCCGCGCGGCTCGCGCACCACGAAGGCCGCGAAGGGCAGGATCACCAGCAGCGCGCCGATGCCCATCACCAGGAACGCCTCGCGCCAGGACGCCCGGTCCGCGATCGCGGCCGCCGCGCGCGTCAGAATCGCGCCGCCCAGGTTCGAGCCGACGTAGACCACGCCGAGCGCCAGGCCTCGATTGCGCGTCGTCCAGCGCGTGACCACTTGTCCGACCGAGATGTCGCCCAGACCGGCTACAGCCAGTCCCTGCAGGCCAATCAGCGCGTACAGGTGCCAGAGGTCCTGCATCCGCGAGAGCAGCACGTAGCAGAGCGCAAGCGAGACTGCGCCCGCGACCAGAACGGCTCGCGAGCCGGCCCGCACGACGGTCATGCCGATCAGGGGGCTGGCGAGCGCGATCACGAAGAGCTGCGGAGCGCGTGCCGCGGAGTAGGCCGTGCGCGTCCAGTCGAACTCGGCCAGGATGTCCGGAGCGAGCGGGCCGAACACGTAGCCGTAGCCCAAGCCCAGCTGGCAAATCAGGCAGCCCAGGACCACCAGGAACACGCGGCCGCGCGAGGCGCCCGCTGCGCTCACCAGAGCTCGTCCGTGTAGCGATCTGTTCCGGGGACGGTGGGCAGGAACGCGCTGGCATAGGAGATCCGGCCGAGCCCCTCGGCGGCGAGCTGCTCCGCGGCCGGGGCGAACAGCCCGGTCCAGCAGTCGCGCGGGTCGGCCTCCAGGAAGTAGAGCAGCAGGCTGCGATCTTCAGGCGCCCCGATCCGGGGCGTGTTGGCCGGTGCATCATCGGGCAGCGGCAGCGGCGCGAATCCCAGGCACTGACCCGCCGGGGTGCCTGGCAGTTGCTCGCGCTCGATCCACTCCGCGAGCCGCTCGCGCTCGCGCGCATCGTCCACGATGAGCGCGGCGAGTCCGGCATAGGGATGGTCGAGTGCCAGCTCGGCGGGTACGCCGTCCGGATCGCGCGCGGCGGCGAAGCGGAACTCGTAGAAGCCGGTGTGCACCTGCCGCGCGTGGGGAAACATGCGCCCCTCGCTGTAAAGCTCGTGCACTCGCTGCACGGCCCAGCGCACGAAGGGCTGGTGTCGCCCGGCCAGGATCCAGTACGTGACGGCGTAGGATCCGGCCGCGAGATCCTGGGCGAATGGAGAGCTCTCGGGGTAGCGCAGCGCCTTCAGCTCACGCGTCGCCACCCAGCGTCGGCCGGCGAAGAGGTCGGGGCCCGACATCATCCCGGCGTAGAAGTGGTCGCGCTCGTACCAGCGGTGGAAGGCTGTGGCGTGGGCGCGCTCCGGCTCGACCAGCGAGAAAAGGATGCTGCCCAGGCGAACCGCGCTGGTCTCAGGCATCCCGTGCTACGGTGCGCCGCACGGAGGAGCGAGCGATGCGCGCCGTGCGCTGCCAACAGGGTCGGATCGGGGTCGCCGATGTGCCGGCCCCTTCCGGTTCGGAGGGCGTGCGCGTGCGCGTCAGGTCGGCGGGCATCTGCGGGTCGGACCTTACCATGCTCCCGCTGGGATATCT
>CAXMNF010000261.1:0-3334 GCA_964194645.1 uncultured Gammaproteobacteria bacterium
CGGTGAGCCGCTTCTGACCGGCGGTGCGCAGCACCTGCATCGTCACCGCGAGCAGGGTGAGCGGGATCCAGATCACGTCGCTACCCGTGAGGGTGCGCGGAGCGCCTGCGGCTCGCGCCGAGCAGCAGCTCCGCGAAGCCCGCGAAGGTGCGGTCGGCCAGCGTCCGCAGCCGTGCGATGTGGCGGCGCGTCTCCTGCCGGATCGTGTCGGGATCGACCCGCCCAGCCAGCTCCGCCAGCTCCGCGACGTGAACCGGGACCGACAGCCAGCGCTCGATCAACGGCTCGTCCACCTCCATGTGGAACTGGAAGGCATAGACCTTGTCGCGGTAGCGGAACGCCTGGTTCGGGCAGCCGCCGGTCGACGCCAGGTGCACCGCGCCGGCGGGCAGCTCGAAGCTGTCGCCGTGCCACTGGAAGATCTGCTCGCTCGGGCCGAAGTGCGCGAAGAGCGGGTCGAGTCGCCCCTGCTCGGTGAGGCCCACTTCGTACCAGCCGATCTCCTTCTCCAGGCTCCGCCGCACCGGCGCTCCGAGCGCGCGGGCCACCAGCTGGGCGCCCAGGCAGATGCCGAGCACCGGGAGGTCGAGCTCGAGCGCCTCGCGGATCAGCTCGGTCTCGGTCTGCAGGTGCGGGTGGCGCTCGCCCTCGTCCACGCTCATGGGGCCGCCCAGTACGACCAGGCCCTCGTAGCCGGCGAGGGTCGGCCGCGCATCGGGGTGGCGACCGAAGTTCACGTACTTGATGCGCACGCCGTAGCTCTTGAGCAGGGGATTGAGCGTCCCGAGGATCTCGAAGGGCACGTGCTGGCAGACCAGGATCCGACTCATCGCTCGTGAAGATACGGACCAACGCGCGCCCGGCTAGAGCCATGCGGGCGAGTCGACGCCGAGCGAGGCGGCCGGAGCGCGGAGCGCATTCGTGGCGTGCCGCGCGGAGAGCGACCTGCGTCGCTCTCCTACGGGAAGGGAAGGGAGGACTGGCAGAGCGGGGGTGGGGACGTCGGGCTTGCGGACGACGCGGCGGTCGGCGGCGCTAGTGAGATGCCCAGGGCGCCGCCCAGGACCAGGCCGCAGAGGAACGCGGCCAGGCTCGCGGGTGGCCGGCGCTCGGCGGAGTCGAGGCCGTCGTCGCCGGCCAGGGCGTTGGCCATGGCCATGCGCGTGTGCTCGCCGGGCGCGAACTGGAGGGCTTCGCCGCGCCTCACGGACGGCCCGGAGCGAGCGCCGCGACGTCCGGCGGCTGCGCGGCGAGCTTCAGAGTGTCGAGCGCCTGCACGCCGTCACTGCGGTCGTGCAGGATCTTGACCGACCACTGGCCCGGCCGGTCCAGCTCGAAGCGCTTCCAGGCGCGGTAGCGAATCGCCGAGCTGACCTCGATCTGGCGGGTCATGCGCGTGGTGCCGCGGTGCTCGAACTGGATCAGGATCTGTTGGCGCTCCGCGCCGCGCGGCACCATGAAGTTGAGCCACAGGTAGCCGGCCTCGCCCACGCGCAGGGCGTCCGGCGCGATGGTCTCCGAGCACTGGTTCTTCTTCTCGCCCTCGGCGACCACGTCGCGGCAGATCAGGCTCTGCACGAGGATCGGTGAGGCGGTCTGTGGCCCGTAGTAGAAGTCCAGTACCTTCTGGACCTCGACCGGGGTCGGCGCAGGCTCCGCGAGAGCGGGCAGGGGGGCGAGGACGAGCAGAACGAGCAGCGGCAGCGCGAGTCTCATGGATTCTCCCAGGGCGGTACGGACTTCGGGCTGTCCGATGTCTCTCATCTTGTCTCGTGCAGACGCATCCTGAACATCGTGACGCTGCTCACCCGGGCGGCTGCGCGCGACGATAGGGAATTCGATGGGATTCCTGGCCCTTATCGCGTTGCTGGCGCTGTTTCTGTGGACGCGCCGCGAACTGGGGCGTGCCTCGGCGCGGATTCGCGCGCTCGAGGGGCAACTCGGCGTTGCGCAGCAATCGGCCCGGCCGGCCGCGGCGCCTGCGCGACCCGCCAGCGCGGCCCCGTCCGCCGGCTCGCCCGCAGTCGCGACGCCGGCCGCTCACCCCGCGCCGGTTCCCCCCCTCGCGTCCCTGCGAGCAGCCGGCGCGCGGCTGCTCGAGACGGCGCGCGGCGGCTCGCGCTGGCCGTCGCTGGAGCGCCAGCTGATCGAGAACTGGACCGGCATTCTGGGCGCGGCCCTGCTCGTGGCGGGCGTGGCCTTCCTGGGAATTTACACGGCGCTCTTTCTGGGCCCGGAGCTGCGCAGCGCCATGATTGCCGGCCTGGCCGCCGCGCTGGCCGGGCTGTATCAGTTGCTGCGCGCACGCGAGCCCTGGCAAGTGCCGGCCGTCTGGCTGCGCAGCGCGGCTGCGGCGCTGTTTCTGTTCGCCTGCTTCGGCGCAGTTGCGGTAGACGGTCTGCGCTGGGTCGAGGGCACCGTGCCCGCGCTGGCCCTGCTGTCGCTGGGCATCGCCGTGAACCTGGGGCTGGCGCTGGCCGCGGGCTCCGAGCGCTTTGCCGCGCTTCACACCGTGCTCGGCCTGATTCCGCTGGCGATCGTGCCCGCCGAGCCCGTGCCCTTCATGTTGGCCTGCGGCGTGGCCCTGTTCGGCGTGGCGCTCGCGCACCGCACGCGCTGGGACCTGCACCTGGGCGCGACCCTGGCGGCCTTCGGGTTGTTTCACCTGGACTGGTACCTGGGCATGGGCGCGGCGCTCGATCGGATCGAGCTGCGCGCCCTGGCCGCCGCGGGAAGCCTCGTCGTAGCGGCGGCCGCCGCGCTGGTGCACTACCGACGCGAGTACCAGACGCCCGTCTTCGAACGCTTGCCCTTCGCGGTGCACCTGCTGAACTGGGCGCTGCTCGCTGCGGCGCTCGCGAGCTACTCGCGCGAGACGCCGCTGCGCGGAGTTGCGCTGTTCGCCGCGGCGGGCGCGGCCTGGGCGCTGTCGCTTCGCGCACGCGCGCTCGGCGTGCGCTGGGCGCATCTGCTCGACACTCTGATCGCACAGGGACTGGTGGTGGCGGGCCTGGTCTCGTTCTACCCGCTGGTTCCGAACCGGCTGGCGTTGCTGGTCGCGATCTTCGCGCAGTCGGCCCTCTACGCGCGCGTAGTCGCCGCCCAGCATGAGGTCCTGTTCGATCGGGCCGCCATCTACCTGCTGCACGGCACGGCGCTGCTGCTCTGCGTAGAGGCGCTCGGCGCGCTCGATGCGCCGGCCGTGGAGCGCAGCCAGGATGTGCTGCTGCTGCTGCTGGCGGGCGCAGTGGGGATGGTGCGCCACCACTGGTTCGTGCGCGCCCGCGGCGAGGCCTTCGACTCGCTCGGGGTGTGGGGGCAGGTGGGCGAGTAC
>CAXMNF010000262.1:0-3586 GCA_964194645.1 uncultured Gammaproteobacteria bacterium
GGCGAGCAGCGGTGTGTCGGTTTCGATCAGCAGGCGCTCGAGCGGTAGCGCCGCAGCCACGTCGCGCAGCTCCGCAGCATTCTTGAAGGTGACGATCCCTGAGAACGAAATGTCGAAGCCCCGGGCCAGGCACTCGCGCGCGAAGGGCAGGTCGCCCGTGAAGCAGTGGATCACGCCACCCGCCCGGTCCGCGCCCGCCTCGTCGAAGATGCGCAGCAGGTCGGTGAATGCGTCGCGGCTGCCGCGGCTCGGGCGCACGTGGATCACGAGCGGCAGCTCGTGGCGGCGCGCCAGCGCGATCTGACCGCGCAAGCAGGCGTCCTGGCGCTCGCGCGGCGCGTGCTCGTACCAGTAGTCCAAGCCGCATTCGCCGATCGCCAGCACGCGCTCGTGCGCGAGCCAGCCGTCGATCGCGCGCTCGGCCAGCTCGTTCCACTCCTCGGCGTCGTGCGGATGCAGGCCGGCAGTCGCCCATACGTCGGCGTGCTCCTCGGCCAGGGCCACGGCCGCGGCGTTCAGCGACAGGCCGTAGCCGGCACCGACCGCCACCACGCCGCGCACTCCTGCCTCGCGGGCCCGCTCGAGCATCGGCCCGGTTTCGCCGCGCAGCTCTGGCGCACCCAGGTGCGCGTGGCTGTCGAACAGCCTCACGCTTCGATCCGCGGGAACAGCGCCTCGATCTTGTGCGTCTGCGCGCCCGGCTCGAGCCCACCCCAGCGCGCGCCCGCGTCGAGCGTGGCGCCCGTTGCTGGGTTGCCCAGGCTCTCCAGAATGCGCGGGCTGGTGCCGGGCATGAACGGCTGGAGCAGCACCGCGATCACGCGCAGCGCCTCCAGGCATTCGTAGAGCACGCCCCCGAGCTCGGCACGGCGCTCCGGTTCCTTGGCGAGCTTCCAGGGCGCCTTGCTGTCGATGAACTTGTTGCCGGCCGACACCAGCTCCCAGAGCGAAGCCAGCGCCCGCTGCGTCGAGAAGTCCGCGAGGTGGGCGTCGATCTCGGCCCGCACCCGCCCTGCCACCGGCGCAAGCTCGCTCTCGGCGGGCGGGGCCTGGACCACACCGTCGAAGTAGCGCTCAAGCATCGCCACAGAGCGGTTCAGCAGGTTGCCCAGGTCGTTGCCCAGGTCGTCGTTCAAGCGCTTGATCACGGCTTCCTCGGAGAAGTTGCAGTCGGTGCCGAAGGCCATCTCGCGCAACATGTAGTAGCGGAAGGCCTCCCAGCCGAACTGCTCGCGCATCTCGAAGGGGTGGATCTTGTGCGGCAGGCTCTTCGAGATCTTTTGCTGGCCGCGGTTCCAATAGCCGTGCACGCGCAGCCCCTGGTAGAGCGGCAGGCCCGCGGCGTGCAGCATGGTGGGCCAGAAGATCGCGTGGGGCTTCAGGATGTCCTTGGCCGTCAGGTGGTAGGCGCCCGACCAGCGCTGCTCCCAGCCGGGGTCGTCGGGGTAGCCGATGCCGGTCAGGTAGTTGACCAGCGCGTCGGTCCACACGTAGAGCACGTAGCCCTCGTCCCAGGGCGCGGTCACCCCCCAGGACAGCCGCTCGCGCGGGCGCGTGATGCACAGGTCCCCCAGCACGTCCGACTTGAGCAGCGCCAGCACCTCGCTGCGGTAGCGCTCCGGCGCGATCCGCTCGGGATTGCGTTCCAGCTCGTCGATCAGCCAGGCGAAGTGTTTCGACATCTTGAAGAAATAGTTGCCTTCCGAGCGCTCCTCGGGCTCCACGAGGTGCTGCTCGCACTTGCCGTCGACCAGTTCCCGCTCGGTCAGGTAGCGCTCGCAACCCACGCAGTAGCGCCCGGTGTAGTCGCGGAATTCGATCTCGCCGGCGTCGTAGAGCTTCTGCATGAAGTGCGCCGCGGCCTGCATGTGCTGGGGCTCGGTGGTGCGGATGAAGCGGTCGTAACGCAGGTCGAGCGCATCCCAGGTGGAGCGGAAGCGCTCTGCCATCTCGTCCACGAATGCCTGGGGCGTAACGCCGCGGGCCTCGGCGGCTTCGACCATCTTCTCGCCGTGCTCGTCGGTGCCCGTAAGCATGAACACGTCGCGGCCGCACAGCCGGTGGTAGCGCGCGAGCGTGTCCGCGTAGGCGGTCGTGTAGCAGCTGCCGATGTGCGGGTCCGCACTCGGGTAGTAGATCGGCGTCGTCACGTAGAAGGGAGCGGCCATCGGGTCCGGGAATGTAACCCGCTAGCTGCGCAGGTCGAGCATCAAGCCCTCGACAACGAGCTGCGGGTTCAGGTTGCGGATCGCGATCTCGCGGCGCGCGCGGGCGCCGCTTTCCGCGCGCTCGAGCCAGCACTCGAGCGCCGCACGGTCATCGGCCTGCGCCGCCTCTGCGATGCGCCGGCGCGCCAGCGCCCCGTGCACCGCCAGGAAGAGCTCGCAACGGCTGCGCACGATCTCTCCGGCGCCGCGGAAGGACTCGGCGAGATCCAGCGCCTGCGAGGCGCTGCCAGCCGCCGCTGCCTCGAGCGCGGTGCGCAGTTCACGCGCCGCCTCCAGGTGTTCGTCGGCCCAGCCGCGCGCCGCCAAGGTGCTGCCGCCGCCTAGCGCCGCGGCGAGCCAGGCGTCGGACTCGTCGAGGCCCGCCTCGCGCAAGGCGGCCTCGATCGTCGCCTCGGCCTCGGGCCTGAACTGGTACACGACGCTGCGCGAGCGCAGGGTCGCGGGCAGTGCGTCCGCGCTCGTTGCCAGCAGCACCAGGGTCGCGCCCGCCGGCGGTTCCTCGAGCGTCTTCAAGAGCGCGTTCGCGGGCCGGGCCTGGAGCCGCTCGACCGCGAACAGCACGGCGACGCGGCGGCCTCCTTCGTTCGCGACCAGCGACAGTTCGCGCTGCAGGTCGCGGACCTGGTCGATCGTGAGTGCACTCTTCTCCGGCTCCAGCAGCCGCAGGTCGGGGTGGCTCCACTCGTGCGGGTCCGGGCCCCGGGTGCGCTGGCAACCACCGCAGGCCTCGCAGGGATCCGGGCCGTCGGCCCGGCAGAGCAGCAGCCGCGCCAGCCAGAGGGCCGTCTCGCGCTTGCCCGTTCCCGGCGGCCCGGCGAGCAGGTAGGCGCCGTGCACCTGGTCGGCCGCGCGGGCGCGCGCCAGCTCTTTGCGGATCTCGCTGGCAGCGGCCGAGGGCATGCGGGGGAGCATAGCAACGGACCGGCCCGATCCCCTAAAGCTCTGCCGCAATGCGCCGATAGGCAGCCAAGGTGCAAGCCGGGCGATCACCCGGCGCCCACGTGAGGAGACGTGCAGATGGCCTTTCAGGACCTCCGCAAAGGGAAGGAAGGGATGCTCAGCCCAGCCGAGGGCGTTGGCACCCTGACCGCATTCATCGATCAGGGCTCAGAGTTCACGGGCAAGCTCACGTTCAAGGACACGGTCCGGATCGACGGCCGATTCGAGGGCGAGATCACCAGCGAGAACACGCTGATCGTCGGTGAGACGGGTTGCGTGCACGCGGCGATCAAGTCCGAGGTGGTCGTGATCTCCGGCGAGGTCCAGGGCGACATCATGGCGAACCGCCAGGTGACCCTGCACAAGACGGCCCGCGTCGAGGGCGACGTACACACGGTCGGCCTGGTGATCGAAGAAGG
>CAXMNF010000263.1:0-1694 GCA_964194645.1 uncultured Gammaproteobacteria bacterium
CCCGCGATCCCGTCCGGCAACCTGCGCGGCGACGCCGCTGCGGGCGCGCGCATCTACGGGCAGTTCTGCTCGACCTGCCACGGCGTGGGAGGGAAGGGCGACGGCCCCGCTTCGCAGATCGAGCCGAAGCCGGCCGATCACACCGATCCCGCATACATGGGTGCGCTCTCCGACCAGCACCTGTACAAGGTGATCAGCCAGGGCGGGGCGTCGGTCGGCAAGTCGCCGCTGATGGCGCCCTGGGGCGGCGTGCTCACCGACCCGCAGATCCGCGATCTGATCGCGCAGCTGCGCGCGCTCTCGGGTACCTGAGCGGAGCTTGGAAGCCGCTCTCACGGTGCTCGGCATGGTCGTGCCGGTCTTCGTGTGCGCGGGGCTCGGCTGGCTCTGGGTGCGCGCCGGCCGTGCCTACGACCGCGAACTGATCACGCGTCTGATCATGGACATTGGCGCGCCCTGCCTGGTGTTCTCCGGCCTGGTCTCGCTGCGCGTGGAGCCCGACCTGATGCTGCGCATGGCGCTCGCTTCGGCGTCGGCCATGGCGATCTTCGCAGCCGTCGGCTGGCTTGCCCTGCGCGCGACGGGTCTGCCGCGCGACGTGTACCTGGCTCCGCTCATGTTCGGGAACACCGGCAACCTGGGCCTGCCGCTCTGCCTGTTCGCGTTCGGCGAGCCGGGGCTGGCCCTGGCCGTCGCGTTCTTCGCCACCACGGCCTTCGCGCAATACACCGTCGGAATCTCGCTCTGGCAGGGCCGCTTCTCGGCCGCGGAGCTGCTGCGCACCCCGCTGGCCTGGTCGGCCGTGCTGGCCGTTGCGGTGCTCGCCACGGGCGTGCCGCTGCCGCTCTGGCTGCCGCGCACCACCGAGCTGCTGGGCGGTTTCACGATTCCGCTGATGTTGCTCACGCTAGGCGTGTCGCTCGGCGAACTCGGCGTCTCGGACCTGCCGCGCACCGTCGCGCTCTCGCTGCTGCGCCTGGCGATGGGGCTCGCGACCGGGGTGCTGCTGGCGGGCGCGCTGGGGCTAGAGGGGATCGCGCGCGGCGTCGTGATCGTGCAGTGCGCGACGCCGGTCGCGGTGTTCAACTACCTGTTCGCGCAGCGCTACGGGCGCTCGCCCGAGGCAGTGGCCAGCCTGGTGGTGGTCTCGAACGGCCTGGCCTTCGCGGTCATGCCGTTGGTTCTGCACTTCCTGCTGTAGCCGCAGCCTCTGCGCGACCCGCTAGCTGAGCTCGGCCGAGCTATAGCCCAGGATCGCGCGAGCGATGATCAAGCGCTGGATCTGGCCCGTGCCCTCGTAGATATCGGTGATGCGCGTGTCGCGGAACCACTTCTCCGGGAGGTAGTCGCGTGTGATGCCGAGCCCGCCGAGAACCTCGAGGCAGCGCTGTGTGGCGGTCCGAGCCACCTCTCCGCCTTTGGCCTTGGCGATCGACGCTTCCACGTTGTTGGGCTGGCCCTCGCCGGACAGCCAGGCCGCGTGCAGCACGTCGAGCATCGCCACCTCGATGTCCGCCTCGATCTCCAGCAATTCCTGCTCGATGGCGCTGCGCCCGTGCTTGCCGGACGCGTAGCTCGGCTCCACGCCCAGCTTGGCCAGCTCCTCGCGGGTGAAGTCGAGGGCGGCCTGGGCGATGCCGAGGCCGATCGCGGCGACCCCGGGGCGCGTCATGTTGAAGGTCTTCATCACGCCC
>CAXMNF010000264.1:0-5082 GCA_964194645.1 uncultured Gammaproteobacteria bacterium
CAACATCATGACGGTCGAGGACCCGATCGAGATGGTCGACCCGCGCTTCTGCCAGGTGCAGGTCCACCGCCAGATCGAGCTGACCTTTGCCCAGGCATTGCGAGCAATCCTGCGCCAGGACCCCGACATCGTCATGGTGGGTGAGATCCGCGACGCCGAGACCGCACAGATGGCGGTGCAGGCCGCGCTCACCGGCCACCTGGTCCTGTCCACCGTGCACACGCGCGACTCGGCGGGCGCGGTCACGCGCCTGATGGACCTGGGGGTGGAGCCCTTCCTGCTGTCGAGCGTGCTGCGCGGCGTGCTGGCGCAGCGACTGATCCGCAAGATCTGCCCGCACTGCTCGATCGAGGGCTTCCTGACAGTCGACCAGGTGGCCGCACTCGATCTGAAGGTGCCGGTGGAGCGCCAGGAGCGCCTGAAGGTGCGCTGGGGGGAGGGTTGCGTGGACTGCCGTCACACGGGGCTCTACGGCCGTAGCGGCATCTTCGAGATGCTCGACGTGGGCCGCCGCGTGCGCGACCTGATCAAGACCGGAAAGGACGCCAGCGAGATCGCGCGCGCCGCGCGCATCGAGGGCGCCGAGAGCCTGCGCGAGTGCGCGCTGCGCAATCTGGCAAGCGGGGTGACCACCTTCGAGGAGGTGCTGCGCGTGACGGTGGACGGGCAATGAGCCGCTCGTTCTGCGAAGAGCTTGCGCTGCTGATCAGAACCGGTTGGCGCGTGATCGCGGTCGAAACTTTCGAGGAGCGCCGCGCCGTCGAGCTTCTAGAGGCCATGTCGCGCAAGGGCGGCACCGAAGTGATCGAGTGGTCGAGCGCATCCGGGCTGTCGAGCGGACAGGGCGAAGGCTCCCTCGACGACGGTCTGCGCGCGATCGCTGCCTGCAGCCAGCCCGCGATCTTCGCGCTGCTCGACGCGCACACAGGGCTCGGCGATCCGGGCGCCGTGCGGCGCCTGCGCGACATGCTGCCGCTGCTCGAGGAGCGCCACCAGGCGATCGTGCTGCTGGGACCGATGATCGAGCTGCCGCTCGAGCTCGAGCGCGAGGTTGGCCGGGTGAACCTGCCGCTGCCCTCGGCCGAGGAGCTCGATGCCCTGCTGCGTCCCGCCCTGAAGGGCGCGGAGTCCGAGCTGCTGGACGCGGCGGTGCGCGCGTCGCTGGGCCTGACCCGCTCCGAGACGCTGCGCGTGTTTCGCAAGGCCTGCACCGTGGCGGGCGGCCTGAACGAGAGCGCGATCGCCGGGATCGTGCGCGAAAAGCGCCAGGCCCTGCAGCGCTCGCCGGCGCTGTCGTTCCACGAAGCCGAAGGTGGGCTGGGCTCGGTCGGCGGACTGGGAGAACTCAAGCACTGGCTGCGGGAGCGGCGCCGGGCGTTCGGCGACGAGGCTCGGAGTTTCGGCCTGCCGGTACCCCGCGGCCTGCTGCTACTCGGCGTGCAGGGCTGCGGAAAGTCGCTATGCGCCAAGGCGATCGCGCGCGAGTGGCAGTTCCCCCTGCTGCGCCTCGACCTGGCGGTGGCCTTCGGGCGCACCGAGCAGAGCCCAGAGCTCACGATCCGCGAGGCCGTGCGCGTCGCGGAGTCGGTGGCGCCGGCAGTGCTCTGGATCGACGAGGTCGAGAAGGGCTTTGCCGCGCTGCAGAGCGACGCGCGCACCAACCGCAGCTTCGGCTCCTTCCTGACCTGGATGTCGGAAAAGACGAGCCCGGTGTTCGTGGCCGCTACGGCCAATGACATCGCCTGCCTGCCTCCCGAGCTGCTGCGCCGCGGGCGCTTCGACGAGCTGTTCTTCGTGGACCTGCCCAACCCGGCAGAGCGCGCGGAGATCCTGGCGATCCACCTGCGCAAGCACGAACGCGACCCGCTGCACTTCCCGGTCGACGAGCTGGCCGCCCAGTCGGAGCGCCTGTCGGGCGCCGAACTCGAGCAGGTGGTGGGCTCGGCGCTGTACAAGGCCTTTGCCGAGCACCGGGACATCTCCGAGAACGACCTGGCCAACGCCATCAACGAGACGGTGCCGCTCTACGACACCTTCGAGGACCGTATCAAGGAGCTGCGCGACTGGGCCAAGACCCGCGCGCGGCCCGCCACCGTGGACGGCAAGGTGGTCGACCTGTTCGCCGAGAACCGGCCAGAGCCGCAGCCGATGCTCGGCGACGGCGACACGACCATCGAGCTGGAGCTCGAGGCCGTCAGCGAATCCTGAAGCGCGTGAACAGCGCCGGGTGATCCGACAGCGGAATCGTCGCGTCGCGGAACTCCAGCGCCTCGCCCGCCTCGAGCAGCTCGATCTCGACCTGCGCGCCCGAGCGGTAGAACACGTAGTCGAGCTGCCTCCAGGCGGTGCCGGGCGCCGGCGCCGCGCGCGAGTCTTGCAGACCCAGCCCTTGCGCAAAGTCGTCGAGCGCCGCGCGTTGCTCCGGCAGCTTCGCGTCGAGGTTGAAGTCGCCCGCCAGGATCAGCGCGCGGTCGCCGCTGATCGCGGCGATGCGCTCGGTCAGGAGCTCCAGTTGATGCACACGGGCCGCCTGGTCGTCAGGCCCCGCACCGGCGTCGAGATGCGTCTGGTACACGTCCAGGCGCCGGTCGGGCGGCAGCCGCAGGCGCACGTGCAGGAAACCCTTGGTCCCGAAGCAATCGTTGGCGCCACCGAGCCAGCCAGCGCAGGTGTCATAGGGCTCGCGTCCCACGTCGAGCAGCCAGTCGCGCGACCGGACCAGGGTGGTCAGGCCGGAGCCGCCGAAGATCGGCAGCAGCGACGCGAGCGCCAGGCGTGAGCCGTTGCCGCGCTCCACCACCTCGTGCGGCGCCCAGCTCACGAGCTCTTCGTGGTAGGACCAGTCCTCCTGGATCAGGACTACGTCATAGGCGTGGAGCCGCTGCGAGATCTTCGGGAAGCGGCTCTCGGGGTCGTCCCCCGCAATCCAGCCGACCAGACCGTGCGTGTTGTACGAGAGTACGCGTAGCTCCACCGGAGCATCGCCCACCGGGCCGGCGAAGAGCGCCGCTGCAAGCAGGCAGGCGCCGACACGGAAGAGCTTCGCGGGATGCACGCAGCGATTCTAACAGCGCATTTGACCGCGGTCCCCGGGGAGAGAGAGAATTCACGACCGTGGACTCCAGCGAACCCCGCATCGGATGAGAGCGCTGAGCCTCGCGCTGCTGCTGGCCTGCCTGACCCCGGGCGCCGCTCGGGCCGAGGCCCCCCGGGGCTTCCTGGTCCAGAGCCAGCTCGTGCTGGCCGACCTGCTCGTGGCTCGTCCGCTGGCGCTGGTACAGCTCGTCACGGGCGTTGCGCTGCTGCCGGTGCTCTATCCGCACAGCTTTCTCGCCGGGATCGAGATCGACCTGATCGAGGTCTGCGTGCTCGACCCCGGCCGGGACGCGTTCACGCGGCCACTCGGCGACCTCCGCAGCGCGCGTTAGCGCGAGCTCGGCTAGAAGCTCAGGCGTTCACTCCCGGGCGAGCAGCAGGCAGCCGCCAAGCGGACCGCCGCCCGCCGCGGCCACGGCCACCCGCGGGTCGCCGGGCACCTGGCGCTCGCCCCCCTCCCCCCAGAGCTGGACGCACGCCTCGTGCAGGAAGCCGTAGCCGTGCAGGCGCCCGCCGGAGAGCTGGCCGCCCTGGGTGTTCAGGGGGATCTCGCCGTCCAGCGCGATGCGCTTGCCGCCCTCGATGAAGGGACCCCCCTCGCCGCGACCGCAGAAGCCGAGCGCTTCGAGCCAGGCCAGCGCGATGAAGCTGAATCCGTCGTAGAGCTCTGCCACGTCCACGTCCTGCGGTCGCAGGTCGGTGCGCTGCCAGAGCATCTGCGCGGCGTCGCGCAGGGCCATGGTCGTCAGGTCGTCGAACTGGTCCCAGCTCGGCCGCCCGTGCAGCGCGCTGCCCACCGCCTCGACCCGGAGCGGCGGGCGGCGCAAGTCGCCGGCGGCATCGACGTGCGACACGATCAGCGCCGTCGCGCCGTCGCAGGGCACGTCGCAGTCGTACAAACAGAAGGGCGTCGAGATCATGCGCGCCGCCAGGTAGTCGTCGAGCGTCAGAGGATCGCGATAGATGGCGCGCGGGTTCAAGGCGGCGTTGCGGCGCGCGTTCAGTGCAATCCAGGCCAGCTGCTCGCGGGTGGTGCCGAACTCGTGAAAGTGCCGCTGCGCAAACATGGCGATCCAGTTGGCCGCGGATGCTGCGCCGTACGGCAGGGTCCACTGCATGAAGCCGCCCACGCGCGACCCGCCCGCACCGATTCCGGCGCGGCGGCCACCGCGCTGGGCGCTGCCCTCCCAGACGGTCCGGAAGCACAGCACGTGCCGCGCGAGCCCCGTGGCGACGGCCGCACAAGCGTTCACGACCGAGCCGAGCTGGCCGGGCAGCTCCGCGCCGCCCGCGAACCAGTCGAGCTCGAGGCGCAGCGCGTCCTGCACGTCCGGGATGCCCGCGCCGCTGAAGCCCGGCGCAGCAGCGCCCAACATGGTGCCCGGATAGGTCGCGAGGCCGTCGATCTCTTCGCGGGTGAGGCCGGCGTCCTCGATCGCCGCGAGGCAGGCGTCGACCGTGAGCGCCAGCGGATCGCGGTCCAGGCGCCGGCCCACCTCGGACTGACCGATCCCGGTGAGCGCCGCCTTCCGCTCCAGTCGCTCCATCAGGCTTGCTCCGGCTCGAAAAGCGGCAGCCACACGTCATCACACGCTTCGAAGCACACGCGCAGCGGCATGCCGATGCGCAGCTCGTCGGGCGCGCAGTTCACGATGTTCGTGGTGATGCGCAGGCTGGGCTGCTCGGCGATCGCCACGATCCCGACCACGTAGGGCGGCGGGAAACCCGGCAGCCAGGGCTGGTGATTCGTCGTATAGGTCAACAGCTCGGCGCGCCCCGAAACCCTTGCCGGCGAAAGCTCGCGCGACAGGCACTCGGGGCAGACCGGCGAGGGCGGATGCACGTAGTGCTGACAGGCGTCGCAGCGCAGCAAGCGCAGCTCACCGTGGGCCCCGCCCGTCCAGTAGTGCTGATTCTCGGGCGTGACGAGCGGCAACAGGCGCTTCGGCTTCTCGCTCACGCGTCCGGCCGATCGCCGGCTGGACT
>CAXMNF010000265.1:0-2013 GCA_964194645.1 uncultured Gammaproteobacteria bacterium
GAAGCCGTAGTACGGGGTGAGGTCGAAGCCGCCGCCGAACCACCAGACCGGCGGCTCGCCGGCCTGATTCGCCTGGAAGTAGCGCAGATTGGCGTGCGAGGTGGGCGCGTAGGGATTGCGCGGATGCACGATCAGCGAGAGAGAGAGCGCTTCGAAGTCCCGACCCGCAAGCTCCGGATGGCGCGCGGTCGCCGCAGGCGGGAGCTGTGAGCCCAGGCTGTGGGTGAAGTGCACGGCCGCCTTTTCGAGGGTCTCGCCCTCGAGTACCCGCGGACGCGTGAGGCCGCCGCGCTCGTCCTCGATGCGCTGCTCGACGAAGCGGGCAGCGCCCTCGACTTCTTCCAGTCCTGCACAGATGCGGTCCTGGAGGTCGGCCAGGTAGTCATGTACCGCTGCGACCTGGCTGCGACTCTGGTCCATTCGCCCATTCTAGGGCAGGCCCGGCTAAGATTCCGGGCCGTATGAGCGCCGACCCGCGCCAGAAACGGAGCCTTTGGTGGCTGTCTCTCGGCGCGGCTGGCGGGCTCGCGCTCGCCGCGTTCGGCCTGCTGGAGCGGGGCGGTGGGAGTGGTGCCCTACCAGACCACGCAGTCGCGCGGGTCAACGGCGCGCTGATCCGCGGCGAGGACTACCAGCGGCTGCTGGCGGGCGTCGAGAACGACACGCGACAGACCGCCGATGCCGCCCTGCAGCGCCGCGTGCTCGATCGAATGATCGACGAGGAGCTGCTCGTGCAGCGCGCACTCGACCTGGGACTGGCCCGCGTGGACCGGCGCGTGCGCGCGAACCTGGTCAGCTCGCTGATCGCATCCGTGACGGCCGAGGCCGAGATCGAGGAGCCCGACGCGGGCGAGCTGCGCGAGTTCTACGAGGCGGAGCGCGACTTCTTCACGCAGCCCGGCCGTCTGCACGTGCGCCAGGCGTTCTTCCGGGTGCGAAACGCCGAGGAGGACGCGCCGGCGCGCGAGCGGGCCGAGACCGCCGTGCGGCGCTTGCGCGCCGGGGAGCCCCTCGAAACCGTACGCGCCGAGCTGGCCGACGCCGAGATCTCGCCGATTCCCGACGGGCTGCTGCCCGCCCAGAAGCTGCTCGAGTACGTCGGTCCCACCGCGCTGCGCACGGCGCTCGATCTCGTGGACGGCGCGCTGAGCGAGCCGGTGCGCTCTGGCACGGGCTACCACGTGCTGCTGCGGGTCGCGAGCGAGCCCGCCGCGCTCCCCGAGTTGGACACGATCGCGGACCTGGTGCGCGCGGAGTGGACGCGCAGGGCGGGAGATCGCGCCTTGCGCGAGTACCTGGACGAGCTGCGCGAGGACGCACGGATCGTCGAGTAGCGCTCTCGCCTTCGGTATACTCGCCGGCCGGGGGGTAGGGCATGGACGCCTGGCTTGGGTCGGCTTCGGGCTTCGTCTGGGGACCGTTCTTCCTGATTCCGCTGCTGGTCGGCACCGGCATCTACCTGACCGTATTGCTGCGCGGCCTGCAGTTCCGCCAGCTCGGCCCCGCGCTCTGGCTGGCGTTGGTCGTGCGCCGCGAGCCCGAGGGCGTAGGCGAGGGCGAGATTTCGCACTTCCAGGCGCTGATGACGGCGCTCGCCGCGACGGTCGGCACCGGGAACATCGCGGGCGTGGCCACCGCAATCGCGGCCGGCGGTCCCGGCGCGCTGTTCTGGATGTGGATGACCGGCCTGGTCGGCATGGCTACCAAGTACGCCGAGGCGCTGCTCTCGGTGCACTACCGCGAGCGCGACGCGCGCGGCGAGATGTGCGGCGGTCCCATGTACTTCCTGGCCAAGGGCCTGCGCTGGCCGCGCGTGGGTGCGCTGCTGGGCGGCGCCTTTGCGCTCTTTGCCTCGATCGCGGCCTTCGGGATCGGAAACGGGGTGCAGTCGAACGAGGTCGGGAACGCCCTGCGCGCCAGCTTCGGCATCGAGCCGCGCATCACCCAGGCGCTGCTCGCGCTGCTGGTCGCGATCGTGATCCTCGGGGGCATCCGCTCGATCGCGCGGGTGTC
>CAXMNF010000266.1:0-2008 GCA_964194645.1 uncultured Gammaproteobacteria bacterium
GCGTCCTGCGCGTCCTCTTCGGAGAGGTAGCGCCGGGCCACCGCCAGCATGCGACCGCCCTGGGTACGCACCAGCGTCTCGAAGGCGGCGTCCTCGCCGGCGCGCAAGCGCGCGACCAGGGCGCCCTCGTCTTCCGCCGCAGCGGCCGCTGCCGCTGCGCGCGATCCGTCGGCCTTCATCACCGCTACCGTAGCACCCAACGGACACAGTGCCGAGCGTCCTCGAGACTCCAGGGGTCGCTGGACTCCAGCTAGCGCGAACTCATCAGCAGGTTTGCCAGCGCCGCGGCCGTGCGCCTCGGGACCAGCCGCAGCGACTGCACCGTGAGCGCATTGGCCAGGCCCGGCACCGTGCTCGGCTTGCCACGGAGCAGCGCGCGCAGGCCGATCTCGGCGACCTTGCGGCTCGGCATCATCGCCAGGCGCTGGTAGAGGGTGGGCTCCTGTCCGGAGACCTCGAGGAACTCGGTCTTCGTGATGCCCGGCGAGAGCACGCTCACCTTCACGTTCGTGCGGCGCAGCTCATAGGAGAGCGCCTCGCCGAAGTTCAGCACGTAGCTCTTGGCCGCCGAGTAGGCCGCGTAGCCCGGCGAGGGCTGGTAGGCGCCGATCGACGAGAGCAGCAGGATGTAGCCGAAGTTGCGCGCGACCATGTCGGCGCCGAACAGACGCGTGAGCTCGGTGAGGCTCACCACGTCGAGCTCGAGCATCTCGGTCTGACGCTCGGCGGAGAGCTCGAAGAACGGCCCGAACAGGCCGAAGCCCGCGTTGTTCACCAGCAGGTCGACCGCGATCCCGGCGCTCTGCACCTGCTCGTACAGGGCGCGCGCCGCACCGGACGCGGCCAGGTCGAGCGGTACGACGTGCGTGCGCACCCCGTGCCGGCCTTCCAGCTCCCCCGCGAGCTTGCGCAGCCGGTCCTCGCGACGCGCCACCAGCACGACCGGCGAGCGGCGTTCGGCCAGGAGTTCCGCGAAGTCGCGGCCGAGACCGCTCGAGGCTCCGGTCACCAGGGACCAACGTCCGGAGAGGTCGCTCATGGTGTAATGAGGATCCATTCAGGCGCGAGATGTCAAGCTCGGGTAGTCTTGAGGCTCCCGGGAGGGCGCCCGGGAAGGAGGACGCATGGTGCATCGCGGCTTTTCGCATGTGGGGCTCGCCACCGCGGACCTCGAGGCCACGCGCGCGTTCTACGAGGGCGTGCTGGGCTTCGAGCCGGTCCGCCAGGACATCCTGAAGGTCAGCGAAGGCGGCCAGGTCGATCACGTGTTCTACGACACGGGAGGTGCGCAGATGCTCGCCTTCATGGCCCCGCGCGATATCGAGGGCTTCCCCGAGTTCGATGCCGGCATCAACCGCGGCCTCGGCTTGCCCGACGGCATGATCCACTTCGCGTTCGAGGCGGGTTCGCCCGAGGGGCTGCGCGCGAAGCGCCAGGAACTCGCCGACAAGGGCGTGAAGATCACCGACGTGGTGGACCACGACGGCTGGTGCGAGTCGATCTACTTCAAGGACCCGAACGGGATCCAGCTCGAGTACTGCTGCCTGGTGCGCGAGCTCACGCCCGAGGACGCGCGGCCCCAGGTGCGCGCCGAGATCTCGATGCGGGGCAGGCGCCGCTAGGCGCGCCCCTCGGACGGCGCGGGGATCTCGACCACGCGCTCGTCCACGTCGTCGTACTCGAGGCGCAGCGCGCGGCACATCGTGGCGTGCAGCTCGTAAGTGAGCGTCACGTAGGTGAGCTCCAGGATCTCCTCGTCCGACAGATGCTTGCGCAGCAAAGCGAAACGCGCGTCGGGCACGCGTCCGCCCGAAGTCACCAGATCATCGGTGTAGCCCAGCACGGCGCGCTCCAGCGGCGAGAAGCAGTCGGCGCTGCCCCAGGACGGGATCGCCGCGATCTGCTCCTCCGACAGGCCGACGGAGCGCGCAGCCTTGCAGTGCTGCGAGAACACGAACTGGCTGCCGCGTGCCCAGCCGGCGCGCGTCTGGCCCAGCTCGCGGAGCTT
>CAXMNF010000267.1:0-11296 GCA_964194645.1 uncultured Gammaproteobacteria bacterium
TGGTCGGGCTCGCCGTACAGGTGACGGCCGCGGCCCAGGCAGGAGAAGAGCAGGGCGCCCGCCGGGCGCGGCTCGCGGCTGTCGGCCTGGTAGCGGCGCAGGCAGGCCTCGAGATCGTCGGACGAGGTGCGCGCATCGCGCAGGTGGAACTGCACCACTTGCGCTTCGCGCAGCTCCGCGCCGACCGCTACGGCTCCGCTCTCCTCGTCCATGCCGATCAGGTTGCGGATCAGGAAGTCGCCCTGACCGTACTCGACCTGGTCCTCACGCATCACGAGCCCCACGAAGAGCGACGCGTGGAAGAGCTGCTGGTCCCGCGGCGCGAGGCCGTCGTAGAGTTCCTGCAACAGCCCGAGCGGCGGCCGCCCGTCGAGCTCGAGCAGCAGTCCGTCCTTGCAGCGTGTGACGAACATGGGGTGCCCGATCGGGCGACAGCCCTGGGCCACGATTGCCTCGAGTTCCAGTTCGCCACTCAGGCCCACGCCGACCAGCCCGAAGCGGCTTACGGCGCTGCCGAGGAACAGCGCGTTGTCTCCGGGCTGCTCGCCGCCGCTGGCCAGACCGCCGACCTTCACGCCGCGCGGGTAGGCCGCGTCGAGGCTCTGCACGAGGCCCTCGGTCTGCACGGTGAAGGGATCGGCGAACACCAGGAAGTGAGCTTCCTCTTGCGGGGGCACGCCGAACAAGTTCGCGCCGATACGTCCCTTGGGCAAGGTCGCCGGATCAATCGCGAACGGGTGGAGCTTGACGCCGGGCAACGCGGCCGCCGAGAGCGACAGGGCCGGCTGGTCTTCCAGCTCGTGGCCCCCGCCGATCACGCTGCGCGCCGAACAGCCCACCACGAGCGCGCGCGGGAAGGCCTGGGCCAGCAGCCCGGGAAGCTCCTCGTAGCTCGCGCGATGCCCCTCCGAAACGAACGGGACGACCAGGTCGGCCTCGGCGCCGCCGAGGTGCGCGCGAACCTGCTCCACCGCGTCGGTCGACGCGCGGCGCAGGTCGACCGCGCAAGATGCACCCGACGCCCATTTCACGGCACACCCGTCTCGGCCACCGCAGCCTCCTTCCCCGATCCCGAATCCGCGACTGAATCTGCGACGGCCCTTGCGCGGACCGCCGCATCCAGTCTACCAAGAGCGCGATGGCGAAAGACAAGGCCGGGCCCGCACGCCTTCTGCTGGTGCGCCACGGGCAGATCGCGGCGAACGTCGAGCAGCGCTGGCACGGCTCCACCGACAGTGCACTGACGCCCCAGGGTCGCGAGCAGGCGCAGCGCGTGGCGCTCCACCTGGCTGCGCGCACTCCGCGCGTCGCAGCGGTCTACGCCAGTCCGCTCGCGCGAGCGCGCGACACGGCCGCTGCGATCGGCACGGCGCTCGGGCTGCCTGTCGCGCTCGAGCCGGACCTCGTGGAGTTCGGCATTGGCGAGTTGGAGAACCAGCCGTACCAGACGCTGCTCGGCGAGCACCGCTTCTTCGAGCGGATCCTGTCGGACCCGGACTACGCGCCGCGCGGTGGCGAGTCTCTGCGTGGGGTGACGGAGCGCACCAGCCGCGCCCTGCGCGGGATCGCGCGCGCGCATTCGGGGCAGGACGTCGCCGTGGTCGGTCACGGCGCGGCCTTGGCTCTGGCGCTCGCCTGGCTGCTCGACGGGGATCGGCAGGCCTGGCGCCGCTACCACGTGGCGAACTGCAGCGTCTCGGAGCTGGTGCTCGAACCGGAGCCGGAGCTCCTGCTCTTCGACGGCACCGAGCACCTGGACGAACGCTAGCCGAGCAGCTCCTCGGCGATGCGCCGGGCCAGGTTTCCGTCGACCTCGCCACGGTGCGCCTTCATCACGGCGCCCATCACTCGGCCCGCTTGCTTCGCGGAGTCGGCGCCGGTCGCGGCAATCGCTTCCTGCACCCAGGCGCGCGTCCGTGCCTCGTCGGCCAGCGAGGGCAGGAACTCGCGGATCACCAGCAGCTCCGCGCGCTCCGCCTCGGCGCGTTCCTCGCGTTCCGCGGCGGCGAACGCCTCGATGCTCTCCTGACGCTGCTTTTCGAGGCGGCGCAGCAAGCGCACGCAGTCCTCGTCGCTGACCGTGTCGCGGTTGTCGGTCTTCTGCTCGTTCAGGAAGGCCGCGCGCATGGCGCGCAGCGCGCGCAGCCGGTCGGCGTCACGCGCGCGCAGCGCCGCCTTCAGTCCCTCGCTCACGTCGTCGAAGATGGCCACCGCTCCCCCCTGGCTGCGGCGGCGCAGAGTAGCACGGCGGCGCGATCGAGCCGCTATACTTCCGGCGCTATCCTTCGCGGAGACCTGCCATATGTCCCGACACCCGAGAGACTTCTTCGCGCCGCTGGCGATCGGGGCGCCGGAGCCCCCGCGCGAGATCCCCTTCAAGCCGTCGCGCATGATCCACTTCTTCGACCCGAGCAACCCGAAGATGGCGGCCAAGGTCCCCGACCTGTGCCCGCAGGTCGACATCCTGCTCGGCAACCTCGAGGACGCGATCCAAGCCGACCGCAAGGTCGAGGCGCGCGAGGGGTTGGTCAAGATCGGCAAGAACGTGGACTTCGGCAGCACACAGTTCTGGACCCGCGTGAACAGCCTCGACAGCCCCTGGTTCATGGACGACGTGCTGCGCCTGGTCGGCGAGATCGGCGACCGCCTCGACGTGATCATGATCCCCAAGGTCACCGGCCCCTGGGACATCCACTTCGTGGATCAGTTGCTCGCTCAGCTCGAGGCCAGGCACGGCCTGAAGCGCGCGCTGCTCGTGCACGCGATCCTGGAGACGGCCGAAGGCGTGAAGAACGTCGAGGCGATCTGCGAGGCGAGCCCGCGCATCCAAGGTGTGAGCCTGGGTCCGGCCGACCTCGCCGCGTCGCGGCGCATGAAGACGACCCGCGTCGGCGGCGGCCATCCCGGCTACCTGGTGCGCGAAGACATGGACGACGACCGCCCCGATGCGCCTCGCGCCACGGCCCAGCAGGACCTCTGGCACTACACGATGGCCAAGATGGTCGACGCCTGTAACTCGGTGGGCGCCCTGCCGTTCTACGGCCCCTTCGGCCACATCTACGACGATCTCGCCTGCGAGGACCAGTTCCGCAACGCGTTCCTGATGGGCTGCGTGGGCGCCTGGTCGCTGCACCCGCGGCAGATCCCGATCGCAAAGCGCGTGTTCAGCCCGCCCGTCGACGAGGTGCTGTTCGCGAAGCGCGTGATCGACGAGATGGGCGACGGCACCGGCACGGTGATGATCGAGGGGCGCATGCAGGACGACGCCACCGTGAAGCAGTGCAAGGTGATGGTGGGCCTGGCGCGCATGCTGGCCGAAAAGGACCCGGAGCTGGCCGAGGCCTACGGCTTCAGCAACTAGCCCGAGACAGCAGCGCCGGGCCTCACTCCGCCGGCGTCGCGAACACGCTGGCGAGTTGCTGGGTCACGTCGCGCGTCGTGACGGGCCGGCCAGTCTCGGCGGACGGCGGCCTGCCGCCGTGGCTCTTCTCGGACAGGTCCACGCCCTTGGCCTGCGAGCGCAACGCTGCCACCGTGCACTGCTCCTGCGGGATGTGCTTGAACGAATCGAGCCGGAAGTGCCGCATCGCGTTCTGGTGACTGATCTTTGCGATCTCCTCGTCGGGCAGGCCCTCGAGGCTCTCCCAGAGGATCTCGGGCGCGCGCGGCCACGTCGTGTCTGAGTGCGGGTAGTCGCACTCCCAGGTGATCGTGTCGATCCCCACGCGATGGCGGTTCGCGACGCCCGCGCGATCGTCGATGAAGCAGGTGATGATGTGCTCGCGGAACAGGTCGCTCGGCTTCTTGTCGCCGAAGTCCTGGTTCGTCCAGGCGTGGTGGTGCTCGTAGACGTAGTCGACGCGCTCCAGGAAGTAGGGAATCCAGCCGATCCCGCCCTCCGAGAGGGCGATCTTCAGGCCCGGGAACTTGCGCAGCACGGGCGACCAGAGCAGGTCTGCCGCGCAGTTCAAGATGTTGACCGGCTGCACGGTGATCATCACGTCGACCGGCGCGTCCAGCGAGCTGAAGGCCATGCCGGCGCCCGAGCCGATGTGGATGCACACCACCGTGCCCTCGTCGCAGGCGGCCTGCCAGAATGGGTCCCAGTGCGGATCGTGCAGGCTGGGGAAGCCGAGCTTCTCGGGGTTCTCGCTGAAGCTGACCGCGTGGCAGCCCTTCCGCGCGACGCGCCGCAGCTCCTCGGCCATCGCTTCCGGGTCCCACATGGCGGGCAGCGAGAGCGGGATGAAGCGGCCGGGGTAGGTGCCGCACCATTCGTCGATGTGCCAGTCGTTGTAAGCGCGCAGGATCACGCCGGCCAGCTCGCGGTCCTCGCAGCGCGCGAACAGGTTTCCCGTGAACGAGGGAAAGGAGGGGAAGCACATGGACGCCAGTACGCCGTTCGCGTTCATGTCGCGGATGCGCTCGTGGATGTCGAAGCAGCCGGGCCGCAATTGCTCGAAGGAGGTCGGCTCCATGCCGTACTCCTCGCGCGGTCGGCCCACTACCGCGTTCAGTCCGATGTTCGGGATCTGCTGCCCGCGCCACACCCACACGTCGCTGCCGTCCGACTTGCGCACCACGCGCGGCGCGTCGGCCCGGTGCTTTGCGGGCAAGTGCTTGTCGAACATGTCGGCCGGTTCCACGACGTGGTCGTCCACGCTCACCAGGATCAGGTCGTCCAGACTCGTGAACTGGGGCATGGATCAGGCCTCCTCGAACTCCGCCGGCAGAAATCGATCTGACGGAGTGTCAGATAGCCTATACGGGGACGGCTGCCCCTGTAAAGCCCGATTGGTGCGGGGCTGGATTGGCTACACTCGCGCGCCGTGCAGCTCGCCGCCATCGAGATCGTCGAGGACCAGACCGCCGGGAGCCGCTGTGACGAAGGCTTCTTGCGGATCGCACGGCTGCTGGTGCGCAACCTCTACGACGACGGCACGCGCTCCGAGCCCTATCCCTGCGACGTGGTGTCACGTCCGGGCAGCGACGCGGTGGTCGCCATGCTCTACGAGGTCGACCAGGAGCGTCGCATCCGCGTGCTGCTGCGCGAGAGCCCGCGCGCGCCCCTGTATCTGCGCCGCCACAAGCGCTTCGTGCACCCCGACCCGCGCGTCTACCTCTACGTAGCCGAGGTGGTGGCGGGCCTGGTCGAGGACGCGGACGGCGCCGGCGAGGCCGGACTGCGCCGCCGCGCCGCTCTCGAGGCCGAGGAAGAGGCCGGCCAGCAGCTGAGCGAGCAGGCTTTCGACGTGATCGGCGGCGAGACCTTCGCGAGTCCCGGCACCAGCGACGAGAAGGTCTACTACTGCGCCGGCCCTGTGCGGCTCGCCACCGCCCGGGAGCCGCGCGGCGACGGCACGGTGATGGAAGAGCACGGCCGACTGCTGGTGCGCGAGCTCGGTGAAGCGATCCGCGCCTGCCGCTCCGGAGAGATCCCGGACATGAAGACCGAGATCGCCTTGCTGCGCCTGGCCGACCACCTGGGCTACGTCCCGCAGCTCGGCTGCTTCGTGCACGAGCTGCCCGGCGAGCTGCGGGAGCGCTACGACCGGCTCGGAGTCTGCGCCCCTTCCGGACGCGCGGAGCGGCCTTGAGCGGTCCACGCGTCGGCCTGATCGGGCCGCGCCGGCGCCGCCAGGGTCTTGGACCGTTCGTCGCTCGCGACCTACTCGCGGCCGGAGCCGAGCTGCCCTGCTTCCTGGCAACCAGCGCCGAGACGCTCGAGCTGGCGCAGCGCGAGCTGCACGAGAAGGCGGGGCTCCAGGCCAAGGGCTACCTCGGGCTCGAGGAGATGCTCGCCGCCGAGCGCCTCGACGCCCTGGCGATCCTCTCGCCGGCCGAGACGCATGAGCACTACCTGGCGGCGGCGGCGGCGGCCGGTCTGCACGTGCTCTGCGAGAAGCCGCTGGTCTGGGCGGCGGACTCGCTGGCTGCGCGCGGCCGCGCGCGCGTCGAGGCGTTCCGCTCGCGCGGCCTGCTGCTCGCCGAGAACTGCCAGTGGCCCTACACCTTGGAGGCGTTCCGCCGCCTGCACCCCGGGACGGGCGCCGGGCCGCCGAAGAGCTTTGCGATGCGCCTGTCTCCGACCTCGGCCGGCCGCCAGCAGCTCGGCGACTGCCTGCCGCACCCTCTGAGCGTGCTCCAGGCGCTTGCCCCGTCGCCGGGCCCGTCCGTCGAGAACGTGGCCTACACGCGGCTCGATGCGAGTGAAGCGAACCTCGGCGTGCGCTTCGACTACTGCGCGGACGGCGCGCGCGTGGCGGTCGATTTGGAGCTCCAACAAGGCGAGGGGTTTCCGCGTGCCGCGAGTCTGGAGATCGACGGCCGCCGGGCGGAGCGCCGCATCGAGCTCCCCGCATACGACATGGCATTCGCCGACGGCGACCGGACGGTGGAGCTGCCCGACCCGCTCACCGCGCGGATTCGCGCCTTTGCCGCCGATCTGGAAGCGGTGCGCTCGGGCGCGCCGGCCCCGGATCCGGCCCCAATCGTGCATCGCCTGGCGATGCTCGATACTCTCGCGGACGCCTACCCGGGACGGTCCGGCGCTCGCTAGGGCCGCACGGCTCGCCAGGACCGACCCCGCCGGCGGAGGACCCATGGCCGATCGCATCTATGACTTCGCTGCGAAGCTGCAGCAGCCGTCGCTGGCCCCGCAGCTCGCGGCCTACATCGACTGGCGCCGCGAGCTGGCGCAGGCGCGCAGCGCCGGCCAGCCGGACCCGCCGGCGCCGCAGCAGGCTCCGATCTCGATCAACCTCGACCTGACCACCGCCTGCAACTACGCGTGCACGCACTGCATCGACTGGGACATCCTCAACACCAAGCACAAGTACAAGGACCAGGAGCTGCGCGACTCGATCCGCCTGATGGCCGAGTCCGGCCTGCGCTCCGTGATCCTGATCGGCGGCGGCGAGCCGACGCTCTATCCGCGCTTCTCCGGCTTTGTCGCGTTCCTGAAGGAGCTGGGTCTGCAGGTCGCGATCGTGTCGAACGGCAGCCGCGGCGACGTGCTGACCGAGGCCGCGCAGTACCTCGACGAGCGCGACTGGATCCGCCTGTCGCTCGACTCCGGAAGCAACGAGCTGTTCCGGACCATGCACAAGCCGGCGAAGAAGGACCTGGACCTGGACGCGATCTGCGAGTGGATCCCGCGCATCAAGGAGAGCGGCCCCGGGGTCCGGGTCGGCTTCTCGTACATCATCGTCTGGGCCGGCGCTGCGCGCGACGGCGAGGTGATCCATCCGAACATCCACGAGATCGAGATGGCCGCGGAGCGCGCCAAGGCCGCGGGCTTCGACTACATCTCGTTCAAGCCGGTGCTCGAGCGTCAGGAGGACGGTGCCGAGGTGATGGACGCGGACAAGGCCGGCCCTTCGCTCGACGCGATCGTCGCCGAGATCCGTGCGTCGGTCGACCGCGCCAAGCAGCTGGCCGGCGATGGCTTCGACGTGTACGAGAGCATCAACCTGCGCCTGCTCGAGGAGGGCACCTGGCGCGAGTTCACCCGCCAGCCGCGCACCTGCCACATGCAGGCGCTGCGCCAGGTGCTGACGCCCACCGGGCTGTTCAACTGCCCGGCGCACCGGGGCGTGGCCAAGGCCAAGCTCGCCGGCCCGAACGCCTACCGGGATCCGGAAGCCGCGGCCGAGACCGGCGGGCAGCTGCTGCAGATCCTCGACGACTTCGACGCCAGCCACGAGTGCCGCGAGGTCACCTGCCTGTACAACTCGGTGAACTGGTGGCTCGAGAAGATGATCGCCGATCCGACGGCCAAGCTCGAGGAGGAGATCGGTGCCGAGAGGTACGACTACTTCCTCTAGCGCCACCGCGGCCCGCACCGAGCCCCGCCGGATCCTGGTCCGCGCGCCGACCTGGGTCGGCGACGTTTTGATGGCGACGCCTGCCCTCCGCGCGCTGCGCCGCGCGCACCCCAAGGCCGAGATCGCCGTCTCGGGCCCCCGCTGGCTGCCGGACCTGCTGACCGAGCTGCCGAGCGTCGATCGGCTTCTGCCCGGGCCCGGCCGCGGCTTCGCGGCCCAGCGCGCTCACGCCGCCGAGCTGCGCCGCGCGGACTTCGACTGGGCCGTCCTGCTGGCGGACTCCGCGAGCAGCGCGGCCGCTCCATTCCTCGCGCGCATCCCCGTGCGCGTGGGCTACGCCCGCGACCCCCTGCGCCGCTTGCTGCTCAGTCAGCCGCTCCAGCCGCCCCGGGACGGGCGCAAGCGTCTGCCGATCTCGATGGTCGAGCGCTACCTGCGCGTCACGCGAGCCCTCGGCTGCGCCGATGCGGGACTCGCGCTCGAGATTGTCGTGGGCGCCGCGGCGCGCACGCGCCTGGCCGCGCGCCTCGCGCGTGCGGGTGTGGAGCTGGGGGCGGCTCTGCTGGTGGTGACACCCGGCGCGAGCTTCGGCTCGAGCAAGCTCTGGCCGGTGGAGCACTTCGCGGCGGCCTGCGACCGGCTGACCCGCGAACGGGGCTTGCGCGTGGTGCTCGCCCCCGGGCCCGGCGAGGAGCCGATCGCGCGCGAGATCGGGCGGCGCATGGGCGAGCCGGCGCTGGAACTATCCAACCCGACGACGACGCTGGCAGAGCTGGCCGCTCTGGTCGAGCGCGCGCAGCTGGTGCTGACGAACGACACGGGACCCAGGCATCTGGCGGTGGCGCTCGATCGTCCTGTCATCTCTCTGCTCGGCCCCACCGACCCGCGACATACCGAGCACCTGATGGAGCGCCAGCGCGTGCTGCGCGAGCCGGTCGAGTGCTCGCCGTGCCACAAGAAGGTCTGTCCGATCGACCACCGCTGCATGACGCGCCTCGCGCCCGAGCGCGTGTTGCGCGCGGCCGCCGAGCTTCTGCCGTGACCGCCCGCATCGTCCTCGACTACCGCGAGCTCGCGCCCGAACTCGAGCGCGAACGCGCAGCCGGCAAGAGCCTGGCCCTGGCGAACGGCTGCTTCGACATCCTGCACGTGGGCCACGTGCGGCTGCTGGCTGACGCGCGCCGTGAGGCGGACGTGCTGGTGGTGGCGCTCAACACAGACGGGAGCGTGCGCGCGAGCAAGGGGCCCGGCCGTCCGGCCGTCCCCCTGGCGGAGCGGGCCGAGGTGATCGCCGCCCTGGAGGGCGTCGGCTACGTGACCAGCTTCTCCGAGCCCGCCGCCGACGCGCTGCTCGGCGTGCTCCGGCCCGACGTCCAAGTGAAGGGGACCGACCGAACCCCGGACGCCGTGCCCGAGCGCCAGGTCGTCGAGTCCTACGGCGGCCGGATCGCCATCTGTGGCGACCCCAAGGCCCACTCCAGCACCGACCTGGTCAGCCGCCGCCAGCGCTGAGAACCGGATCGGGCCATCTGGCCCGAGAAGGCTCTCTTTTTCCCAGAGCACAGGCAGCTGATGCTCGATCTTCAGATGGAAATCGAGAATTCATCAGATCGACCTGGGGGGAATCTCTGATTTTAGACCAGATTTGTCAATTTTTTGGTAATCGAGTATCGAGATTCGGCAGAGTTGCACCAATTGATCCTCGTCTCTGCGGATCCGATTGGACACAGGTCTCAAGATCGAACAAAAATTGGCCGATTCTGTGGAAACTCTCAGTCTCGACAGGTAGGATGGTCTGAATCTGGCCCAGAACCGTGTGAAGTCGGGCCAGCTTTCGGGAGACAAGAGCGATGAGCCCGACGGGTGATGGGAAGCTGCCGACTGGTGCCGAGAAGCTGATCCAGTGCCTCGAGCGGGAGGGCGTCGAGTACATCTTCGGCCTCTCCGGCGGGGCGGCGATCCCGATCTTCGACGCCCTGGTCGACTCCGAGATCAAGCTGGTGCTGGTGCGCCACGAGCAGGGCGGCACCCACATGGCGGACGGCTACGCGCGGGCCACCGGACGGCCTGGCGTGGTGCTGGTGACCTCCGGGCCGGGCGCCACGAACACAGTGACCGGCATGCTGACCGCCCACATGGACTCGGCGCCGCTCGTCGTGATCACCGGCCAGACGATCTTGTCGATGCTCGGCAAGGATGCTTTCCAGGAGGCGGACGTCACCGGCATCACCTATCCGGTGGTGAAGCACAGCTACATGGTCAACGACCCGAACGACGTCCCGCGCATCACGCGCGAGGCCTTCCACCTGGCCACGACCGGCCGGCCCGGACCCGTGCTGATCGACATGCCGAAGGACGTGAGCTCGGCGCCCTGCTCGGCGCCGTTCACCGACCGGGTCGACCTGCCGGGCTACCAGGTTCCGGGCCGCGGTGATCCCGATGCGATCCAGGCGGCCGCCCAGCTGCTGATGGACGCGAAGCGCCCGATCCTATACGTGGGCCACGGGGCAGTGATCGCGGACGCGGGCAAGGCGATCACCGCGCTCGCCGAGAAGCTGCGTGCGCCGGTCGTGAACACCCTGCTCGGCAAGGGCGCGGTCGATGAAACGCACCCGCTGCACCTCGGCATGCTCGGCATGCACGGCACGGCCTACGCGAACCTGGCCGTCAACGATTGCGACCTGATCATGTCGATCGGCGCGCGTTGGGACGACCGCGTGACCAGCAAGCTCGACGAGTTCTGCACCGAGGCCAAGAAGATCCACGTCGACATCGACCCCGCCGAGTTCGGCAAGATGATCCGGCCGGACGTGGCGATCTGCGGCGACGCGCGGCTGGTGATCGAGGACCTGGTGCCGCTGGTCGAGATGGGAGATACGGCCCAGTGGCTGCGCGAGTGCGCGCGTCTCCGCAAGCGGCATCCGCTCACGTACGCCAAGCAGGGTGGGCTGCACGCCCAGCACGTGTTGCACCGTCTGCAGGAAGTGACCCAGGGCCGGGCGATCATCACGGCCGACGTGGGCCAGCACCAGATGTGGGCCGCCCAGTTCTGCCTGACCACACGCAACCGCCACTGGATCACGTCGGGCGGCGCCGGAACCATGGGCTTTGGCTTCCCGGCCGCGATCGGCGCCAAGCTCGGCTGTCCCGAGGAGGAGGTCTGGGCGGTGGTCGGTGACGGCGGCTTCCAGATGACGCTCTCCGAGCTGGCCACGGCCACCGTGAACGATGTGCACGTGCGCTGCCTGGTGATCAACAACAACTACCTGGGCATGGTGCGCCAGTGGCAGGAGCACTTCTTCGACAACCGGCTGTCGGGCGTCGATCTAGAGGGCAACCCGGACTTCGTGAAGCTCGCCGAGGCGTACGGGGTGAAGGGCGTCCGCATCAAGCGCGCCGCCGACATCGACCGCAAGCTCGAGGAGGCCCGTGCGCACCCCGGGCCAGTGGTTGTCGTGGCCGAGGTCGTG
>CAXMNF010000268.1:0-24330 GCA_964194645.1 uncultured Gammaproteobacteria bacterium
ACCTTGTCGTCCGGCGCGAAGCCGAGCCGCTCCAGGGTCGACATGCGCTTCCTCCTTCGCCGCTATCATGCCAGAGCGGTGGCAGACGCGCGGGAGCTGCGAGTCGGAGAGGAGTTCGCCGGGGAGCGGCTGGACCGCTTCCTGGCCCGGGCGCTGGGCCTGTCGCGCGGCTACGTGCGCAGGCTGCTCGGCCTGGGCCGCGTGCACCTGGCCGGCGCGCCGATCGTGAAGGGGGCGTTGCTGCGAGCCGGAGACGTGCTCCGGATCGACGCCTTCCGGCACCCCGACGAGGGGCCGCGGACAGCCGCAGAGCTCGAGCTGCCCGTGCTGCTGCGCCAGGGCGAGTTGGTCGCGTTCGACAAGCCGGCCGGCATGCCGGCGCATCCGCTCGACTACGAGGCGGCCGACACCGCGCTGAACGCCGCGCTGGCGCGCTTTCCGGAACTCGCGGGCGTGGGCGAAGGCGGCCTCGAGTCTGGGCTGGTGCACCGGCTCGACACCGGAACCTCGGGCGTGCTGCTGTTCGCGCTCGCGGACGGCGCCTGGAACGAGGCGCGCGAGGCATTCCGCACGCGCCGGGTCGAGAAGCGCTACCGCACCCGCGTGCACGGCACGAGGCTGGAAACGGGCCCGCTTGGCGTGCGCCTCGCGCACCGCGGCTCGCGCATGCGCGCAGTCGCGCGCGGCGGGCGCCAGGGGCTGCTCGAGGTGCTGCGCGCGGTGCCGGACGGCGAGACGACCCTGCTCGAGATCGAGCTGATCACGGGACTCATGCACCAGATCCGCGCGAGCCTCGCAGAGCTGGGGCACCCGATCGTGGGCGACCGCCTGTACGGCTCCCCGCTCGAGTGCGGGCGCCACTGGCTGCACGCCTGCTCGCTGCGGCTCGGTTCGTTCGAAGCCCGCTCCGAGCCCCCGCCCGAGCTGCGCTTCTAGCGCGACCGCGGGGCGCGGCTAAGCGCGCGGGATCGGGTCGACGCGGCGCGCGACCCCGAGCAGCAGCCCCAGCAGAGTGCCCATGACCAGCGGTCCGATCAGGTGTGCCGACGCCACGTGCAGGATCTCGTCCGCCGAGCAGGTCAAGTGCACCGAGAGCGAGCCGAACGCGACCATGCCGGCCGCGCCGACGCCGACCGCGACGCGCGGGTTCACGGCGAAGGCGCTGCCCACGAAACGCAGCAGGGCGAGCGCCGGCAGCAGGCCCACCCCGGTGGCGATCAGCAGACAGCGCGCCGAGGTGCGCAGCCAGGCACCGTCGAGCGGCCCGAGCCGCGCGCCCCCGCCGAGCTGCGCAAAGAGCGCTGCCATCCAGATGGCGAGTGCCGCGGCCAAGGCGGCGAGTCCCACCCGAGCCAACAGCTCGCGGCCGGGCACGCTGGCGCCGAGCGCTGTGGCCAGGCCACCCAGCGAGAACAGGCCGAGCCCCGCCACGATCCCCAGATAGCTGGCGCTCGCCGTCCCGGCGCGGACGTCCGGGCGCAGGCCGAGCGCGGCGACGACCAGGGCGGCCAGGCAGAGCGCACCCGCGGTCAGCACCAGGGCGACCACGCGCAGCCGCGGGATGCGGCGCACGGCTGCCGGGTCCCGCGCCAGCTCCTGCACCAGCCTCTCTGTCTTGCGCACGCCCATGGCTAGTCCGGACGCTCGCCGAGGATCCCGCGCAACGCGCGGTAGCCGCGGTGGGCACGCACCTTCAGGGCACCCGGGGTCACTCCCACCAGGGCGGCCGCCTCCGCAACGCTGAGCTGCTGCACGTGCAGGAGCTCTACGGCCTGGCGCTGCGAATCGGGCAGCGCAGCGAGCGCGCGCGTCATCCCGGTCGAGAGCGGTAGCGCCGCCTCGATCTCGCGCTCGCCGTCCCCGGCGATCTCGAGGTCGTCGAGCGGCTCTTCGCGCCGCTGCCGCTTGGAGCGCAGCCGCTGCGCATCGGTGATGGCGTTGCGAGCGATCGTCCAAAACCACGGCTCGAAGGGCCGCTCGGGGCGGTACGTGTGGCGGGCGCGATGGATCGAGAGCAGCACGTTCTGGACCACGTCCTCGACAGTCGAGGGATCGCCGAGACGGCTGGTGACGAAGCCGCGCAGCGCCGGCAGCAGTGCCACGAGCAGGCGCTCGTAGGCCGCGGCGTCTCCGTTCTGGGCCGCCGCCAGCCACGCACCCCAGCTCGCCTCGGGTCTCTCGTCGGACATACGGCTCCAAGGCTTCGCCGGTTACCGGGCCCGAAGCGGCCCGGCCGGGCCGCCGCCTGCATCAGACTCGTAACCGCTGCGTTCCTTCAATCGTATCCCAGGGCAGGATGCTCGGGGGAACGGACCTCGGGTCCGTATGCTCCTTCCCCGCCGAAAAAGAGAGGGCCGACACCCTGCAACTCCTGCACGCGCCCGTCTGACCCTGCAGAGGGCGCGTGCGGCGGCCTTCATCCTCCCGAGCGGCGGCCCCCGATTTCTCCCTGGGACCGGGGGGCCCGCCGCGGGGGAGGAGCGCCCCCCCGAGCTCCGAAGGGCCGCTAGGGGTGCACGATCAGTTTTCCGTAGCTCTCGCGCTCAGCCAGGACGCGGAGCGCCTCCGGAAGCTGCTCCAGCGGGTAGCGTGCGAAGATCAGCGGCGGAATCGCGCCGCGCGCGTAGAGTTCGGCGAGCGCCGCGAAGACCTGCTCGACCCGCTCCGGCTCGTGGGCCGGGTAGGCGCCCCAGTGCAGACCCGAGACCGCGATGTTCTTGAGCAGGATCCGGTTTGCCTTGATCTCGGGGATGCGCCCACTGGCGAAGCCGATCACCAGCGCGCGCCCGTTCCAGGCGATGCACTTGAGCGAGCGGTCGAACACGTCGCCACCCACCGGATCGTAGATCACGTCGGCGCCGCGACCTTCGGTCGCCTCCTGCACGGCCGCCACGAAGTCGTCCTTGCGATAGTCGATTGCCAGGTCGGCGCCGAGGCCGCGCAGCACCTCGAGCTTGTCGGCCCCGCCGGCCGTACCAATCACCCGCGCACCGAGCGCCTTGCCGATCTGCAGAGCAGCCGAGCCCACGCCTCCCGCCGCGGCATGCACGAGCAGGGTCTCGCCCGCGCACAGGTTCGCGCGGAACACCAGCGCCGCGTACGAGGTCGGGTAGACGATCGGGAAGGCGGCCGCCTCGTCGAAGCTCATGCCCTGGGGCACTCGCCGCAGCAGCGCGGCGGGCGCCACGACCCGCTCTGCGTAGGCGCCGAACGGCAGCGCGCCGAACACGGAATCACCGGGCGCGAGACCTTCGACATCGGACGCCGTCTCGAGCACGACCCCGGCCACGTCAGAGCCGGGCGTGAAGGGGAAGGCCGGCTTCACCTGGTACTGGCCGCGCACCAGCAGGATGTCGAAAAAATTGCAGCCCGCCGCGCGTACCTCGAGCTTCACACAGCCGGACCGCAGCTCGGGTTCCGGGACCTCGCGCAGCTCGAGGTCGGCGGGCTCGGTCCACTTGTCGACGACGACGGCTCTCAAAGCAACCTCCGGGCGCCGGGCGGGGCCCGGCCAGACAAGAAAGGCGCCGGCAGGTGACCCGCCGGCGCCTCTCGAACCTCTCTGGAACGCGGAAGCGGCTTAAACGTCGGCCGGGCGCAAGGTCTTGCGCTTGTTGCCGATCGCGCGCTGCTCCGCCCGCTTGATCAGCTCGCGAACCTCGCCCTCGAGTGCACCGTAGAACTCACCGCCCACGTTGCACTTCTTGACCGCTGCCTTTACGCGGGACTTGGAGATGATCATCGCCTCCGAGCTCTTCTTCTTCTTGCCTGCCATGGGGTCTTTCCTTTCTTGGGGATTCGCGTCTGCGCGCCGTGCTGGACGAGCATGGTCAATAGACCCTGAAACGCCCGAAAGCAAGGCTTGGGGGCCGTTCCTGGTGCTTCCGAGCTGCTAGAATCGGGTGATGCCCATCCCCTGGAGAGCGCTGACCCTGGCCGTTGCCCTGGCAGGCAGCGCGTTCGCCCCCGCCGCCTGGGGCGCTGGACCCGACGGGAAGTTCGACGAGCGCGGCTCCAGCCACTTCCGGTTGCTCCAGGACGTGGGTTTCCAGCGCTATTCCGGGCCGGATGGCGCGCGCGCCTTCGAGCGGGGCGTGCTCGAGGTGCTCGAGGCCGCCTACCGGCGGGGCGGCGACGCCATCGCGGTCCGACCGCGCGCCCGGATCGCGGTTGTGATCTACGACTCGGCAGCCTTCGACGAGCAGTTCGGCGGGCTGTTCGGCTTTCGCGCCGCCGGCTTCTTCGACGGCTCGATCCACGTACGCGGCGCCCCGCGGATCGACGAGCGCCTGCTGCGCACTCTGCACCACGAGTACACGCACGCTGCGCTGCATTCGGTGTCTGTCGACGCGTTCCCGGCCTGGCTGAACGAGGGACTGGCGGAATACTTCGACGCGCTCGCCGCCGGAAAGCGCCACCTGACGCTCGGGGAGCACGCCTATCTGTCCGGCGCGGTCGCGCAGGGCGGCTGGATTCCACTCCAGGCGCTGGGTACTCGCAGCTTCGCGCACCTGGGCGGAGACTCGGCGTCGCTCGCCTACTTGCAGTCCTACGCGACGGTCGAACATCTGGTGCGGCGCCACGGCATGCGCAAGCTGCGCGACCTGTGCCGGCGCGTGGCCCGCTCCCGCAACGTCGGCGCAGCGCTAGACCGCACCTACCGCATGGAACTCAGCGATCTAGAAGCCGCCGTCCTCGCCGAGCTCTCGTAACTAGCTCGACAAGCGGCCTAACGGCGAGCCAAGCTCGCCTTGCCGCGACGGAGAGCGACTCCAGGAAGAGTCGCTCTCCTACGGGAACGGGGGGAGCGGCTTGGCGCCCGAGCTTCGGTCGCCGCTAGATGTGTAGATCTTCGCGGATCCAGGAGTCGGGGGCGGCGGTGAAGCGGGTGCCGGCCAGGGGGGCGAAGTCCAGGGCTTCGTAGCGATTGGTTGCGATCAGCTCGGCGACGCCGCGGCCCACGGCGTAGGACTGCATGACGCCGCGGCCGGTGAAGCTGTGCGCCTCGACCAGGTTTGCAAAGCCGGGCACGCGACCCACGATGCCGCTGCAATCCGGCGTGACCGAGTAGAGGCCCGCCCAGCCGCGCACGTGCCCGCAGCGCTCGAAGCAGCTCGAGCGGTGCGCGAGGCGCGGCCAGATCTGCTCCTCAAAGAACGTATCGCCGTCGTAGCTGAAGTCGTACCCGGAGGGGTCGGCCGGCGGCGAGTAACCCGCCAGCACGTAGGGCCCCTCCGGATGGAAGTACAGGTTCGATGCGTCGACGATCATGCCGCACGACTCGAGCGCGAGGTTCGCGGGCCGATCGCGCGCCTGCACGTCGACCATCGCGATCTGCCGGCGCACCGGCACCGCGAAGTCGCGCACGCCAAGCTTCGAGGAGAGGATCGGACTCCAGGCGCCGAGTGCGTTCACGACGGTGTCCGGGCGGATCGACGGGTAGTCGCGCGCCACCTCGGGCGGGATGTGGTGACGGGTCAGGATCCGCTCGATCGTGCGGCTCTCGTCGGCGGGGTCGCCCTTGGCCACCTCGGCCACGTGCACCAACCCGACACTGCGCAGACCCGGTGCGCGCTCGCTGGTCTCGACGCCCTCGATGTAGTGCCGGTTCAGAAAGCGCGCGCCACCTGCTTCGGCGCGCTCGCGATAGTGGCGCCGGATCGCGTTGGGGTTCACCAGGCCGTCGCGCGCCGAAAAGGTTGCGCCGCAGATCTCGTGCATCGCGCGGTCGAGCAGGGGGAAGCGCGCCTGCACCTGGCGCGCATCGAGCTGCTCCACCGACAGACCCAGACGTTCCTGGAGGGCGATGTGATCCAGGGCGCTTGCGAAGCGTTCGGCGTCGTCGTAGAGCCACAAGTAGCCGGACTGGCGCAACGAGAACGCCTCGGCGTGCGCCTCGAAGTACGCGATCGTGTCGCGGCACGCCGCGATGTTCACCTCCTGCCACCAGGTCGCACGCACGCCTCCGGCATTGAGCTCCGACGAGGCGTACCGTCCGTGCAGGTCCAGATCCACCACGACAACCTCGCGAATGCCGCGCTCGACCAGCGAGCACGCGATCGCGGAGCCGATCACGCCCCCACCGGCGATCAGGACGTCGACGTGTTCTTCCATGGCGATCGAACCCCTGCGAGAACGTAGGCGCTACACTGCGCGGCCGAAAGTCCGGAGATCAGCTGCGCATGCGACGCGTCTTCCTTCAGGTCGAAGAAATTCCCGGGTTGTTCGCAGGCGTCCTGCGCGGCGAGCCCCTCGCCATGCGGCGCATCCTGGGTGCGCGCCGCGCCGGACGCGTGGGCGCGCTGCTCGGGGCGCTCGGCGCGCTTGCCTGGCTCGGCGAGCCGGCGCTTGTCGGCCTGTGTCTCGGCCAGCTCGCGATCGCGCTGCCCGGTGCCGCGCTGTCGCGCCCGCCGCTCTCCTGGCTCGAGTACCAGCGGCTGTCGCTCTGGCTAGCCGGAGCGGCGCTGCTCGCTGCTGCGCCGCTGCGCGCCGTTCCGGAGCTGGCGCCGCACGGCGTCTGGCTGCTCTGGCTCTGCGCGCACCTGTGGCTGTGGCGCGCGCTGCGACGCGGGCTGGACGATCGCTAGCGTCGCGCTGCGGCAGGCGGCGGGGCGACCCCCCGCCCGGGGTGCCAGCTGTCCTCTGACAGGTAGTTGTACCCGGCGCCGCTCAGCGGCCGGACGGCTGCCGCCCGGCGCTCGACGAGTTGCGGCAGCTGGAGAACCGCGAGGGTCGGCTCCTCGACCCGGCACTGGCCTTCGTCCAGGGCGGCGCTCTGGTCCGCGCCGTCCGCAGACGAGACGTCGGCGCTGGTCTGGTAGGCGACGCCACCGCTGGTCAGCGACATGGCCAGGACCGCAAGGGCGATGCCGAGGGCGCGCATGCACGACTCCTTCGCCTGCCTGATCGGCGCATCGCCCCGCACCCTTGAGGGCCGACGGGCTTGCGCGTAAGGTGCACCCGAGATGCACCCCCGGCTCGTCGACCCGCAGCAGGCCTTCCTCCTGGTGATCGATCTCCAGGAGGGCTACCGGGCAGCGCTCTGGGAGTGGGAGCGCACGAGCGCACGAGCGCGGGTGATGATCCAGGCCGCTCGACTGCTCGACCTGCCGGTGCTCTACACCGAGCAGTACCCCAAGGGGTTGGGCGCGACGGCGCCCGAAGTGCTTCGAGTGCTGGGTTCGGCGCCGCGCTTCGAGAAGCGCAGCATATCGGCGCTCGGCGCCCCGGGCTTGCTCGAAGCACTGCTCGGCCTCGGGCGCCGGCAGGCGATCGTGGTCGGTATCGAAACGCACGCGTGCATCAACCAGACGACCCACGACCTGCTGCGGCACGGCTTCGCGGTGCACCTGGCCGCGGATGCCCTGTCGTCGCGGCGCGAGCTCGAGCACGAGCAGGGCTACGCCAAGCTGATCGGCTCCGGCGCGATCCCCGGCAGCGTAGAGGGGATCGTGCTCGAATGTCTGGCGAGCGCAGACCACCCGCAGTTCAAGGCCGTGCAAGCGCTGCTCAAGTAGGTGCATGCCATGGCGGGCGCGTTGCCCGAGATCCGCAGCGAGATTCCGGGACCGCGCTCGCGCGAGCTGGCCGGCCGGCTGGCCTCCGTGGAGTGCCCGGAGGTGTCCTGCTTCTCAGGTCCGCTGTTGTTCTGGGAGCGGGGCTCGGGCGCGAACCTGTACGACGTCGACGGCAACCGCTTCGTGGACCTGCTGGCCGGCTTCGGGACCGCATGCCTGGGGCACGCCCCCGCAGAGCTGGCGCAGATCGCGGCGCAGCAGGCCGGCGAGCTGTTGCAGGCACACGGCGACCTGTACCCCGCGCGGCTCAAGGTCGAGCTGCTCGAGGCGCTGGACCGGCTGCTCCCGGGGGACCTGGGCTGGGCGATCCTGTCGGCCTCTGGCTCCGACGCGGTCGAGTCGGCGCTGAAGACGGCCCTGCGGGTTACCGGGCGCGCCGGCGTGATCGCCTTCGAAGGCGCCTATCACGGGCTCGGACTGGGAGCACTCGACGCCACCCACCGCGAGGAGTTTCGCGCGCCCTTCCGAGAGCGCCTGGCGGGGCGCACCCGCTTCCTGCCCTGGGGCGACCTCGACGCGGTACAGCGGGCCCTGCGCGAAGGCGAGGCGGGAGCGATCCTGATCGAGCCGGTGCAGGGGCGCGGCGGCGTGCGCGTGGTTCCGCCCGGGTTCCTCGCCGAGCTGCGCGCGCTGGCCGACCGGCACGACGTGCTGCTGGTGGCGGACGAGGTCTACACCGGACTGGGTCGCTGCGGTGGCTGGCTGGCCTGCCAGGAGGACGGCGTACTGCCCGACGTGGTCGCGCTCGGCAAGGGGCTGGGCGGGGGCTTCCCGATCTCTGCCTGCGCAGGCCGCGCGGCCGTGATGGAACGCTGGGGTGCTAGCCGGGGCGAGGCGCTGCACACCAGCACGCACCTGGGCAATCCGCTCGGCTGCGCGCTCGCGCTGCGCGTGCTCGAGTGCCTGGAACGCGAAGAGCTACCGCAGCGCTCGGCGAAGCTGGGCGAAGCGCTGCGCGAGCGGCTGCGCTGCGAGCTGGCCGACGCGCCCGACGTGGTCGAGGTGCGCGGGCGCGGCTTGATGATCGGGATCGAGCTGGCGTCGGCGAAGCGGGCGGCGCAGGCGGTGAGCGAGGCGCTGGCGCGCGGCTGGCTGCTGGTCGCGGAGGGTGCCGCCGGCAACGTGCTTTCGCTCACGCCACCGCTCACCATCGCAGCCGAGCAGCTCGATGGCGCTGCCGAGCTGCTCGTGGGACTCTTGTCCCCGTGAGACGCGAACTCGACGAGAGATCCCTCTCCCTGATCGGTGAGGGCCCGGACGCGCGCCCTGACGACGCCCGTTTCGCGGCTCTGGCGCTCGACATGTTCGCGTACCAGTACCAGCACAACGCGCCGTACCAGCGCCTGTGCGACGCGCTCGGCCGGCAACCCGAACGCGTGTCGGACTGGACGCAGATTCCGCCCGTGCCAACCGGCGCGTTCAAGGAGGCGCGACTGGCCTGCTTTGCGCCGGAACGAGACGTGCGCGTCTTCCGGACCAGCGGGAGCACCACGGCTGAGCGGGGAGCGCTCCACCTGGACACCCTGGCGCTCTACGAAGCCTCGCTGCTGGCGACCTTCGACGCCTACCTGTGCCAGGGCGAGCGCTTGCGCTTCGCGGTTTTGGCGGCGCCGGCAAGCGAGGCGCCGGACTCGTCGCTCTCCTACATGTTCGACTGCGCGCTGCGCGAGCTCGGCGCGCCGGGCAGCCGCTTCTGGGTGCACACCGGGGGCTGGGAGCCGGATGCCCTGTGCGAGGAGCTGCGCAGCCAGCAGCAGCCGCTGCTCGTGGCCGGCACGGCCTTCGCGTTCGTGCACTTGGTGGACCAGCTCGCCGCGCGGGGAGAGCGGCTGCGGCTGCCGCCCGGCAGCCGCGTGCTGGAGACCGGCGGCTTCAAGGGGCGCTCGCGCGAGCTGTCCCGCGCGGAACTGCACGGCGCGATCGAACACGCACTCGGAGTGCCGTGCGAACGGATCGTGAACCAGTACGGGATGTGCGAGCTCGGCAGCCAGTTCTACGAGGACTCGCTGGTGCGCGGCCGCGCTTCGCAAGTGAAGCGAGTGCCGCCCTGGGTGCGCACGCGCGTGGTCGATCCCGGCAGCCTGGCCGACCTGCCGCCCGGCGAGCCCGGCGTGCTGGTGCACTACGACCTGGCCAACACCGGTTCCGTCCTGGCGGTGCAGACCTCCGACCTGGGGCGTCAGTGCGACGGGGGCTTCGAGGTGCTGGGCCGCATCCAGGGCGCCGAGGCGCGCGGCTGCTCGCTGGCCGCGGATCTGCTGCTCGGCGGCGCGGCGTGAACGCCGGCGCCGAACTGCGCCATGCGGCCCGTGGACTCGATCCCGAGCGGGTGGTGCGCGCACTCGATCAGGCGTTCGCGGCCTGGCGCGCGCCTGAATCTCAGTGGCGTCGGCGCCTGGCCGAGGCGCTCGAACTCTACTCGCGGGAGGTGCTCGACGAGGGCATCGTGCGGGGCCTCGAGCACTGGAATGCCGACGCCCTGCGCGCGATCCGCAGTCGCGAGATCAGCGGCCACGTGCGTCCGCCCGAACTGACCGCGCTGTGGCTGGCGGGCGCGATTCCCCCGGCGGCGTTCTCCGCGATCGCCCTGCCCCTGCTGGCCGGCTCGGCGGTGTACGCGCGGCCCTCGTCTTCGGACTCGCACGGGCCGGCGCTCTTCGCCGCGTCGCTGACGGACGCCGATCCGGCCGTCGGGGCGTGCGTCGCTCTCGGCCAGGACGAGCAGTTGCTCGACCAGGCCGATGCCGTGGTCGCCTATGGCCGCGACGAGACGCTCGAGTCGGTGCGCTCCCGGGTCCCAGCCGCGCGCATCTTCGTCGGCTACGGGCACCGGATTTCGGTCGCTGCCGTGGGCCGCGAGGCGGACCTGGTGTCCGCCGCAGAACAGGTGGCGCACGACGTCTCGCTCTACGACGGGCGCGGCTGCCTGTCGCCCGCCTACGTGCTGGTCGACGACGCGCCGCGCGGGCGGGCGCGCGCTCTGGCCGAAGCGCTGGCCGAAGCGCTCGAGTATCTGCGCGGCAAGCTGCCCCGTGGCAGGCTGCAGCCCGGCGAGGAGGCGGCCCTGCACGAACTGCGCGCGACGCACGCCATGAGCGAGGCGACGCGCGTGTGGCTGTCGCGCGATGGGACCGACTGGGGCGTGCTGCTCGGCTTGGAGAGCATTCGCCCGCCGCCCGGCTTGCTGCGCAACGTCCCGGTCGTACCGGTGACCGGCAGCCAGGGACTGGCCCGCTGGTGCGCCGGACTCGCCCCGCACCTGTCGTCGCTCGCGGTGGGCGGCTGGCCCGACGCGGCCGGGGCGCTGGCGCGGATCGGCCTGCAGAGCGGTGCCTCGCGCCTGTGCCCGCTCGGCGCCCTGCAGCTTCCCAGGCTCGAATGGCGCCACGACGGACGCGGCGCGATCGAGCCGTTGCTGCGCTCGCTCGACGTAGAACCCGAGGGTGCGCGATGAGCGACAGCCGGGTCGAGCTGTCGCGCCCCGCGCGCATGACCCACGTAGCCGTGCGTGCCAAGGACATCGACCAATCAGTTGCGTTCTACGAGCGCTACGCCGGCTTGATCCCCGTTCACGAGCGCGAGGACAACGGCATCCGCGTGGTCTGGCTGTCGCACACGCGCGAGGACCCGGACTTCGTGCTCGTAGTGCTGGCCATGCCGCACGAGCGCATGCGCGAGCCGGCCGCGACAGACCACTTCGGCTTCGACGTCGGCTCGCGCGCCGAGGTGGACCGAATCGCAGCACTGGCGCGCGACGAGGGGATTCTCAAGCTCGGTCCGATCGACGCCGGTCCGATCGTCGGCTACTTCGCGATGGTGAGGGACCCCTCGGGCAACACCTGCGAGTTCAGCCACGGACAGCCGATCAACCCTCGGGACTTGCGTCCCGAGGGTTGATCGCCGCCTTGGCGGCCTAACGGCGAGCAAGCTCGCCTTGCCGCGACGGAGAGCGACTTCGTCGCTCTCCTGCGGGAAGGGAGGCCGGCGTCCGGCTGCTCCTCGGCTCCCTCCCTTCCCCTCGTTCCCGCAGGAGAGTGACTCCTCCTGCAGTCGCTCTCCGTCGCGGGCAGGCGAGCTCCGCTCGCCGTTAGGCCGCTCCCCCCGTTCCCGTAGGAGAGCGACTCTTCTGAGAGTCGCTCTCCGTCGCGGCAAGGCGAGCTTCGCTCGCCGTTACGCCGCTATGACCGGGAAGATTGCGCCGGTGATCCAGCCGGTCCAGAGGGCCTGGAGGAGGGCTGCGATCCAGGGGTTTGGTGCTGCGCGGGAGAGCCGCCAGCAGAACAGTTCGAGGAGCGCGAAGATCAGCGCGAACGCACCGAGGGCGAGCAAGAGCACGGAGGGCAGCAGCCCGGCCATCACCGACAGCGCGATCACGACCAGTACGGCGAGCTTGCCGAGTAGCGGCGCCCAGACCCCCGTACGGTCCCCGCTGCGCAGCGACCACTCCAGGCCCGCGAAGAGCGGCAAGGACAGCACGAAGCCCAGACCGGCCGGCCCCAGCCGGTGCGGCGCGAGCCACAAGCTGGCGAACGGCTGCGCGATCGTGCCGAGCACCAGGTAGGAAAATCCCAGGAGGGCGGCCGCGCCGGCCCACACACGCAGATCTCGCAGGCCCCTCGCGGGCAGCGCGCCGCGCCGCGCGAGCGGCAGCGCGAGCAGCAGCCCACCCAATGCGTAGAAGCCGAGCAGCTCGCCTCCGACCACGAGTGGCACGAAGCCGAACGGTCCCGACGAGCCGAGCGTGTCGACACCGGCGAGCAGCAAGGCGGCACCGACCTGCGAGGCGAGCAGCATGCCGAGTGCGCGCCAGGGGTGCGGCAGGACCGGCAGCTCGCTGCGCGGCAGCAGCGGAGCCAGCGCGTCGACGAGCGCGCAGAACACCACGAGGAACGCCAGGAACGCCAGGCCGCTCCACAACACGCGTCCATCGCTCAGCTCCTCGGGGGCGGCGCCGGGGCCGAGCGTCGCGCCGAGCCACTCGGCCATGCGCCGGGCAGTTTCTGTGGAGTACAAGATGGTGATGTGGTCCAGGCCCTCGACCTCGGAAACGCGCACTGCAGTGCCGCGGGACGCGTCGCCGTAGGTCCGGTCCAGCACCACGCGGTCCAGGCCGGCAAAGTGCGCGCCGGCTTCGCGCGACGCGTCGCGCAGGAATTCGGGATCGCCACTCGCGAAGATCAGCAGGGTGTTGGGCGGGGTGTACGGCCCGCTGGGAATCGCGCCGCCCGAGATGCCGATCACGGCCGACACGCCCGGGTCGCGACTGGCGTAGTCCACGACGGCGAAGCCACCCATCGAGTGGCCGGCGATCGCGATCCGTTCCGGGTCGTAGTGTGGCTGCGTTCGCGCGTAGAGGAGCACGGCGTCTAGGTCCGCGCGCAGACCCAGGCGGCCGGAGCGGCCGAACGGGTGCGGGTTTTCGCCGTGACCCTCGAAGTCGAAGGTGATCACCGCGTAGCCAGCGCGCGCCAGGCGCCGGCCGAGCTGGCTCATCATTCCCGTGTTGCCCGTGAAGCCGTGCGCGAGCACCAGCACGGGCCACTTCACACCTTCGGGCGGCGGCGCAGCAAACGGGCGCTGTGGACCCGGCTCGTAGACCACGGCGGGGATGCCGTTGCTGATGGCCACTCGCTGGTGGGCAACGCCCTTGACCGCGCGGTTCAACCCGATCAGTGCGATCGCGAGCAGCGCGGCCGCCGCGAGGTACAACCAGCGTCGGGACACGGGCGGCATGCTAGCATTCGCCCGTGCGGCTCGCCGACATCGACACCCCGGCGCTCGTACTCGACCTGGACCGGGTCGAGCGAAACGTCGCGAAGATGGCGAGCTTCTTCGCCGGCCGGAGCGCGGGCTTGCGCCCGCACTTCAAGACGCCGAAATGCGCCGAGGTCGCGCGCCTGCAGCTCGAGGCGGGCGCACTCGGCATCACCTGCGCGAAGCTCGGCGAAGCGGAGGTGATCGCCGACGCCGGCCTCGACACGTCGGTGCTGATCGCGAACCAGATCGTCGGACCACAGAAGGTCGCGCGGCTGCTCGCGCTGGCGGCGCGGCTGCCCGAGCTGCTCTTTGCCGTGGACGACGCCGCGCAGATCGACGCAGTGGCGCGGGCCAGCGACTCTCCGCCCGCCGGGCTGGGCGCACTCATCGAGGTCGATATCGGCATGAAGCGCTGCGGCAGCGATCTGCCGGAACAGACGGTGGCGCTGGCCAAGCAACTCGGCGCCAGCGGCATCCCGTACCGGGGGATCATGGGCTACGAGGGCCATGCGGTGCTGATCCCCGACCACGAGAAGCGCCGCGCGCTGTGCGATCAGGCGCTCGCGCGCCTCGACGAGCACCGCAGCGCACTCGCCTCGGCCGGTCTCGAGCCGCAGATCGTGAGCGCCGGCGGCACCGGCACGCACGACTGGACCGGCAGCGCGCCTTTCGTGACCGAGGTGCAGGCGGGGTCCTACGTGTTCATGGACGGCGCCTACGCGCGCGTGCGCGACGAGTTCGAGACCGCCCTCACCTTGCTTACCACTGTGGTCCACCGGCGCGGCCGCATGCTGATCACGGACTGCGGCATGAAAGCGCTCTCTCACGAGTTCGGCATGCCGCGCGGGGCGTCCCTGCCGCTCGAGTGCAAGGGGCTCTCCGAAGAGCACGGCCACGTGCTGATCGACGAGGGAGCGGAGCTCGACATCGCACCCGGCGACCGAATTGCGCTCTTGCCCTCGCACGGCGATACCACCATCAACCTGCACGACCAGTACACGGTGGTGCGTGGCGAGAACGTCGAGGCGGTCTGGCCGATCGCCGCGCGAGGCAAGTTCCGCTAGTGCGGATCGCAATCACCGGCGCGAACAGCGCGGTGGGCCGCTGCCTGCTCGTGCAGGGCGGCGCAGACTCGTTCGTCGCGTGCGTGCGCTCGGAACGTGCTGAGGCACAGCTGCCGGCGCTGCCCGAGGGCTGCTGCACGGCCCGCATTTCGTACGACGACCCCGACGGACTGGCGGAAGCCTTTGCCGGCTGCGACGCGCTGGTGCACCTGCCGGGCGTACTCGTCGAACGCCCGGGCTCGAGCTACGAGGACGCGAACGTGGCGACCACGCGCGCCGTGGTCGCAGCCGCGGTGAAGGCCGGTGTGCGCAAGCTCGTACTGGTGAGCGCAGTCGGCGCCGACCCCGCCTCTGCCAACCGCTACTACCGCAGCAAAGGACACGCCGAGGAGCTGCTGCGGGCCTCGGGCCTGCTCTTCACGGTGCTGCGCGCTCCCCTGGTGCTCGGCCCCGGAACCGAGGGCAGCGCGGCTCTGGCACGGCACGCGCGCAGCGGTAGCGCCTGGCTGCCCGGCGGTGGCCACAACCGGCAACAGCCGCTCGCCGTAGGCGACCTGGCGCGCGCGGCACTGCGCGCCGCGCAGCCCGAGACTGCGAGCGGCCAGGTGCTCGATCTGGTCGGACCCGAGAGTGTCCCCGACCGGGAGCTGCTGCTGCGCACGGCCCGTGCGCTGGGCCGCGAGCTGCGGGTGCGCAGCGTGCCGGTCGCCCTGGTTCGTCTGGCCGCAAGCCTGCGCACGCGCCTGGCCGGGCCGGGCTTCTCGCCCGACGCGGTCGAGGTGATCACCGCCGACACCTGTCTGCCCTGCGATGCGGCGCGCACGCTCGGCATCGAACTCACCCCGCTCGACGCGATGCTCGAGCGGGACCCGGGCACAGAGACCGGGCGATGAGCAGCGATCCGGGGACGGCGGAGCCGGCGCGGCCTCGGACCCCGAGCTGGCAGCGGGCGCTTCCCTGGCTCGTCGCGCTGCTCTGCTTCGGCTACCTGTACTACCGGCTCAGCGGAGCGGCTGAGCGACACGGCCAGGAAGCGCTGCCGTTCCTGCTGAACGTCTTCGCGCGCGTGTCGTGGGGTCAGTGGCTGGCGCTGATGATCCCCTACTCGCTCTTCTTCTTCGCGGTCGACTCAGCCGTGGTCTGGCGCGTGATCAACTGGTTCAACGGGCCGGTGCCGTATCGCGACGTCCTGCCGATCCGCGCGAGCGCCTACATCATTTCGATCCTGAACGAGCAGGTCGGCAAGGGCGCGATGGCGCTCTACCTGAACCGCCGCCACGGCGTGCCCGGCTGGGAAGTCGGCTCGTCGATGCTGTTCATCATGTTCTGCGAGTTCTACTACCTGCTCGCCTGGGCGCTGGTCGGCTGGGGTATCTCCGGCGGCGGGCTGCGCGAGGGCTTCGGCCTGGTGCCCTGGATCGCACTCGGAGCGGCGCTCTTTGGCGGGGTCTGGCTGCTCTATTTCCGCGGCTCGATCCTGCCGGGCTCCGCGCTGCGCGAGCGGCCGATCCTGCTGGCCTTCCGCAAGGCCCGCCCGATACACTACCTGGGGACCATGCTGCTGCGCTCGCCCGCGATCCTGGCGGCGGTGCTGGTCTACACGCTCGCCCTCCGGCTGTTCGGCGTGCAGGAGAGCTTCGGCAATATGCTCGGCTACCTGCCCGTGGTGTTCTTCGCGGCGGGGGTTCCGACGCCGATGCGCGCGCTCGCAATCACGTTCTGGACGGAGCTCTTCCCGGAGCACCGCGCCGAGATGACCGCCTTCGGCATCGTGATGCACAACTTCTTCATCTTCTTCAACGCGGCGATCGGGTTGTTGTTCCTGCGGCGGGCGAATCGGGAGCTGTTCGGCTGAGCGCCAGCAAGCGGTCCACGATCGACGCGAGCGTGGTTGCGACCAGCAGCCAGGCGATCCAGGGGACCAGGGGAGCCAGCGCCCCGAGGTAGAGGGCTTCGAGCAGGCCGGTGCGCACCAGCACGTCGCCGACCAGCGGCACGAAGTAGAGAATCCCGTTCCAGCGGCCCAGGCGGCTCATGCGCAGCTCGCGCACGCGGTGCAGCCAGTACGAGTCGACGACGTACTGGGCGAAGGCGACCGCGACCAGCAACGGGAGCAGCACCGGGAAGGCGCCGCGCAGCGCGCCGCCCAGCAGGCCGCCCATCACGAACACGAAGTCGCTGGTGTGGTCGAAGACGCGGCCCGCGGCACTGGCGCGCCCGCTGCGCCGGGCGATAGGGCCGTCGGCCAGGTCGGTCGCGATGGCCAGCGCGATGGCCAGCGCCGCCCAGTTGGCAGCTGCGCTGCCGCCCTGGCTCATCCACCAGGCGAAGGGCAAGGCCAGGGCCAGGCGCAGTGCCGTGAGCGCGTGGGCCATCAGTCGCGGAAGCGCGGCACGCGCGCCAGGAGCTGCGTCCCGCCCGTCTCCTCCAGCAACGCCTCGAGGTCCGGGCGCAGGGCGCCGCGGTACTCGAGATCTGCGAGCTTCGGCTCGAGGGGCAAGTCGTAGCGCAGCGCCGCCAGCTGGCGCGACAGCTCGACCGCTCGCGAGGATTCCGCCAGAGCGCGATGCGCGCGCGCGGCGCCACGCAGCGGCAGGTCCTTCCAATCCGCGAAGTCCGCCGGGATCTGGTCGATGCCGCCGAAGTGGCTGAGCAGCGCGGCTGCCGTCTTGCCTCCGATCCCGCGCGCGCCCGGGATGTTGTCGACGGCATCGCCCGCCAGCGCCAGCCAATCCGACACGAGCGCGGGCGCTACGCCGAACTTGGCCGCGACCTCCGCCGGGCCCTGGTGCGCCTCGCGCTTCGCGTCGAACAGGCTCACGTGCGGAGAGACCAGCGCGCCGAGATCCTTGTCCGTGGTCACGATCGCGACCTGCGCGCCCTCGGCCGAGAGGCGCCGAGTCAAGGTCGCGATCACGTCGTCCGCCTCGAAGTCCTCGAGCTCGAACAAGGGGATCCCGAGCGCACGCGTGAGCCGTGCACACAGTGGAATCTGGGGCGCCAGGTCGTCGGGCGTCTCGGTGCGGCCCTGCTTGTAGTCCGGGTAGATCCGGTTGCGGAAGCTGGTCATCGCGTGGTCCCAGCAGACCGCCAGGTGCGTGGGCTCCTGTCGGGCCAGGAAGCGCAGCAGCGAAGCGGCATAGCCTCGGAACGCCCCCACCGGCCGCCCGTCCGGAGCCGTGAGCTCGGGCATGCTGTGGTACGCCCGGAAGATCTGCACGTAGGCGTCGATCAGCCAGACTCGCGGTTCGCGGGACGTCATCAGCCCCGCTGGAGCTGCTTCGCGATCGTCTGGAGCTGCATGTGGCTGGTGCCCTCGTAGATCTTGCCGATCTTGGCGTCGCGGAAGCGTTTCTCCACGGGGTACTCCTTGGTGTACCCGACGCCCCCGAAGAGCTCCACGGCCTGGGAAGTGACGCGCTCCGCCACCTGCGAGGCGAAGAGCTTGGCCATGGCGGCCTGGGTCAGGAAAGGCTGGCGAGAGTCCTTCAATCGCGCGGCGTTGTAGGTGAGCAGGCGCGCCGCTTCGACGTCGGTCGCCATCTGCGCCAGTTCGAACTGCACGGACTGGAAGGCGCCGATCGGCTGACCGAACTGCTCGCGCTCCGCCGTGTAGGCGAGCGCGTCGTCGAGCGCGCCCTGCGCGATGCCGACCATCTGCGCGCCGATCCCGATGCGGCCCTCGTTCAGCGTTTCGATCGCGATCTTGTAGCCCTGGCCGACCTCGCCCACCACGTTCTGGCGCGGTACGCGCACGCCGTCGAGGACCAGCTCACAGGTGGAGCTCGCGCGGATGCCGAGCTTGTCCTCCTTCTTGCCGACGCTGAAGCCGTCCATCCCGCGCTCGACCACGAAGCTGGTGATGCCCCGGTAGCCCGCGTCCGGCTGCGCGTTCGCCATGACCAGGAAGATCTCGGCCTCGGCCGCGTTCGTGATCCAGAGCTTGCGCCCGGTGAGCAGGAAGTCGTCTCCGTCGGGTACCGCCTTGGTGGCCAGCGCGAACGCATCACTGCCCGAAGACGCCTCGGAGAGCGCGTAGGCCGCCACCTTGCCGCTCGCCATGCTCGGCAGGTAGCGCTCTCTCAGGGGTTCGCTGCCCCAGCGCAGCAACGCGTTCGCCACCAGAGTGTTCTGCACGTCGACCAACACGGCTACCGACGCGTCGGCCCGCGACAGCTCCTCGATGGCGAGCACCGACAGGAAGAAGCTGCCCCCCGCTCCGCCGTACTCCTCGGGCGTCTCGATCGCCATTACGCCCAGGTCGAAGAGCATCGGGATCAGCTCGGGGGCGTAGTGGCCCTGGCGCTCCATCTTGTCGACCCGCGGCGCCACCTCGGCCTTTGCGAACGCGCGAATGGTCTCCTGGAAGAGCGCCTCATCGTCGGACAGCACGGTGAGCGCGCTCATGCTCGCTCGCGAAGCTCGGCGGTGATTCGGTCGAGGGGCACCTCGAGGGTCTCACCGCTCGAACGGGTGAATAGCTCGACGTTGCCCTGCGCCAGCGCCCGCGGACCGGGCACGATCCGGAACGGCACGCCGACCAGGTCCGCGTCCTTGAACTTCACGCCCGGGCGCTCGTCGCGGTCGTCTAAGAGTGCGTCGAAGCCGGCCTCGCGGAGCTCGCGGTAGATCGCTTCCGCCTTCGCCATCTGCTCCGCGTCCTTGATCTTGAGCGGCGTGACCACCACGTCGTAGGGTGCGATCGCGCGCGGCCAGACGATCCCGTTCTCGTCGTGGTGCGCCTCGATCGCCCCCGAGACGATGCGGTCCAGGCCGATGCCGTACGAGCCCATCACGAGCGGTGTCTCCGCGCCGTCGGCGCCCAGCACGCGCGCGCGCATCGGCTCGGAGTAGCGCAGGCCCAGCTTGAAGATGTGCCCCACCTCGATCGCCTTGTTCAGCTCGAGCGGCTTGCCGCAATCCACGCAGGCCTCGCCGCGCTCCACGTTGCGCAGGTCCAGCCAGCGTGGCGCCTCGAAATCGCGCTCGATGTCGACGTGGCGCAGGTGGAAGTCGTCCTGGTTCGCCCCGGTCGTCATCCCGCTGCGGCCGCGCAGCGCCTCGTCCACGTAGACCGGCAGGTCGCTCACACCCACGGCGCCCAGGCTGCCGGGCAGCGCGCCAAGCGCGGCGCGGATCTCGTCCGGTTGGCCGGGGCGCAGCGCAGACGAGCCGGCCGCCTCGCAGGCCTTCACTTCGTTGAGCTCGTGATCGCCGCGCAGGCAGAACAGCGCGAGCTCGCCGCCCACCGCGTAGACCAGGGTCTTGATCTGCTGGGTGGCGGGCGCTCCCTCCGCAAAGCCGGCGAGCTGCTCGATCGTGCGGATGCCCGGCGTGGCGAACTTCTCCAGCGCCGCCGCGTCCGCCGGGGCCTGGACCGCGGACGGCAGCGAGCGCGCCTTCTCCAGGTTCGCGGAGTAGCCGCAGCCCGCGCAGGTCACGACCCAGTCCTCGCCAGCGTCGGAGACGGCCATGAACTCGACGGACTCACTGCCGCCCATCGCCCCGGAAGACGCCTGTACCTGCAGGGACTCGATGCCGCAGCGCGAGAAGATGCGCGTATACGCCTGGGCGTGCTGGTCGAACGAGAGGTCCAGCCCGGCGGAGTCCAGGTCGAACGAGTAGGAGTCCTTCATGGTGAACTGGCGCCCGCGCAGTACCCCCGACTTGGGCCGCGGCTCGTCCCGGAACTTGGTCTGGATCTGGTACCAGATCTGCGGCAGCTCGCGGTAGCTGCGCAGACCGTCGCGGGCGAGGGACGTGAAGACCTCCTCGCAGGTCATGGCCAGGCAGAGCTCGGCCTGCTTGCGGTCGCGCAGCCGGAACAGCTCGGGTCCCACCGAGTCCCAGCGGCCGCTCTCCTTCCAGATCTCGGCCGGGTGCAGGCAGGGCAACGAGAATTCCTGCCCGCCGATCGCGTCCATCTCCTCGCGCACGACCGCGGCCACCTTGCGCAGCACGCGCTGCCCAAGGGGCAGCCAGGAGTAGAGACCCGCCGAAAGCTGGCGGACCAGGCCCGCGCGGAGCATGAGCCGGTGGCTCGCCGCCTCGGCATCGGCCGGATCCTCGCGCAAGGTTGGAATGAAGGCCTGGGACCAGCGCATGGGCGCGAGAGTGTACGCGCGGCGGCCAGAGCGGGCCAGACTTGCGCCAATGGCAGGGGACGATGGGAAATAAACCCGTCTTTCGGGGGCTGCTCACCTCAATTTGGGACTCTCGTTGGACGGAACCCCAGCACTCGTTACTATCCAGCCCCTTTCGTGGGGCGCGTTCGTCCCTGCTGCCTCTTACCCCCGAGGCGGGGCCCCCCGGCCGCGCACTCTCCGGGGGCCCGATTCCACCCTCTGCTAGGTACCAAGTGGCCGATTACGCGCTCATCACGAAGCCGGCGGAGCTGGACGATCTCGTCCGGCGACTGGCCCGCGAACGCGTGATTGCGGTCGATACCGAGGCCGACAGCTTCTACCACTACTTCGAGAAGCTGTGCCTCGTCCAGATCGGCTACCGCGGCGGCATCGCGTTGGTCGATCCCCTCGACCTGCCGAAAGATGGCCTGGAGCCGCTGCGCCCGATCCTGGCCGATCCGGGGATCCGCAAGATCTTTCACGCAGCGGATTACGACCTGTACGTGCTGTCGCGCTACGGTGGCTTCCGCGTGCACAATATCTTCGACACGATGATCTCCGCGCAGCTCCTGGGCTACCCGGCCGTCGGCCTGGCCGCGCTTGCGGAGCGCCACTTCGGCGTGCACATGTCGAAGGACCAGCAGCGCACCGACTGGTCGCGCCGCGAGCTGAAGACAGTGCAGCTCGAGTACGCCGCGGGGGACGTGCGCTACCTGGCTGAGCTGTCCCAGAAGCTCGAGCGCGAGCTGCGCGCCAAGAAGCGCCTGAGCTGGGCGGAGGGCGAGTTTCGGGCGCTCGAGGAGCGGGTCTGGCCGGAGCGCGAGTTCGACAAGGACGGCTACATGCGCATCAAGGGCTCCCGCCAGCTCCCGCCGCGCGGCTTGGCGGTGCTGCGAGAGCTCTTCCTGATGCGTGACGCGCGCGCCCGCGAGATCGACCGTCCGCCGTTCAAGGTGCTGGGCAACGGCACCTTGCTGGACCTGGCGAAGAATCCGCCCCGCTCCAGGCGCGCGCTCGGCGAGTGCAAGGGCGTGACCGAGCTGGTGGTCCGGCGCATGGGCAAGGAGATCATCGACGCCATCAAGCGCGGCCTGCAGGCGCCAGAAGGCCCCGCACCCGAGCCGAAGCGCAGCGGAAACGGCCGGCGCCGCCTGGACCGGCGCGCGGAGGTCCGCCTGGAGCGGCTCAAGAAGTGGCGCGCGCGGCGCGCCGAGGAGCTCGAGCTCGATCCCGGCGTGTTCTGCCCGAATGTCACGCTCGAAGAGATCGCCTGGGGAAATCCGACGAGCGCCGCGGAGTGCGCCAAGCTCAAGCCCGTAAAACCCTGGTGGGCCGAGAGCTTCGCGGCCGAGGTCGTCCTGGCGCTGCAGCCCGAGGAGCAGCCCGAGCCTGATCCCAAGCCCGAGGCCAAGGCCGGGGCCGACGCGGATCCCCGGCGTCCGGCCGGCAGGCGACGCGGCGGACGCGGACGCAAGCGGCGCAGCGGAAAGAGGTAGAGTCCCCGGAGGCCTGGACGTCCCGTGGGAGGAAGCACCGTGGCGGACGAGATCGCGATCGAATCGACGCTGAAGGAGAAGCGGGTCTTCAAACCGGATCCCGGCTTCGCCCGTCGGGCCAACGTCCCCGGAAAGGCCGCCTACGAGCGGCTGCAGTCCGAAGCCGATCGGAACTTCGAGCGCTTCTGGGCGCGCCAGGCCAAGGAGCACGTCCACTGGTTCACGCCCTGGAAGACGGTGCTGCGCTGGAAGCCTCCCTACGCGAAGTGGTTCATCGGCGGCAAGCTGAACGTCTCGTACAACTGCATCGATCGGCACCTGGAGGGCGAGAACGCCTGGCGGCGCAACAAGGCCGCGATCGTCTGGGAGGGCGAGCCCGGCGACGAGCGTGTGCTCACCTACGGAGACCTGCACCGCGAGGTGTGCAAGTTCGCGAACGTGCTGAAGGCGCGCGGCGTCAAGCAGGGCGACCGGGTGGTGCTCTACATGCCGATGGTGCCGGAGCTCGCCATCGCGATGCTGGCCTGCACCCGAATCGGCGCGGTGCACTCGATCATCTTCGGCGGCTTCTCGGCCGACTCGATCCGCAACCGTGCGGCCGACGCCCAGGCGAAGCTGGTGGTGACCGCGGACGGCGGCTGGCGCCGCGGCGCGATCGTGCCGCTCAAGAAGACGGTAGACGAGGCATTGGAAGGCGACACCCCGGTGCAGCAGGTGATCGTCGTGCAGCGCACCGGACAGGACGTCCTGATGAAGCACGGGCGCGACCACTGGTGGCACGAGCTGATGGCGGGCGCTTCCCAGGATTGCAAGCCCGAGCGGCTCGACGCCGAGCATCCGCTCTTCATCCTGTACACCTCGGGCTCCACCGGGAAGCCCAAGGGCATCCTGCACACGACCGGCGGCTACCTGGTCCACACCACGGTCACCGCGAACTGGGTGTTCGACCTGAAGGACGAGGACCTGTACTGGTGCACGGCCGACATCGGCTGGATCACCGGCCATAGCTACGTGGTCTACGGGATCCTCTCGAACGGGGCGACTACCTTCATGTACGAGGGCGCCCCGAACCACCCCGATGTGGAGCGCTTCTGGCAGCTGATCGACAAGTACAAGATCAACATCCTGTACACGGCGCCGACCGCGATTCGCAGCTTCATGAAGTGGGGCACGGAGCACCTGAAGAAGTACTCGCTCGCGTCGCTGCGCCTGCTCGGCACGGTCGGCGAGCCGATCAACCCCGAGGCCTGGATGTGGTACCGGCGCGTAGTCGGGAAGAACCGCTGTCCGATCGTCGACACGTATTGGCAGACCGAGACGGGCGGCATCATGATCACGCCCTTGCCGGGCGCCGTGTCCACCACGCCCGGCTCGGCGACGCGCCCCTTCCCGGGCATTTCCTACGACATCCTGAACGAGCAGGGTGAGTCGGTTGGCGCGAACAAGGGCGGCTTCCTGGTGGTCAACCGCCCCTGGCCCGGCATGCTGCGCGGCATCTACGGCGATCCCGAGCGCTACGTCGAGCAGTACTGGTCCAAGTTCAAGGACCTGGGTGTGTACTTCGCGGGCGACGGCGCGCGGCGCGACCGCAAGCACCACTACTGGGTGATGGGCCGGGTCGACGACGTGATGAACGTCGCCGGGCACCGCCTCTCGACCATGGAGATCGAAAGCGCCTTGGTCTCGCACCCGGCGGTGGCAGAGGCCGCGGTGGTGGGCCGCCCGGACGAGATCAAGGGCACGGGCGTCGTGGGCTTCGTGAGCCTGGAGGGCGACCACGAGGCCGGTGAAGAGCTGCGCGACGCCCTGCGCCGCCACGTGGCTCGCGAGATCGGCGCGATCGCCCGGCCCGACGAAGTGCGCTTCACGGATGCGCTGCCCAAGACCCGCTCGGGAAAGATCATGCGGCGCTTGCTGCGCGACATTGCGGCCGGCCGGGCGCCGGTCGGAGACACCACGACGCTGGAGGACTACTCGATCCTCTCCCGCTTGCGGGCGGAGGACGAGAGCTAGCATCCGAAGCGTCGCCTGAAGGGGGGAGGGCGTTTTGAAACTCACCTGGATTCTCGTGATCGCACTTGCCGGCGCCACGGCGGGTCTCGTGTTCACGCGGCTGGAAGGCGACGCGCCGCTGATCCAGGGCCGCACGACCGAGGCCTACGTGGGGGACAGGCACGCGCGTGACTTCCGCATCGTCGACCACGGCATGGGCTTGCGCCGTGTGCGCGTCTGGGTCGAGGGCGGCGACGGAGAGCCGCGCGAGCTGCTCACCCAGGAGTACGACGGCAACCCCCTGATGGGCGCGTCGCTC
>CAXMNF010000269.1:0-4477 GCA_964194645.1 uncultured Gammaproteobacteria bacterium
CCGCCCGTGCAGCGCGTACTGGCCGGGCAGCGAAAGGAGCGTCTGCAGCTGGCACTCGTGCAGCGACACGTCGACCAGCTGGCCGCCGAAGCCGCGCTCGCGCGCCCAGAGCGCCATCGCCACGCCGAGCGCGGCCTCGGGCGCGGCGTGGTAGTACGCGGTGGGCATGCTGCAGCGCAGCGGCGCCCGGTCCGGATCGCCGGTACAGGCGAGGTTCCCGCCCAGGGCCACCGCGACCAGGTCGTGCGCCCGGTAGGACGCCCAGGGCCCCGTCTGCCCGAAGGGCGTGATCGCGCAGTAGACCAACTCCGGATAGCGCGCCGAGAGCGCAAGGTGGCCCGCGCCGAGTCCGTCCAGGTGACCCGGTGCGAACGACTCGAGCAGCGCGTCGGCGCTGCCGGCGAGTGCGAAGAAGCGCTCGCGGTCCGCGTCCTCGGCCAGGTCGAGCACGACGCCGCGCTTGCTGGTGTTCTGGGCCAGCCAGCGCAGGCTCGCTTCAGGGTCCTCGGACCCGCCCAGGAACGGGCCGCGCCGGCGGCCGGGATCGCCACCCGGCGGCTCGACCTTGACCACGTCGGCACCCAGGTCGCCCAGGATCTTGCCGGCGAGCCAGCCCCGCTCGTCGGTCAGGTCGAGCACGCGAAACCCGGACAGCACTGTCTCGGATTCTAGCACCGGGCGCCTTCAGCGGAGCGGCGCGCCTGGGCGCGAACCTGATACTCTGCGCCGCGATGCAGGTTCAGGGGCTCTTCGACCTGGGCGGCAAGTCCGCGCTGGTAAGTGGCGGTGGCCGCGGCATCGGCCGCTGGATGGCGCTCGGCCTGGCGGAAGCCGGCGCGCGCGTGTTCGTGGCGTCGCGCAAGCTTGCGAGCTGCCAGGCCGTGGTCGAGGAAATTCGCGAGCGCACCGGTCGCGACGCCCAGGCGCTGCAGGCCGACCTCTCGCAGCCCGGCGACGTGGATCGCCTGGTCGAGCAGGTGCTCGGCGAGACGGGGCGGCTCGACGTGCTGGTGAACAACGCCGCCGCGGTCTGGGCGGCCGCCACGCTCGACTACCCGATCGAGGGCTGGGACCGCGTCTTCGATCTGAACGTGCGCGGCCTGTGGCTGCTCTCGCAGCGCGTGGCGCGCCACATGCGCGACCAGGGCGGCGGCAGCATCGTACAGGTCAGCTCGATCTCGGCGTTCCGCGGCTCCCGCGAGGAAGAGCAGAACGTCGTGGCCTACAACGCCAGCAAGGGCGCGGTCGTGGCGCTCACCATCGACATGGCCGTGAAGCTCGCTCCCCACGGGATCCGGGTGAATGGCATCGCGCCGGGCCCGTTCGACACCGACATGATGAAGCACCTGCGCGACGACCCCGAGCGCCTGCGCGCCTACCTGCACACCATCCCGCTGGGACGGGCCGGCGGCGAGGACGACGTGAAGGGTGTGGTCGTGTTCCTGGCCAGCGAGGCGGCGCGCTTCATGACGGGCCACACCCTGGTGCTGGATGGCGGAGCGCTCTGCCTCTAGGCGGTGCGCTCCGGGCCCGCCCCCGGCGCCCACTCGAAGCACTGCAGCTCGATCCAGAGCGGCAGCCGGTAGCGCACGTAGAAGCTCGTCAGCTTCACCACCTTGAAGTCGTCGGTCTTGCGCTCGACCACTTCGACCTCGGGGTCGGCGTCGCGGCGCTTGCAGGCGCGCTCGTACATGGTGTCGAGCTCGGCCGGCGTGGAGACTGACATGCCCCAGTGCTCCATGTCGCCGCAGCGCATCGGCGCGTCGCTGGCGTGCAGGTACACGAACTGCTCGTTGCTGTAGCAGCGCAGCACGAGCAGCTCGCGGTCCTTCGTCATGGTCGGCATCTCGCTCCAGCCGAACACGTCGCCGTAGAAGTCGAGCAGCTTGGCGCGGCCGACCTCGTCGAGCGTTTCCGCGGGGAGCGACAGGGCGACGTGGTTGAATCGTGGGATCTCGCGCTTGTCCATTCAGTCCTCCATCTGCGGGCCGGGCACGATCATCACCTTGCCGGCCCGCTCTTGACGCTCGAGCTGGCAGAGTGCCTCGAAGAGCCCGTCGAGCGGCACGTCGTCGGGCTCGATCAGCAGCTCCGTTTTCAAGCCACCCGATTCGAGCAGCGCCAGCGCGTCGCGGAAGCCGTCTGCGTCGTAGCAGTATGCCCCGGTCACGACCAGCTCGTTCATCAGGATGCGGTTGTGGTCGAGGCGCGGCCGGCGCATGCCGGTTCCCACGATCACGAGCGTGCCCGCCGGGGCCAGTTGGGCCAGGGCGGCTTCCGTGGCGTGCGGGTTGCCGGAACACTCGAAGGCCACGTCGAAGGGCCGCTCGACCACCGTGAAGGGCATCGGCGGGGCCTCGAGCTCCTCGGGCTTTCCGAGCGCCGTCGCGCCCAGGCGGCCGGCCCGCTCGCGGCGCAGCTCGGACGGCTCGCTCACTACCAGGTCGTCCACGCCGCGAGCGCGCAGCGCTGCAACGACGAGCAGACCGAGCGGGCCGGCGCCGGTCACCAGCACGCGCTGGCCCGGCTCGACGCGCCCGATCGTGAGCGCGTGCAGAGCTACCGCCAGCGGCTCCGCCAGCGCGGCTTCGCGCAGCGAGACGCCTTCGGGAACGCGCAGCAGCTCGGAGGCGCGCATTTTCTTGTAATCCGCGAACGCCCCCTGGAACCCCGGGTCGTAGGCGCTGCGCTCCGAGCAGAGCGACGGGCGGCGTGCGCGGCAGTAGACACAGCGCCCGCAGCCCCCGGAGGCCCCCCCCACCACCGCGTCCCCCACCCGCCAGTCGCGCACCTCGGGCCCGACGGCGACGATCTTGCCCGAGAACTCGTGGCCGCCGATGGAGCCGGGGGCGCCCATTCCTTCCAGCACCAGGTGCAGGTCGGTGCCGCACACACCGCAGTGGCTCACCTGCAGCAGCACCTCGTCCGGACCGATCTCCGGCAGCGGCCGCTCTTCGATCGCGAGCACCCGCGGCTGCTTGTAGACCGCCGCGCGCATCGAGCCCGGGAGCGCCATCAGCCGGCCCCGTCCCCGTACACAGCGTCCCCGTACACAGCGCCGTCGATCTCGACCTTCTGCTCGCACAGGCGCGCGAGCGCGGCCTCGCGCAGCGGACCGGTCTGGATCTTCTGGTTGCCGGTGAAGGAAAGCTCGCCCTCGCCGAACAGCAGCACGCAGCGCGGCACCTTGTACACCGCCAGGCGCTCGCGCAGAAAGGCGCGGATCGCGTCCGGGTCGAGACTGGCGCCGGGGGTGGGTACGGCGCAGAGCACCAGCGCTTCGCCCAAGGTCGGGTGTGGCACGCCTACGGCCAGGCCGGCGCGCAGGCCGGGGTACTTGGTGAGCGCGCCCTCGACCTCCAGCGGCGACACGTTCGCGCCGCCGGTCTTGACCAGGTTCGAGAGCCGCCCGGTCCAGTGCAGCAAGCCGTCCTTGTCGAGCCAGCCGCCGTCTTGCGTGCGGAAGAAGCCGTCCGCATCCAGATACATCTCCGGGTCGACCTTGTAGTAGCCGCGCATCAAGGACGCGCCCTTGACCGCGATCTCGCCCTCGGCCTCGGGTGGTAGCGCTGCACCGGTCTCGGGATCGACGATCCGGATGCTCATGCCGGGGAGCGGCCGGCCATTGTTTCCCAAGCGCTGCTCAGCCGGCGTGCGCGCCGGCAGAGCGGAGACCAATGTAAACGTCTCGGAGAGCCCGTAGGACGCGTGCATGCTCCACGCGTCGTCCGTCACACCAGCAAGCGCCGCGAGCGGTGAGCTGGGCTCCAGCTTGGCAAGCCGCGACAGGTCGCGGCTCTGGATCGAGGGGTGCTCGGCCAGCGCCTTCTCCTGGTGCGGCCAGGCGTGCAGCACGGTGATCTGCTCGGTCTCGACCAGGTCGAGCACTGCGCCCGGCTCGAAGATCTCCTGGAGCACCAGGCAGCCTCCGGCCGCGAGCGTGGCGCCGAGCGACATGGCGATGCCCGCGGTCCAGAAGAACGGCTGCGCGGTCAGCACGCGCTCGCCCGGGACCAGGTCCATGTACTCGGCGAAGCGCCAGCTCTGCACCACCGGTGCGCGCTGCAGGTGCAAGATGCCCTTGGGGTGCGCCGTGGTCCCCGAGGTGTAGATGATCAGCGCGTCGTCCGAGGGCCTGACCTCGTCCGCACCGGCCGAGACCAGGGCCTCGGGCACGTCCTTTCCCGAGGCAAGCAGCTCGTCCCAGGTTCCGGCTGCGCCGAGCCGCGCATCGAGCCCCAACGTGTACAGCGCGCGCAGCCGCGGCAGGTCGGGGCAGCGCGCCCGGCCCGGCTCTCCGCGCGCCAACTCGGGGTGGCGGGCGAGCAGGTCGTCAAGATATGCGTGGCTCGCAAGCGTTCGCTGCAGGAGCAGCAGCTCGGCATCGCTGTGGCGCAGGATGTAGTCGAGCTCGGCCGGGGTCGCGAAGGTGTTGACCGGCACCAGCAGCGCGCCGGCCAGGCCACAGGCGAATGCC
>CAXMNF010000270.1:0-4985 GCA_964194645.1 uncultured Gammaproteobacteria bacterium
AGCACGACGCCCAGACCCGCGCCGAGCAGCAAGCTCGCGTGCCAGGCCACTTGAATCGAGGAGAGCTGAGTCAGGATCGCGAGCCCCAGCAACAGGATCGCCAGGCTGCTGATGCGCGCCACGCGCACGAGCGTCGCCGGCGTCGCCGGCCGGCCGCGCACGCGCTCGCGCCAGATACTCCCGTACAGATCGTGCGTCCAATACGAGGCGCCCCAGTTCAAGTGCGTGTCGATCGTCGACGCGAGCGCCGCGAGCATGGCGGTCAGCATCAGGCCGCGCAGGCCCAAGGGCAGGAGCTCCGCCATGCCGCGCACGAAGCTCGCCTCGCGCTGCGCGGCCAGGCTGCCAGCTTGCGACGGGTCGATCGGGAAGATCACCAGCAGCCCGAGCGCGATCGGCAGCCAGAGCAGACTCCGCACCACGATCTGGGCGCCCGTGAAGACCAGCGCCGCCTGTGTCGCGTCTCGATCAGTCCGGCACGCCATCGAACGCTGGGCCAGGTACCCGGTGCCGTCGGCGTTCATCTGCACCAGCCATTGCAGTCCGAGCACGGCCAGTACCATGGCCCCGGCGTCGCGCGCCAGATCGGGCGTGAAGGCGAGCAGCTCTTGCGTCGAGAGGTCCAGACCGGGGACGTCGTGTAGAGACTCGATCAGCGCCGACATCCCACCCACCTCGTAGAGCACTACCGCCGCGTAGCCGGCCGTACCGACGGCCATAACCGCGAGCTGCACGACGTCGGTGCGCACCACGGAGCGGAGCCCGCCCGTGGCGGAGTAGAGCCAGGTCACCCCGACGATCGCGCCGAGCGAGATCAGGTTGCGGGTGGAGCGCACCCAGACGTCCGCCGCGTCGGCGCTCGCCCGCGCGAACGGCACCCCAACCGCTTCGACCAGGTACTGCACGGATCCGAACAGCCAGTCCGGCAGCCACTGCTCCCACAGGAAGAATGGCTCGACCACCTCCTTGGTGGCCCATAGCACCATCGCCAGCACGGTGCAGTTGAAGATCGTGCCCAGGTAGATCGCCTTCAGGCCGCGCAGCCAGGTGGCGGCACGCCCGCCGTAGCGAAGTTCGGCGAGCTCGGCATCGGTCAGCACGCGCGCGCGCCGCCAGGGTCCGGCCAGCACGAAGCCCATCAGCAGGAAGGCCAGCGCGTAGATCCAGAGCCGCCACAGGCCGAAGACGCCCGCTGTGGCGACCAGCCCGGTGACCAGCAGCGGTGTGTCGGCGGCCGATTGCGAGGCCGCCATGCTGAGCCCCGCCTGCCAGCCGCGCAACTCGCGCCCCGCCAGGAAGTACTCCTCGAGACCACGCGACGCGCGCCGCCGCGCCCGGAAGCCGACGCTCGTCGCGTAGGCCACGAACGCCAGCACGATTGCCCAGTCGAGGAGCTGCACGTCCGGGGCTAGAACTCGCGCCGGCGTCCGGAGCGGTTGGGCCGCGAAGCGGTCAGCGTGGGTCGACTCTGGGCTTGCTCAAGTCGGGTCCCCCTGGGTTCTACTCGGGCGAGATCCTAGCGCGCGAGCATCTGGATTGGAATCACGCCAGGCCCCCGCGACGCCGGCCGGTTGGCGAGTTATTCTTGAGCCATGTCCAAGGACAAGAACAAGAAGCGTACGGCGAAGACGAACAAGCCCAAGCTCACGGCGAAGGAAAAGAAGGCCAAGAAGCTCGCCAAGCAGGGCAAGTAGAGTCTCGAGCCGTTGCGACACCCCGACCTCCGCGAAGCGCTGCCCGCTCCTCGGCGTCGGCTCCGCTCGCGCGCGGCACGACGCTAAGCGACAGCCGTCCGCTTCCCCTCGCCGGTAGTTCGCCCGGGCCCGTCCACCCCGGCTCGGCTGGCGTCGTGTCACACTGCGCTGCCAGCTCGGGGATCCGGCTGGCAGCGACTTCGAAGAGGAGAGGGGCCATGAAGCAGTTCCGGGATCGCATTGCCGTTGTGACGGGAGGCGCCAGCGGCATCGGGCATGCGCTCGCCAAGGCGTTCGTCGGCGAGGGCATGAAGGTCGTGATCGCCGACATCGAGGAGGGCGCGCTAAAGGCCGCCACCGACAAGATCGGCGGAGACGTGCTGGGCGTGGTGACCGACGTGTCCGATCCCGCTTCTGTGCAGGCCCTCGCCGCGCGCGTCTTCGACAGCTACGGCGCCTGCCACATTCTGTGCAACAACGCCGGCGTGGCGGCGCCGAACCTCGACCTGTGGGAGACGGAGCCCAGCGATTTCCAATGGGTGCACGGTGTGAACGTGCACGGGGTCGCGCACGGGGTGCAGGCCTTCGTGCCTCGCATGATCGCGTCCGGCCAGGAGGGCCTGGTCATGAACACCTCTTCGGGCGACGGTGGCATCTCGCCGCTCGCCCAGCAGGTGGTCTACGCCTCCAGCAAGGCTGCGGTATCGATCATGACGGAGTGCCTCGCCGCGCAGCTCGTGGGTCGAGGCACGCGGCTCCGAGCGGCGATCTTCTATCCGTCAGGTGGCATGCTGAACACGGGAATCTGGACGACCAAGCGCAACCGACCCAAGGAGCTGGCCCGCTCCAAGGAGGTCGCGGTCGAGAAGGAAACCACCTTCGAGGACTTCATGGCAGGCGCGAAGAAGGCGGGGTTCGACCTGCCAGTGCAGGATCTGGACGCGCTCGCACAGTTCGCCCTCGACGGCATCCGCAACGAGGACTTCGTGATCATGATCGGCCGCGAGACCATGGAGGCCCAGCTCGTGGAGCGCGCCGCCAAGCTCGCGCGCGGGCAGTGTCCAATCGAACTGCAGCACATGGGGCTCAGCTAGGCGTCTGCAGCGGAGGAGGACTACTCGGGAAGCGTGTCGCCCGAGCCGCCGAAGTCCTTCGGGAAGTCCTTGTACTTCGGCAGGCCGTCGCGGATCGCTAGGACCTTCTCGCCGTAGTGCACGTGCAGCGTCGGCTCGTACTCGAGGCCGCGGATCGAGCCGGCCGGTACGTCGGTGAGCCCGATCGACGGGTGAACGACGAGCACCGCCGCTCCGCAATCGCTGCAGAACTGGCGATGGCTCGCTTCCGTCTTCTTGAAGAGCCGGAGCTTGTCCTCGCCCTTTAGCACGCGCACGTTCGGGGTCGGCCACAGCGACGCCGCGTGGACCGGCGCCCCGAGCCAGCCACGGCACGTCTCGCAGTGACAGAAGGCCATCACACTCGGATCGCCAGCGATCTCGAGCTGGACGGCGCCGCACAAGCAGCCGCTCTCGCGGGTCTGGTCGCTCATCGGGAGGCTCTCCTATCTCGAACCGTCAGAGGTCCTGGTTGGGGTTGATCAGGTACTTTTCGCCCGTGGCCTGCCTTCCGTACGCGGCGATCGCGTCCAGCTGGAGCGCGCCCGCGAGCGACACCTGCCTTGCATAGCTACTGGCGAAGGTGGTCTTGATCCCGGCTGCGACTCGCTCTCGGAGCTTGTTCCCCGCTTCGAAGCCGACCTTCTGCAGAAACGGCGTCAGCAACCACCCGCCAACGCCCCAGGCCATGCCGAACGTGCGGTCGAGCTGAGTCGGCGATCGCTCCAGTCCGCCGTAGATGTAGACCTGCTTGTGAGTCGCGGAGCCGTAGCGGCTGTATTCCGCGGCCGTCTTGTTCACGGCGGCCTCCATGCACGTGAGGATCTGGCTGGCGAGCCGTCCGCCACCAGTTGCGTCGAACGCGAGCGTGGCACCGGTCTCGACCAGCGCGGCGGTCAGGTCGTCCTTGAATCCATCCTCGCTCGAGTTGCACACGTACTTGGCGCCCAGGCCCTTCAGCGTTGCAACATGCTCCGGCTTGCGCACGATGTTGACCAATTCGACGCCCTCCTCGAGGCAGAGCTTCTGCAGCATCTGGCCCAGGTTGGAGGACGCTGCGGTATGCACGAGGGCCTTGTGCCCCTCGAGCCGCATCGTCTCGACCATGCCCAGCGCAGTGAGCGGATTCACGAAGCACGAGGCGCCCTCGGCCGGCGCTGTGCCTTCGGGCAGCGCAAGGCACATGACGACCTTGACGCAGCGATACTGTGAGTACATTGCGCCGCCAACGGCCCCGACCGTCTTCCCCAGCAGCGCCTGCGCCGCCGGCGAGGCGCCGGCCTTCACGACGACGCCCGCGCCCTCGTTTCCGACGGGCAGCGACTGATCGATGCGCGCGGCGACGGCCTTCAAGAACTTCTCGGGGATGTCGGCCGTCACCACGGGCCGTTTCGCGGTCCCGCTCTGCTTCGCCGTGCTCATGTCGGCGGGGCCGAACAACAGGCCCAGGTCCGACGGGTTGATCGGTGATGCTTCGATCCGCACGAGCACCTCGTCCTCGCCGGGCTCGGGGACTGGAGCTTCGGCGAGCGAGAGCTCGAGCGTTGAGTCGCTCCGGACTTCGGATCTCAGCTGGAGCGATGCGGATGCAACGGGATCAGCCATGGTTCTCTCCCTTGAACTGGCGAACGGAGTCGCGCAGGCTGCTGCGCGAGTGAGACAGCATACTACGATCGAGCCGCTAGGGGCGCTCGGGGAGCGGGCAGAACGCGCCCTCGGCGAAGCCCTGCGCCGTTACGTCGAAGCCGCGGTTGAAGCGCGCGCGGAAGTTCTCCCAGGCGATCGTCGCGGTCAGCTCTACGAGCTGCTTGTCGTCCAACTCCTTGCGCAGGCTCGCCACGAGTTCGTCGCTCACATCAGCCGGCGTCTGCGAGAGCGCCACCGCGTAGTCCAACACGCGCTTCTCCAGCTCGCTGAACGCGCTGCTCTCAGCGTAATCCGCCAGCTCCATGAGCTTGCGTTCGTCGAGTCCGTTCGCCCTGCCGACGGCAGAGCCGATGTCGATTCAGAACACGCAGCCGATCAAGGTCGAAACCTTCAGGGTCGCCAGGTCCTTCAGGCCCTGGTCGAGACTCGTGGCCCTTCCCATCGCCATCTCGAAGCCGCCGCTGGCGAACATCACCGCGGGGTTCAGCGCCATGATCCGCAGCGGGTCGGGCACCTGCCCGAGCCGGCGCCG
>CAXMNF010000271.1:0-2941 GCA_964194645.1 uncultured Gammaproteobacteria bacterium
CGGGCTGGGCATCGTGATCAAGCCGATGCAGCAGCCGCATCCTCCTGTGGTCATCACGTCCATCCGACCCGACTCGGCCGGCCCGTCCCAGGCAGGGGGTCGAGGTTGGAGCGGAATTTCAGCCACGTACGTCGGCGCTCAGGTCGTGAAGTCCCATCTTCAGAGCTATGTCGGAGGGAGGCACTCGGCCGGGCTCTCACCCGACCCAGCCGGATGGAGACTCGCGCGTAGCATCTTCGTGGCCGACGACATGGATACCGCGGTTCGCTATGCCCACCAAGAGGACGGCGCTCACGGCTTCTACTTCCGAGTCATGATGACCAAACTCGCGGCATTCGGAGGCCTCGGTGTGCTTCGCGATCGCCCCGAGCAGCCGGACTCCGAGCTCACGCGCAAACGCACGCTCGAGCGACTCGTAATCGCGGGAACCCCCGAGAGCGTTGCCGAGCAGATCCTCGCCCTCCGCCGCGAGGTCGGGCCCTTCGGCACGCTTCTCTACACAGGCCACGATTGGGTCGAGCCCGCGCTCGCGCGTCGCTCATTGGAACTCATGGCACACGAGGTCTGGCCCCGCGTGACCCAGGCTCTATCGTAACTGCGGCGTGCTGACGACCTGGTCGTCGTCCTCGAGGCGCCTATCCTGAACTACGGGGACCTGCGCCGGAAGGGCCCACCGGCCTCCGGCGCAGTCTCGCCGCCTTCCCACGCGCGCTGATCGAGTCTCTCAGTCGGCGATTGCGTTCAATTTCTGGGCGAGTTCGACGTCCAGCGAGGTGATCCCGTCCGCGTCGTGGGTCGACAGCTCGACCACCACTCGGTTCCAGACATTGAACCACTCGGGGTGGTGCCCCATGGACTCCGCGACCAGAGCTGCACGCGTCATGAAGCCGAAGGCCTCGTTGAAATCCTGGAAGCGGAACTCGCGATGCAGCTTTCGCTCCTGGACCGACCAGGAGGGGAGTTTCCCCAGCGCGTCTCGGAGCTCATCCTCGGCGAGCTTCTCGGGTCGTGCCATGGCTGCCTCCGCTCGGAGGTAGTCTGGCACATCGTCTGCGGTCGCGGAGCGAACCAGCCCGTGAATCTCGACCCGGGCAATCGCCTGCCGTCGTGCTGTCAGAATCCCTAGAGGTGTCCACTACTTAGTGCAGCCGGTCTCCGGCGAAGCGTCGGGCTCGACGCAAGACAGCCTTGAGTCGAGCGGGGACCGGCCGCAAGATCACGGTCGATGTCCTCGCCCCCTACGACCGGTCTCGGGACGTCTGCGGAGCGGCGTCCGCGCCGGCTCGCTCACTGAAGAGATTCCAATAGCCCCCCACGTCGCCACGGACGAAACATCGGCCCCGGGTTCGAGCCTCGGCGGGCCCACCGGCGTAGAATGGCCCTGCGCGGTGAACATGTGACACGCCTCGGTCCGCTCGACAGGTTGCTCGTCGCTCTCTTCGTACCCGTCTGGCTGGCCTGCTTCGGGTTGAGTCTTCACGCAGCGATCCAGCACACCGGCTATCCCTCCGTGCTGATCTCGGCTTCACCCGAGCCGGACGGCTACCCGTTCCTGGTCAGCTTCGTGCCCGCGTTCCCGGGCGAGGACTCGGGGCTGCGAATCGGCGACCGCCTGCTGCGGGTCGGGGAGCAGGACCTGCGCGGCCGGCGTCAGGTCGCGCTGTACGAGCAGTTTGCGCGGCGGCGCGGCGATGGCGGCACCATCCCCGTTCTGTTCGAGCGCGGGGGCGAGATCCGGGAGACGGAGCTGGTGGTCGGGTCGTTCCGGATCTACTGGGCGCGGGTGGCGGCCTCCGCGGTTTTCGCGTTCACGGCGCTGATGCTGCTCTTGCGGGCGCCCACGACCGCGATGGTCCGCGTGTTCGCGCAGACTTATATGAGCGTGGCGCTGCTGCTCGCTTGTACGTTCGCGGGCAGCGCCGTGGTCACCTACGCGTCGATCGTGGTGCACGTTGCGGCCCTGGCCCTGGCTGCTCCTCTCTCTGTCTGGGGCGCGTTGATGTTCCCGCATGGCAAGCCGCCGGAGAGCCTCCTGGCTCGCCGTGGACCCCTGGCTTTCGCCCTGCTGGGCCCGCTCGACGCGAGCCGCTTCTACGAGCTGCCCTTCTCACGCGGCGTCGGGACGTGGGGCATGGCCGTGGGTGCGCTGGTGCTGTTGGTACTGCTGCTCGTCATCGTGACGCGGACCTACCGGCGCTCGGACCCGCTCGGCCGGCGTCAGCTCCGCTGGTTCCTCTACGGACTCTACCTGGCGATCTCCCTGCCGCTGGGCACTGGCCTGCTGGCGGCGCTGGACGTGCGCTTCGTCTCCCTGCTGGTCGCGAGCCTCGCCGGACTGGCGCTCATTCCTCTGTTTCTTGTCATCTCCATCGCGCGCTACAACCTGTTCGACATCGACAGGCTGATCAGCTCGACGGCGTCGTTCTCGATCATCGGCATCGCCCTGTTGTTCGGGCTGATCGCGGGCGTGCCCGGCGTGGCCCGGGCGGTGAGCCTGCCGATAGGAATCGAGCCCACGACGGCCCAGATCGCGCTCTCCCTGGCGCTGGCAGTGGTTCTCGTGCCGCTCCACTTCCTGCTGCGCCCGCGGATCGAGCGCGCGTTCTTCGGGGATCACTGGGCCCTGGACCAGGCGTTCGAGACGCTGCTCGAGGGTCTATCGGGCTGCGCGGACCCCGCCGCGCTCACCCGCCTGGCTGGTGATCGGCTCGACGAGCTGCTCCGCCCGGAGAGCTGCGTGATCTACGCAAGGGTGGGCCAAAGCTTCGCTCCGGTTTACGTCCGAGGACGGGCCATCCCCCCGGTCTTCGACGTCGCGAGCCCGCTGGTCTCGACCCTCAAGCGCAGAAGGGCGCTCGCCGCGGAGCGCTTCACTCGCCCGCGCAGCCGCGTCGAGCTGAGCCCGTTCGATCGCGCCGCCCTCCAGACCCTGGGCGTCCCC
>CAXMNF010000272.1:0-3261 GCA_964194645.1 uncultured Gammaproteobacteria bacterium
GTCGGCGTTGCGCTGTACGATCGTGCCCAGCGCGATGCACTCGGGATCGAAGGTCTGCACCAGGATCGCGACGCCCTGGGCGAGGTGTGCCAGGAACTGCTCGCGGAGCGCGAGCGCGTAGGCGTCCTGTTCGCGCAGCGCAGCGACCCAGTGGCGCGCGCTGATCCGCGCCGGGTCGCCGCCCGCGTGTTCGGCGATCGAGCTCTGGGCGCCCCGTGCCAGGTCCTCGCGGATGATCTCGGCCAGCGCCGCGCCGCCCACATAGGCCTCGAGGCAGCCGCGCAGGCCACAGTTGCAAGCCCGGCCCTCGGGGACCACAGGCGTGTGCCCGATCTCGCCGGCCTGGAAGGTCGCCCCGTGGTAGAGGCGACCGTCCAGGACCAGGCCGGCGCCCAGGCCCGTGCTCATGGTCAGGTAGATCAGGCTCTGCACGCCGCGCCCCGCCCCGAAGCGCCACTCGGCGAGCGCGGCGGCGTTGGCGTCGTTCTCCATGTGGACGGGCACGCCGAAGGCCTGCCCGAGCTGCTCGACGATTGGCACGTCCACCCAGCCGGCCAGGTTCGGGGCGTCGATCACGCGGCCGCGCTCGGCGTCGAGTGGGCCGGGAAGGGACAGTCCGACCGCGTCGAGCGACTTCAGATCGACGTCCGCTTCGCGCAGCAGCGCCCTGCCCTGTTCAGTCAGGGTCGCCAGATCGGCGCGCCAGTTGCCGCCACTCCAGTCATCCAGGCGCGACTCCGCCAGGATCTCGCCGTGCGCGCGTGCCACCACCGCGACGGTCTTCGAGCCGCCGACGTCGATGCCGATAAGCAGGCGTTGCCGATTGTCTGAAGTCATGCGAAGTTCAGGAAGATGCCACGTCGCGGACGGCGTGGCCCCCCTCCACGAATTTCAGCGCGTACGGACGGCGTTCCGTGGAGGCTCTTGCAATGCGACCCAAGCCGATCATCGCGGGCCTGCTGGCCCTGCTGCTCTCGGGCTGCTCGGTCATCGGCTATATGTCGCCCAAGTTCTGGTACGCGCCGAACAAGCGCGACTCGCTCAACCTGCTCACCGAGTCGTTCGCCGCTAACCTGCGCTGGGGGCGCTACGACGTGGCCGCAGCGCACATCGCGCCGGGCCAGCGCATCGAGTTTCTCAAGCTGGTGCACGACCCGCGCGCGCCGGTGCGCTTCACGGACTACGAGGTGCTGAGCGTGGAGCTCGGGCCCGGCATGAGCGAGGCCCGCGCGCTGGTGCACTTCAAGCTGCACCGGCTGCCGTCCATGACCGAGACGGCCTTCGCGGACGAACAGGTGTGGCGTTACCACCCGAGCCGGATGCGCTGGTTCCTGGAGCCCGAGCTCGCGACTTACCGGGACGCCGGCAAGCCGCTCGCTAAGCGCTGAGGGCGTCTAGCTACCGGCCTTGATCGGGTTCCCGGCCTTGTCCGAGAAATTGCCCGTGACCAGCATGACGAAGTCGACGAGCGTCCAGATACCGAGGCCGCCAAGGGTCAGCAGCTGCAGCAGGCCCGTTCCGATCTTCCCGACGTAGAAGCGGTGCACGCCGAACCCGCCCAGGAAGAAGCACAGCAGGATCGCGGGCACGAAGCCCTTGTCGCTCGCGTGAGCGACGCTCCCAGTCATCGTGGTTTCGACAGCATCCATGGCTACGGTCTCCCTATTCGATGGGTCGCCCGGCAAGCCGCTGGCCCGGGTAGCAGACACGGAGGCCGTCCCCGTCCCTGTAGCTGCCGGTCAACAGCATGATCGTGACGACGAACGCGTGGCCAACATCGGCCACCAGGAAGAACAGGAGCCACAGCCCCTCGCCGGCGAAGATCGCCCACAGCCAACCCGCGGTCAGGCCCAGGTCGATCAGCCCTTCTCCCCAGCGCTTCAGGTAGAAGTGCTGGATGCCCACGAAGCCGAAGATGCTCGAGAGCACTACGGCGGTCGTGTAGCTCCGAGGCGAAGGCTGCTCGAGCCTGACCACGGACGCTGGCTGCGCGAGCGCAGTCCTCTGGCTTCCCGCTGCGTCCATCGGGCACGTATCGGCCCCCGTGGGGTCGATCTTGTGCAGGCCGGGCCCGCCGCTTACTCGATCGGCAAGTCCTGGTCGTAGGTCTCCAGCAGGACTTCGTCTCCGCGCTTCACGACGGTATACGGATAGAGCGTACCGTCGCGTTGCACCCAGCCCTGCTCCACGTTGATCGGCTCCTCGGAGCCGGTCTGGTCCACGGGCACCTCAACGAACACGCCGGGGGCGACCTCGACCGAGATCGTCGGGATTCCCAGGGCGGCTACCTCCTCGGGCGCGAGCTCCACCGTTCCAGGATGGGGGACTCCCTCAGGACGGGTCGCGGCGCGGTCCGAGATGGTCGTGCGCTCGTAGTCGAACAGGCTCTGCCCCACGATCATGCGCGCGCCCTTCTGGTAGCGCTCGGGGATCGTCTCACGGTCGTCCGTGAAGGCGATCGAGCCGTTCTCGGTCTCGTAGCGGTAGTAGGTACTGGCGGCCGCCACGGCGGCGGTCGACAGGGCCAGGGTGGCCAGCAGGATCGACAGCTTCAACATTTGCCCCTCCAGAGCAGCAATTAGTGCCGTGTTGGAGTGGCCTGCAGGGGGGCGGACGTGTCACTCTGCCGGCGCACGCGCAGGCAGCCATCGCGCCGATCCGCGCGGCGTTCCTGGCGGGTTTGACAAGCCCCCAATTCCTTCACATCATCAGCGCCCTTCTCGCTGCGGGGTGGAGCAGTCCGGTAGCTCGTCGGGCTCATAACCCGAAGGTCGTAGGTTCGAATCCTACCCCCGCTACCAATCGAAGCGCCCGGGATCCTTGGGATTCCGGCCGCCCGCCGCTTCGGCGCAGTGATGCTCGAGACGCCCATGGGGTCAACCGTGGGGTCAATCGCGAGGCGCTGCTGCGCTTCTCAGCCCGACAGCGCCGCCAGTTCCCGCGCCACCCTCTCCTCGTGCCCGGTCGCTCCCATCTCGGTGTAGAGACGGTGGGCTTCGCGGAGCTCTCGTTCGGCGGAGGCTGCGTCGCCGAACCTGCGTGCGGCCTCCGCGCGAACCTCGTGCAGGTCCGGCTGGAAGACGGTCGCGGTCGTCTCGCGGATCAGCAGCGCTGCGCGCTCCAAGGCGACGTCGATGTCGGCTCGGCGCTCCTGGCTGGCCGACGGGAGCAGCGTGCGCGCCAGAACAAGCTGTGCCGGAAGCTCCTCCATCTTGGCGTCGAAGCGATGCGCCAGGGCGAGTGCCTCATCGACCGCGGAGC
>CAXMNF010000273.1:0-15606 GCA_964194645.1 uncultured Gammaproteobacteria bacterium
TGCCGCGACTCGTCTTGGCGGCCTAACGGCGAGCGGGGCTCGCCTTGCCGCGACGGAGAGCGACTTTCGTCGCTCTCCTGTGGGAAGCGGAGCCTGAAGCCGGGGGCGCGGGCGCGCTTGTATACTGCGGCGCGGAGGTATTGATGAAGGATCTGCGTCTTGGGCTGCAGCTTGGGTATTGGGGTGCGCAGCCGCCTGCAGACCCGGTGGCGCTGGCGGTCGAGGCCGAGCAGCTTGGCTACGACTCGGTTTGGACCGCGGAAGCCTGGGGCTCCGACGCGTTCACGCCGCTGGCCTGGATCGGCGCGAACACCTCGCGCATCAAGCTCGGCACCGCGATCGTGCAGATCTCCGCGCGTACGCCGGCAGCGACGGCGATGGCCGCGCTCACGCTCGACCACCTGTCGGGCGGGCGCATGATCCTGGGGCTCGGTGTGTCTGGCCCCCAGGTCGTCGAGGGTTGGTACGGCCAGCCGTTCGCGAAGCCCGTGTCGCGCACGCGCGAGTACATCGACGTGATCAAGCAGGTGCTGAGCCGTTCCGGCCCGGTCACGAACGACGGCCCGCACTACCCGCTGCCCTACCAGGGCGCCGGCGCCTGGGGTATGGGCAAGCCGCTCAAGCCGATCACACACCCGCTGCGCGCCGACTTGCCGATCTACCTGGGCGCAGAAGGTCCGAAGAACGTGGAGTTGGCGGCCGAGGTGGCGGACGGCTGGCTGCCGCTCTGGTACTCGCCGTACCGCCCCGAGGTCTACGCCGCGTCGCTCGCGAAGGCCAAGCCCGGCTTCGAGATCGCGCAGACCGTCTCGATCCACGTCACCGACGACGTGCAGCAGGGCATCGACCAGCTGAAGCCGCACCTCGGCTTCTACGTGGGTGGCATGGGCTCGCGCAAGCGCAACTTCCACAAGGAGCTGATGGGGCGCATGGGCTACGAGCCCGAGGCGCAGCAGATCCAGGACCTGTTCTTCGACGGCAAGCGCGCCGAGGCGATCGCCGCGGTGCCGGACAAGTTCATCGACGAGATCGCGCTGATCGGCCCGGTCGAGCGGATCCGCGAGCGGCTGGCCCCCTGGCGCGAGAGCCCGATCGGGACCCTGCTGCTCGGCAGCCACGACCCGGCCGCCCTGCGCCAGATCGCGGAGCTGGTGCTCGGCTGACCGCACCCCCGTGACGGCGCTGCTGGTCGTGGCCGTGCTCGCGCTGGCAGTCTTGCCCGTGCTGCTGCTGGTGCGGGACGTGCGGGCGCGCGCGCGGACTCCCCGGCGATCGGGCGGGCTCGACGACGCGCTCGACCTGCACGGATTTCCGCCCGGCGAGATCCCCGCCGCGGTGCGCGCCTACCTGGAGGTCGCCGTCGAGGAGGGCCTGCGCGAGGTGCGCCTGATCCACGGCAAGGGCAGGGGCGTGCAGCGCCAACGCGTGCAGGCGCTGCTGGCCGAGCACCCCGACGTCGAGAGCTACTTCGACGCCCCGCCGCAGCGCGGCGCCTGGGGCGCCACGATCGCGAGACTGCGCCGCAGGGACGTTCCTGCTTAACTGCTTAACTCGGTCGAGCGTCCCCGCAAGCCGCGACGAACGCGCGGAACAGCGCGCGGTCGAGGGCGCCCGTGCCCTTCTCGGGGTGCCACTGGACGCCGACTCGAAACGGCTCGCTGTCGGCCTCGAGCGCCTCGACCACGCCATCGGCCGCGCGCGCCGAGACGCGCAGGCCCTCACCGGGGGCAGCGACCGCCTGGTGGTGCGTGCTGTTCACCAGGGCTTCGCGCCCGCCGGCCAGCTCGGCGAGACGCGTCCCGGCCTCGATCGCGATGGCGTGGCGCGCCTCGGGATCGCCGAGCCGGTGCGGCCCCGCCTTCGGCAGGTCGGTCTCGATGTCGTAGTGAAGCGTCCCACCGTGTTCCAGCGCCAGCAGCTGCATGCCGTAGCAGATGCCGAGCACAGGCAGGCCGCGCCCGGTCGCGGCCGCCAGCAGCGCGCGGTCGAAGTGCAGCTGCTCATCGGGCACCGGGTCGAAGGCCACGCCGGCCGGGTAGGGTTGCTGTGGCAGCAGGTCGTCCCCGCCGGGCAACAGCAGCCCGTCCGCCGCCGCAAGCGCCTGCTCGGCCGACCCCTGTAGCGGCACGAAGAACGGCACGCCGCCGGCGTCGTCCAGCGCCCGTGCGTAGTCCAGGTCGGCGTACTGGTAGCGCCGCCCCGGCCGCCAACGGCCGCGATCGTCCAGGCACAACGAGATGGCGATGCGCGGCGGCACGAGTTCTCCCCGGTGGCCGCGCGAAGCTAGGCGCCCGCCCGCCTCCCCGTCAACCGGCCGCCACGTCGTCCGCCGCTTGCCCGGCGCGGGTCAGACCGACGGAGTCGAAGCTCTCGAACACGCGGGGCAGGTCGTCTCGTAGCAACCGGCGTGCCAGGAGCCCGGGCGCGTCCAAGGAAACGTGCGCTGCGCTGCGGAGCTGCGCGCTAGCGGCGCTTTCCGCGGCGCTTGTGCTTGCGCTGCTGCTTGCGCTTGTTGCGGCGCGCGTCGGCCTTCATGGCACGCGCGGCCGCGCGGTTCGGCGCAGCGCCGCCGAGACCGGCCAACTGCGCGGGGTCGAGCGCGCCGGGACCGGCTCCTCCGCCGAGCCCCGGGAGCTTGCTCAGCAGGCCGCCGCCCTGGCCGAGCTGGCTCATCATCTTTCGCATGCCCGAGAAGCGCTCCAACATCTGGCCCAGGTCTTCGGGCGAGGTGCCCGAGCCGCGCGAAATGCGCGCGCGCCGCGAGTCGTCGATGATCTCGGGACGCTTGCGCTCCTGGGGCGTCATCGACAGGATCATCGCCTCGATCTTGCGCAGCTCCTTGTCGTCGACCTGCACGCCCTCGGGCATCAGGTCGCCCGCCCCGGGCAACTTGGCGACCAGGTCCTTCAGCGGCCCCATCTTCTGGATGGTGCGGAGCTGCGATAGGAAGTCGTCCAGGCCGAACTGGCCCTTCAGCAGACGTTCGGCCTCGGCCTCGGCCTGCTCCTCGTCCACGACCTGCTCGAACTCCTGCATCAGCCCGACCACGTCGCCCATGCCCAGGATGCGCGACGCCAGTCCCTCGGGCCGGAACGGCTCGAGGCGGTCGGTACCCTCGCCGGTGGTGATGAAGCGAATCGGCACGCCGGTTGCGGCACGGATCGCGAGCGCGGCTCCTCCTCGCGCATCGCCGTCGAGCTTGGTCATGACCAGGCCGCCGAGTGCCAGGCGCTGCGCGAATCCCTGCGCCACGTGCACCGCTTCGCGGCCCATCATCGCGTCGCACACGAGCAGGGTGTGGGCGGGCTTCGTGCGCGCGGCGATCTCCTCGAGCTCGGCCATCAGCTCGTCGTCGATCTGCAGGCGGCCACCCGTGTCGAGAATCACGGGACCCTGGTCCGCCTCGCGCGCCGCGGCCAGGCCCTCGGCGCAGATCTCGGCGGCGTCTTCGCCGTTGCGCGAGTAGACCGGTACGCCGATCTGCTCGCCCAGCACGCGCAGCTGCTCGCGTGCGGCCGGGCGCCGCACGTCTGCGGCGACCAGGAGCGGCGCACGTCCCATGGCCTTGTAGTGGCGCGCAAGCTTGGCTGCGCTCGCCGTCTTGCCGGTACCCTGCAGGCCCACGAGCATCAGCACCGCCGCGCCGGCGGCTTCGGGTGGCTCGAGCTCCCCGCCCATCAGCTCGACGAGCTGATCGTAGCAGGCCTTGGCGAAGTGGTCGCTGGCGGCGACCTTCATGCGCCGCCTCTTCTTGCCGCCGCGCAGCGCAACCTGGTCGCCCAGGCAGCGCTCTTTCACCTGGTCGAGGAAGCCGCGCACGATGTCGAGGTCCACGTCGGCCTCGAGCAGCGAGCTGCGCACCTCGCCAAGCGCCTCGGCGACGTTTTCCTCGGTGAGTGCGGTCACGCCCCGGAAGTGCTCGCGTGCGCTCTTGAAGCCGCGGGTCAGCGTCTCGAGCATACGGCGGGGCAAACTAGCACAGGCGGGCGCCGCTCGATTGCGCGGGGCTGGTCCCCTGTGCGAGAGTGCCTGCCGATCCGGAACGGAACCGCGGGGGACGAGCTTGGCGATCCAGGTCGAGGCGCACATCACGGGCACCGTCTTCAAGATCGAGACCCGGCTCGGGGCCGAGGTCGCCGAAGGCGACGTGCTGGTGATCCTCGAGTCCATGAAGATGGAGATGCCCGTCGAGGCGCCGTCCCCGGGTACAGTGCGCGAAATCCGCGTGGAAGAGGGACAGAGTGTGGCCGAGGACGACGTGCTGGTCGTCCTCGAGTAGGAGGAATCAAGATGGGTCTTCTCGATGGCAAGGTCGCGATCATCACCGGCGCGGGCGGGGGCCTCGGCCGCCAGCACGCGCTTCTGCTGGCCGGCGAGGGCGCCGCGATCGTGGTGAACGATCTCGGCGGCGACCGGGCAGGTGGGGGCAAGGGCAGCGACATGGCCGACGCCGTCGTCCAGGAGATCAAGGGGGCGGGCGGCGAGGCCGTCGCGAACTACGACTCCGTGGCGACGGTCGAGGGAGGCCAGGGCGTCCTGGAGACCGCCCTCAAAGCCTTTGACAAGGCCGACATCCTGGTGAACAACGCGGGCATCCTGCGCGACAAGAGCTTCGCCAAGACCGAGGAGGCGGATTGGGACGCGGTGGTCGCGGTGCACCTGAAGGGCGCCTACTGCGTGACGCGGCCGATGTTCCAGCACCTGAAGGACCGCGGCGACGGCGGAGTGATCGTCAACACGTCCTCGACCTCGGGTCTGATCGGGAACTTCGGCCAGTGCAACTACGGGGCGGCCAAAGCCGGGATCGCCGGCTTCACGCGCTGCCTGGCGCTCGAGGGCAAGAAGTACGAGATCCGTGTCTGGGGCCTGGTGCCCGTCGCCGTCACGCGCATGACCGAGGACCTGCCGGGCATGGAGCAGGCGCGCGAGGCGCTCGACCCGGCCACCGTCTCTCCCGCGGTGCTGTATATGGTGAGCAGCCTGTCGGGCGACAAGACGGGAAAGTTCCTGTTCGCGGGCGGCGGACGTGTCGCGGAGCTGAAGATTGTGGCCAGCAAGGGGATCAAGAAGGGCGCCTCGCTCAGCGCCCAGGACATCGCTGCGGCCGAGGGCGACATCTACCTGCCCGACGAGCCGCTGGGCCTGATGGGCTAGGAGAGCGACTTGGGAAGTCGCTCTCCTGCGGGAACGGGGGAGCGGCGCAAGTCCCGCTTCCTTCAGACCTCCGCAGGTGCGGCGCCGGGCCATGCGCCGGCCAGCAGCGTCGAACTCGACACACCGATCGCGCAGAGCCGCTCGCCACACCAGACCTCGATGCGCGTCTGCGCCAGGCCCCCGCGGATCTGCTCCAGGCGCCCGCAGCCCACCAGTTCTGGCAGGGGATCGCCGTCGCCCGAGAAGCGCAGCGACAGGTCGGGGTTCGGGTGGGGAATCGGCGCACGCCCGGCCACGGCCCGGCCGACCGGTGGTCCGACCGCGATATCGGCGGCGATGCACGCGGCTTCGGCGAGGCGTCCCGGCTCGTCGAACGGGATGCGCACCGAGGTGGCGCTGCCGCGCTCGTCCCGGCCGACCGCCCGCGGATCGAAGCTCTCGAGCAGGGGGATCTCGACGGGCGGCGCCGGGCGCGGCCAGGGCCGCCCCTCTGCGTGCGCGGTCCAACCGGCCGGCGCGGGCGCGTCCCCCGGGGCGTCGAAGCGTTCCAGTGCTTCGGGTGCCACGAGCGAGACGGTGGCCCGCGTGCACAGCCGGCCGCGCTCGTCGAGCACGTCGAGCGTGACGCAGCTGAGCGTCCGACCTTGGTGCAAGACGCTGGGTACGATGCGCGAGGTGCCGGTACCGAGGCCCCTCAGGAAGCGCGCATCGAGTGCGGCGGGCACACGACCGGGAGCGGCGTGACGCGACACGGCGAGCGCAGCTGCGGCAATCACGCCACCGTTCGTGCCGCCGAACGCCCCGTTCAGGCGCCGCGAGAGGCGAAAACGCCAGGCGCCGTCCACCTCCGCCTCGCCGTTCAGGAACTCCAGGAGCTTCACCGCGGCCCGAGTGTATCCGAAAGGCTCTTGGTGGGCGCCGCAGGAGGATTGCATTGAAGTCGAGGCCCGGCCCTGTTACATGGGGGGTGGTGGCGCGTCCAGAACCCATCGCTTCGCTTCCGGAGGATCCGGGCGGAGCTGTGAAGCCCGCGGCTGGTCGGGGCGACCCGTTCACTGAAATGACGCCGCGCTTCGGACGTATTGCAAGCGCGTTCGGGCAGCGCTTCTTCTCGGGCTTCGCTTTCGACGAGGTGGATGCCAAACGGCTTCAGGAGCTGGGACAGCGCGGCGCCACGGTCTTCGTGATGCGCTACAGCTCGCGCCTGGACTATTTCCTGTTCAACTGGCTGTTCTTGCTCGCCGGCATCCGCTTGTCGGGCTTTGCGAACGGCATCCGCTTCTATTACTACCGGCCCTTCGGCGAGGCCTTCCGCCTGTTGCTGCGCGGCACCGTGCAGCGCCTGCGCTACGGCTTCCAGGGCATGCGCGAGCGCGGCTTCGAGTACACCCGGGAGATCGTGCGCGAGGGCGGCACCATCTTCTTGTTCCTGCGCACCGACAAGATCCGCTCGCAACTGCGCCGGCGCCGCGGTGCGGTCGAGACCGCGCGGCGCGAGGTCGACTATCTGAAGGAGCTGGTCGACACCTGCATGGCGCACGAAGTGCCCGTCTCGCTGGTGCCTCTGGCCCTGTTCTGGCGCAAGGGTACGCCAACGCAGCGCCGCTTCCTGAACGTGTTCTACGGCGGGGCCGCCCGGCCGAGCGATACAGGCAAGGTGCTCTCGTTCCTGTGGAACTACCGGAACCTGGCGGTGCGGGTCGGCAAGCCGATCGACCTCGGCGAGTTCGTTGCCGAGCACCGCGAGCAGGGCTCGAAGCGCGTCACCACCCTGGTGCGACGCTCGCTCCTGATCTTCCTGCGACGCGAGGAGAAACCGGTGCTCGGGGCCGCGTTGCGGCCGATCGATCGGGTGGAGCAGGCGGTGCTGGCCGATCCCGAGGTGCGCGAGGCGATGCAGGCCCACGATGCCAGCATCGGCCGCTTCGGCGTCCGCGCCGAGACGCGAACCCGGCTCTACCTGCGCGAGATCGCCGCACACCCGAGCTCGACGATGCTGGCGATCCTCGACGTGCTGGTCAGCTGGATGTTCCGCCGGCTCTTCGCGCGCGTCGAGGTGAACGGCCTGGACCACATCGTCGAGGCGGCCAAGCGCTGCCCGGTCGTGCTCGTGCCCAGCCACCGCAGCCACTTCGACTACCTGATCCTGTCCTGGCTTTTCTACGAGCGGCACCTGGTTCCACCGCTCGTGGCCGCCGGCATCAATCTGTCGTTCTGGCCGCTCGGGCCGATCTTCCGGCGCGGGGGCGCGTTCTTCCTGCGCCGCAGCTTCGCTGGCAACCGGCTCTACTCCACGACGTTCCGCGCCTATGTGCAGGGACTGATCAAGGACGGGGTCACCCAGGAGTTCTTCATCGAGGGTACCCGCTCCCGCACCGGCAAGACGCTGCAGCCGCGGCTCGGCATGCTCGGCATGGTGCTCGACGCCTTCGCGCGCGGCGTGCGCCGCGACGTGGTGATCGTGCCGGTGGGCTTCACCTACGAGCGGCTGGTGGAGGAGGGCTCCATGACCGGCGAGCGCAAGGGTCAGGCGAAGCAGGCCGAGAACCTGCTGAACCTGCTGCGCGCGGGGCGCGTGCTGCAGAACCGCTTCGGGGCCGTGACGGTGCGCTTCGGCGAGCCGATTTCGCTGGCCGAGCGGGTCGACGTGGAGCGCTATCGCGAGGACGAGGCGCTGCGCCGCGAGCTCATCGACGAGCTTGGTTACGAGATCTGCGGGCGCATCAATGACCTGATCACGGCTGGCCGCTCGTCGGTGTCGGCGGCCGCGCTGCTGGCGAGCCCGGCGCGTGCGCTGCGCATCGAGGAGTTCCGGGACCGTGTGCGCATGATCTCGGACCTGGTGCTTCGCATGGGACTGGTCCGCTCGCCGAACCTGGAGCGCTGCCTCGAGCAGGGCCGGCCGGAGGCCGCCGTGGACCTGCTGCTGCAGAGCGGCGTGGTCGTCCGGCGCGAGGGCAGTGCCGGCGACTTCGTCGAGTTCTCGGAGAACGCGCGCGACCAGCTCGCGTACTACCGGGCCACGATCGCTCCGGCGTTGGCCTGGCCGGCCGCATTGGCGGTGTCGATCCGCGAAGGACGCAGCCGCGACGCCACGGTCGCCGAGGCGGCCGAGTGGCTCGAGCTGCTGCGCCTCGAGTACTTTCCTCCCGCGCTCGGCGTGCGGCGCGAGCGACTCGCCGGCCTGTTGGAGTACTTCGAGACGTCTGGCTGGGTGAGCACGGCCGAGGACGGGTCGCTGGCCGCGACGGAAGCGGGCGCCGGCCAGCTGGCGCTGTTCGCCGCCCAGCTGCGCCCGATGCTCGAGTGCTATCGCGCGCTGCTTGCGGCAGCGCGCGACCTGGACGCGCCGCTCACTCGCGCGCAGCTGCTGGCGAGCGCCCGCAAGACGCTCGGCGAGCAGCTGCTGCTCGGCGAGGCGCACTACTCCGAAGCCGACTGTCCGACGACGCTCGGCAACGCGCTGCTGCTGCTCGTCGAGGAGCGGGTCCTGGCCGCGGACGGATCGCCGCGCCAGGGCGACACGAAGATCTCGGCCGGCCCCGAACGGGCGCGTGTTGCCGCGCTTCTCGCGCGTGTGGCGGACGGCCTCGAGACCAGATAAGCTCGCTCACCTTATTCGAGCGGGGAACTAGATGGCACTGGGCGCCAAACGCTCGCGCAAGAGCGAGCAGATCCTCCGGCTGGGCTTCCCCAAGGGCTCGCTGGAAAACGCGATGGCTTCCCTGTTCGCGCGCGCGGGGTATCGCATGACGTTCCCCGATCGCTCGCTATTCCCGACCATCGACGATGCCGAGATCGAGACCGTGCTGATCCGCGCCCAGGAGATGGCGCGCTACGTCGAGGAAGGCGTGCTCGACGCCGGCATCACCGGCAAGGACTGGATTCTCGAGAACCGCGCTCAGGTCGAGGAGCTCGCGGACCTGAAATACTCGAAGGCCTCGTTCCGCCCGGTGCGCTGGGTGCTCGCAGTACCCGAGGGCTCCAAGGTCAAGAGCCTCGAGGACCTGGAGGGCGGGCGCATCGCGACGGAGGCCGTGGGGCTGACCAAGGGCTGGCTCAAGGAGCGCGGCGTGCAGGCGACCGTCGACTTCTCGTGGGGCGCCACCGAGGTGAAGCCACCGCTGCTCGCCGATGCGATCGTCGAGGTGACCGAAACCGGCAGCTCACTGCGCGCGAACAAGCTGCGCATCGTCGAGGTGCTGATGGAGAGCACGCCCCGCTTCATCGCCAACAAGACCGCCCACAAGGACCCCTGGAAGCGCCGCAAGCTGGAGCGCATGTGCCTGCTGCTGCAGGGCGCGATCGCCGCGGAAGGCCGCGTCGGCCTGATGCTGAACGTCGCCCAGTCGCGCCTGCAGAAGGTCCTGCAACTACTGCCCGCGCTCTCCTCCCCGACCGTCTCGCCGCTGGCCGACGGCAAGATGGTCGCGGTCAGCACGGTCATCGAGGAGGCCGCGGTCCGTGAGCTCCTCCCCGACCTCCACGACGCCGGCGCCACCGGCATCGTCGAGTTCCCGCTCAACAAGATCGTGTATTAGGGGGCCCGTCCGGGGGCGTCTGTGCTGGGGGGCGGCCCCGTCTTGGCTACGCGCGGCTGCGCCGCGCTGCGCGCGCCTGATGGCGCTTGCTCACCCCTTGGACTTCGCTCGCCTTGCGGCGCTTGCAGGTGCGCTGGACTTGGGGCGGCTGGCGGCGGCTCCCCTTGCCAAAGCGCGTCACCGGGTGGTGACTCGTTCCCGGGTGGGCTTACGCAGGCGCAGGGCGGACGGGCGTCAGGTCGGGCGGACGTTTGGGAGGGAGCGTGTGCGCCCCACGGGCGCACGCGCGGAAGGGCTCCCACCGCGGCCGAACGGCCTGACGCCCGTCCGCCCGGCCCAGAGTCCCGCCACACAGAAGCTAGCGAGACATCTCCCGGAGGCCGCTGGCCTCCCATTCCTTGGAGAGCTGCTGCAACTTCCGGCTGAACTCGTCGAGCGAGTCGTCGAAGGAGAGGATGATCTCGGTGGTGCGCGGGATGTCGTCGCCCGAGAGCAGTCCGCGGTAACGGTTCAGGTTGGCGAGGATCGCCTCGGCCACCTTGAGTGCGCGCTTCTCGGTCTTGATCAGCGGCGATTGCAGGGTGTAGACGTTGTTCCGACCCCAGAGACTCTCGTCGCGCACGATTGCGATTTCGCGGTAGATGCCGTGGACCGGATCAAAGTTGTACTCGACTCGGACCTCCTTGAAGATGTCCGAGTTTCCGGTGTAGAAGCCGCGCTCCTTTTCGACCTTGCCGAGCTGACGGCAGCGGGGGCAGTAGAACGTGTCCCCGTGATTCAGCAGGAACACGCCCTTGGCGTAGTCTTCGCACTCGGTGTTTTCGCAGTAACCGACACCGCGCTTCATGCGTGCCATCTGTCCCGACCTCCCTCGACTCTCACGACTGGCCTCTTGCACCGTCCAACGTCTATGTCCCGGTTCATCCGCGCCCTCGACCAGGACCGCGAACGAGCGAACGTCCCGGCTGCGAGAGAAGAGGCGGCGGAACCAGCCCGCCGCCCGGCTGCGCGGGCGGTGCGCGTTGGCGAGGTTCCGATTTCCTGTCCGTCCCTTCTCCATCCGAGAGTCAATCCAATAAGCGTGCCCGGATGTCCGTGAATCCCAGATCGCGCGGCGCCGGCCCGGTATCCGGCCCCTTTGCGTCGCCCCCCTGCCGGCGGCCTGCGTCTTCCCGATTCCCGGCCGACACCGGAAAGCAGGAACGCCTCACCTCGAAGTGGAAAGACCCTGCCCAGCCGCGCAACGGCTGTGCAATTCGGGTTCAGAAACCACAAGTCGTCAGAGGAGGGCGCTGACGCGGGCCGTGACACGAGGGTTCCGCAGCTGCGACAACCAACGCGCATTTAGTTCGATCCGAGCGGGCTTGTCAACTGGGAAGTTGCGCACACCGCTGGCGCTTTCGGGGGTGGGTGGGGGAGCAGGCCGGGGATCCTCCTCGTGCAACAAGATGGGCCAGAAGGGAGCAGGAAGCCAGCCCTTGGCCCCCTAGCGCTGCCTCCGGCGCCTTGCGAGCCGTGCCCGGCGGCGTTCCAGATACAGCGCGTAGGCCGCGAGCGACAGCCCGACGACCGCGTAGGCGGTGATCAGGTAGCCCATTCGGCCTCCTCGGCCTCGCTCTCGAGGCACGCGATCTCGAAGCGCCGCGCCAGCAGATAGCCGAAGGCGAGCAGATAGGCCGAGACACCCACGAGCAGCGTCGAGCCCATGCCCGGCGGCAGCCCCTCGCGCACCGGGTTCGACGGATGCAGCGTGTCGCCCTGCGCGAGATCGACCGCGTAGTACACGAAGGGGATCAGCGCGGTTCCGAGGATGCCGTACACCGAGGCGAAGGTCCGAGCTGTGTCACTTCCAAAAGCGAACGCTCTAAGGAAGAGATAGGCGACATAGATGAACCACAAGATGAGAGTAGATGTGAGTCGCAGGTCCCAGACCCACCAGACCCCCCAGATGGGCTTTGCCCAGATCGGCCCGGTGATCAAGCCCAGTGTGCAGAAGAACACCCCCACCTCGGCCGCGGCGAGCGCCAGCCGGTCCCAGCCTTCGCGCCGTGTGGCCAGGAAGCCGAGGCCGCCGACCGCGGTCAGCACGAAGCCCAGGTAAGCCGGGCCCCAGCAGGGCACGTGCGCGTAGAAGATCTTCTGGGCGATGCCCTGGACCCGCTCGATCGGGGCCACGGCCACCACCATGTAGAGCCAGACGCCGAGCGCCGCGAGCGCGGCCAAGCCCAGCGGCCGGGCCGAGCGGATCATCCACTGCTCCATCAATCCTCCAAGACGTAGTCGAACACGAAGTAGCCCATGAGCAGCACCACCCAGTCATACAGGCCCAGGGCGCCCCACAAGAGTCGCTCCACCGGCAGGCCTTCGAGGGCCGCGGCGGTCGCGTGCGAGGCGAACACGAGCACCGGCAGGATAAGCGGAAACAGCAGCACCGGCAGCAGGAACTCGCGGAAGCGCGCGGCTGACGACATGGCGCCGAGCAAGGTACCGAGGCCGGAAAGCCCCAGCGCGCCGGCGAGGCCGACTGCGGCGAGTGTGCCTGGCGCGCGCTCCCAGGCCACGTCGAGGAAGATCTCGAAGAGCACCGCCGTCCACAGCATCACGCCGATCAGGGTGGCGCCGTTTGCGGCGGCCTTGCCGAGGAACACCCAGCCGCGGTCGCAGGGGGCTCCGACCAGGGTCGCGACCGCTCCCTGCTCGACTTCGGCCTGGAACGAGCGCTGGAGTCCCAGCAGGGCGGTGAGCAGGAATACGATCCAGGCCAAGGCGGGCAGCCAGGCGCGGGTCGCGGCCGTCCCCTCCGGGAGCGTGATGGAGAGCAGCGCCACCAGCATCGCCGCAAAGACGGCCATGTGGCCCAGCCGGTCACCGCTGCGCAGGTCGAGGCGCAGGTCCTTGGCGAACACCGCGAGGGCGACGCGCGGGCCCGCGCTCATGCCGTGCGGCGCCCCGCCTCGAGCGCGATCGTCGCGTCGAAGCCCGCCGCGAGCATCTCCGGTGAGTGCGCCGCCACGAGCGCGCTGCCGCCCCGTTCGCGGAGCGCCGCGAGCTGGGTGTCGAGGAGCGCGCTCGCGTCCGCATCGAGGCCGCTCCACGGCTCGTCCAGGAGCAACAGGTCCGGTTCGGCGACGAGCGCCCGGGCCAGCCCGGTGCGTTTGCGGTAGCCGGTCGAGAGCGTGCGCACGCGCCGCGCACGAAGCGCTGCCAGCTCGAACGCGGCCAGAAGCTCACGGACCCGTGCGCGCGAGCGGCCGTGCAGGCGCGCGCAATAGGCCAGGTTCTCCTCGACCGATAGCTCGCCGTACAGGCCGGGCTCGGGGCCGAGGTAGCCGACCCGGCCACGCGTCGCAGCGCCGCTGGCGCGGAACAGGTCCTCGCCGAGCACCTGCACCACGCCGCGGCTCGGCCGGGTCAGGCCCGCGAGCACGCGCAACAAAGTGCTCTTGCCCGCGCCGTTCGGGCCGCGCACCAGCACCAGCTCGCCCTCGGGCACGAGCAGCTCGACACCCGCCAAGGCGCGCACCGCGCCAAAACGCTTCTCGAGCTGCGAGACCTCGACCGCGTTCAAAGCGCGCTTCCGCAGCCGCCGCAGAAATTGTCGCCCGGGGAGGACAAGCGCTCGCAGGACGGGCAGCGCCGCTCCTGCAGGACCGGCTTGCCGCGCCGCGCGCGCGCCATGCCCGCCAGCATGTCGCGTCGCAGCGCGTCGCGCAGTCCGTCGCGGTCTTCCGAGCTGAGCTTGCCGGTCTCGAAGTCGTGCTCCAGGTCGCGCAGCGCCGCGAACAGCGCCTCCTTCTCGGCGTCCTCCTGGTCCGAATCCCCGCCCTGCGCACCGACTGCCCGGGCGCCGAGCGGGCGGCCCACGAAGAAGAGCAGACCCCCGGCCAGCAGTGCGGCGGCCAGGGCCGCGCCCGGCGAGGCGCGTTCCGGCAGCTCCGGCAGCGGACGGACCACCAGGGGCAGGCGCGTGCCGGCCGGCAGATCGAAGCCCAGGTAGCGCTGATAGACGCTGCCGTTCGCGTCACGCCTCGCGCGCCCGGGGTGCAGCGCGCCCGCGGCGATCGCGAGGCGCTCGTCGAGCACCAAGAGCTCGAACTCGGGCACGCCATCGGGAAACCAGAGCTCGGTGCGCAGCTCGCCCTCGGTCTCCGGCAGGTCGTAGGAGAACGTCAGCTCGCGCGCTCCCGGGAAGAGTGGCCCGCGCAGCTCCAGCGCGTCTTCCGTCTCGGCGAAGCCCGAGGGCATGAGCCCGGTGGGTGTGTCGAGCTCGCCATGGCCCGGTGCGAGCGCGATGCGCAGCGCCGGCGGCGCTGCCTGCGGCAGCACGACCACGCGCTCGCCGGAGTTGCGCAGCTCCACGATCTGGTCGAAGCGATAGCCGAGCGGCTCGCGCTCGACGAACACGCGGATGCGGTCGAGCTGCACCGCGCCCGGATCGTCAGTGGGCTCGTGCACCTTGATCTCGAGCGCACGCGTCGCAAGGCCGTCGTCCGGGCCGAAGCGCAGCGTGTCGCCGTGGAAGCCGACGCCCTGGTACTCGACCAGGGTCAGGTAGGCGGCCGGCGTGTCGAGCCCGTCGAATCGGAAGCGCCCCTGGGCGTCGCTGCGCGTGTCGCGCGAGACCGCGTCGCCGCTCGGGGTCAGGCCGAGCAGGCGCACATCGAGGCCCGCCGCCGCGCGCGGGTCGCTCGGGTGGACGATCTGCCCGCGCACGCGAGCGCCGAGCGCCGGTCCGGCCGCCAGCAGCAGGACGGCGCAGGCCGCCCGGCTAGTCCTCCGCATGGCTCCGGCGCGACTCGGGTATGCGCCAGAGCAGCAGCGTGTTGCCAATTACGAACACGTAGCCGCCGATCCAGATCCAGTTCACGAGCGGGTTCACGTACACCTTGAGCGCCGCGGACTGATCCGGCTCGAGTCCCGACAGGATCACGTAGAAGTCCTCGCCGAGCGTGCTGGCCACCGCGGGCAGGGTGGTCGGCTGCTCCTGCTGGAAGTACACGCGCTTCTCCGGCGTCAGGATGCCGATCGGATCGCCGTCGTGCGACAGGGCCAGGCGAACCTGCGCACCCGCGTAGTGCGGATGCGAGACCGGCTGCACCTGGCGGTACTCGAGTGTGTAGTCCTCCAGCTGCCAGCTCTCACCGGGGCGCAGCAGGCGCGTCTCCTCCAGGTCGAAGGCCGACCCCGCGAAGCCGATGAACATGAGCACCACGGCCAGGTGCACCACGTAGCCGGCGTAGCGGCGCTGGTTCCGGCGCAGCAACTCCCAGAATGCCCGGGCGGGGTTCTCGCCGCGGCGCATGCGCGCGCGGATTCCGCGTCCGTACTCCAGTGAGATCGTGCCGCACACGAACGCGCACAGGGAGAGCAAGGCGAGCGGGTAGAACTCCCGGTAGCCGGCCCACCAGATCAGCGGCGCGGCGCAGAGCATTGCCCCGGCCGGCCAGAGGAAGCTCTTGCGCACGTTCACCCAGGTGGCGCGGCGCCAGGCGATCAGCGGCCCGATTCCCGCGAGCAGCAGCAACAGCAGCGCCAGCGGACCCGCCATGCGCTGGAAGAACGGCGGTCCGATCTGCACGCGCACGCCCGACAGCGCTTCGGAGAGCACCGGATACATGGTGCCGAAGAACACCACGGCCAACAGGCCCATGAACACGTAGTTGTTCATCAGGAAGCTCGCCTCGCGCGAGAGCACGGAGTCCAGCCGATTGGGGCTGCGCAGCTCCGGCACGCGGCGCACCAGCAGCACCGCGAAGACCGTGAGCACCGCACCTACGTAGCCGAGGAAGAGCATCCCGAACCAGCCCGCGTTCGCAAAGCTGTGCACCGACTGCACGACGCCGCTGCGCGTCAGGAAGGTGCCGAACAGGCACAGCGAGTAGGTCAGTCCGATCAGCGCCAGGTTCCAGAT
>CAXMNF010000274.1:0-4683 GCA_964194645.1 uncultured Gammaproteobacteria bacterium
CGCGCAGCTGGCGGATGTCGCGGCTCATGCGCGCGGCGAGCTGCAGATCGGCCTCCAGGCGTTCGCCCGCCGCGCGGCTGCGCGCCAGCTCGCTGCGCAGGGGCCCCGCCAGGAACAATTGCACGGCGAGTAGACCCACCACGCAGCCCGCCAGCACCATCAGCCAGTGTTCGCGCGGCGAGCGGCCCTGCAAGAGCGCGCGCAGCTGTTCGATCAGGTCGTTCATTCGCTGCTGCCGGAAAACTGGATGGTCAGCGCGAAGCTCTTGCCGCCGCGCCTCGGCTCGTTCACGACGTCGGACAGCACGACCTCTTGGAACGCCTCGACCTTCTCCAGCTCCGCGCGCACGCGGTCGACCGAGTTGAAGTCACGCGTGTAGCCGCGCGCGCACCGTGTGCCGCTCGAGCCGCAGGTCCGAGAGGCTGATGTCGAGGCTGGGGGGAATGCGCTCGGAGATGTGCCGCAGCACCTCGAGCACCGAGATCCCGCCGCCCACCAGACCGAGGTGGTTGGCCAGTTCACGTGTCTCACGCAGCGTCGCCTCGATCGCGTCCGCAGGCTCTGCGGGCGCGGTCTCGCCCGGCAGCGTCGCCTCGTAGACGCGCCCCAGCTCGGCGCCGAGCGCCGCTTCGTAGCGGCGCGCACTCCAGAGTTGGGCTCCGAGACTCACGATCCAGAGCGCCAGCACCAGGCCGAACAGGCCAAGCGAGAGCCGCAGCTGGGCGCGCAGGCCCGACAGGTCCGCGACGTAGCGGAACTCGTCCTGGCGCAGATCGACCCGCGTCACGCGCTGCTGCCGACCGGCGGCGCGCAGCGCCAGGGCCGCGGCGTGGGCGTAGACGGCCGTGTCCTCGCGCAGTTCTGCCACGCCGTCCGCGTCGGGCGGCAGCGCCAGCGCGTGGCAGGGAAGCCCGCTCTGCTCGGCCAGGTAGCCGGCCAGCCCGGGTGCGGCTGCGCCCCCGCCGCACAGCACGATCGACGTGGGGGCGTGCGGGTCGCGGTCGTCGCTTCGGACGGACTGGATCGAGCGACGCATCTCGCGCATCAGCCGGCCGAGCAGGCGCTCAATTTCCGCGGAGGTCGGCTTGGTCGAGAACTCCTCGAACAAGCCCTGCTCGTGCTTGTAGCGCTCGGCGTCCTCGTAGTCGAGACCGCGCTCGCGAGCCAGGGTGCTCGTGAAGTGGTGGCCGGCCACGGGGATGGTGCGCAGCAACAGCGGACGGCCGTCCACCAGCAGGCACAGCGTCGTCTTGCGGTGGCCCACATCAATGAGCAGCCGCGGCGCGTTGCTCAGCAGCAGTACGCGCGACAGGTTCGCCAGGACCAGGCCTTCGACTTCGACGTGGCGCGGGTCGAGGCCCAGGCGCTGCATTGCCGCGAGATGCTCGGCGACCGTGGTGCGCCTGGCCAGCACGGCCAGCACCTCGGTCTGCTCGGGCCGCACGGCCGTTTGCTCGTGTGCGAGCACGAGATCCTCGAGCGGCAACGGCAGCTCTTCCTCGATCTCGAAGGCGAGCGCCTGCTCGACACGCCGGCCCGCCGCGAACGGGAAGACCAGGTGTCGCTGGGTCAGCCGGTCGGCGGGCAGGGCCGTCACTACCACCTCGCGCGCGAAGGCGTGCTCGGCCAGGAAGTTGCTGAGCGCCGCCTCCCGTTCGTCCGGCTGGTCCGCATCGGGCAGACGCCCCTCGGCTACGCGCAGCACCCGCAGGCTGCCCAGGCCCGCCCGCAGCTCGACCGCCTTCACCGACCAGCTGCCGATGTCGAGTCCGAGGATCGTGCGGTCGAGCATCAGCAATCCAACCGGTAGGTGAGGGTGGCCCCCTGGGCGCGGTCGATCACGGTGTGCACGCAGGCGCGCGCTTCACCGAAGCGGGCTTCGCTCTGGATCGAGAACACGTCGTTGCTGTAGCTGAGCGGCGGAAACACGGGCTCACCGACCCGGCCAATCTCGGAGGCGAAGCTCTCGCAGGGTAGCTCGGTCGATTGTGGGCAGAAGATCCGGCCCTCGTCTCGCGCCCGCAAGATCCTGAAGACGCCGTCCTCGTCGATCAAGCGCTTGTCGTTCGGTGGACCCTGGAAGATCAGCGAGAGCACGTGGGGCGGGGCAGTGTTCGGGTTCACCCCGCTCTGTTCGAGCTGGGGGTAGGGCGGATGCACCGTGAAGTAGGCGCCGAGCCCCAGCAGCAGCGGCTCGTCGACGCCCGGCAGGTCGGCCAGTTCCTGGAGCGCCAGCAGCGGCCGGTTCGCGGGCGGGGCCGCGGCGCCGTTCCGCGCGTAGTAGACGGACTCGTCGTCGCCAAGGCGCGTGAGTTCGTCGCCGTCCAACCAGTCCAGCAGGGCGTCGGCCAGGGCCTCCAGGTCGTAGAGCTTCTCCTCCTTGCGCCCGGGCAGCTCGGCCACGATGCGCTCCAGGGCCGCCAGCAGGAAGGAGCGGCTCGTCCCGTGGGGCGTCCCCTCGAAGTCGACCAGCGCGTTCAGGTTGAGCCGCTGGCCGGCGTCGCGCACGCGGACGCGCAGCTCTCCGTTGCCGGGCACGTCGATCGGCTGCTCGCCGAGCAGCTGCCAGGCGTCCTCTGCCGTCTCCAACGACGCGAGCTGCGGCAGCTGGTTGCTGCCGTCGTCCTGCAAGGCGCGCAGGCCGAGGTCCACCCCGGAGCGCGCCAGGAGATCCGCCCGGACCCGGTCCATGCGGTGCTGCATCGACCGGATCTCCATCAGACTGGTGCGCGCGAAGGCGTAGACCGAGCCGGTCGTGAGCACGACCATGCTGAGCACCAGGATCAGCACCACGCCTTCCTCGTCGCGCACGCGGCTCATTGCAGACAGGCCCCGGCCGCCTTGATCTTCAGCACCTCATAGAAGGCCTCGTGCAGCGCAAGCAGCTCCTCGCTCGGCTGCGGATCGTCCCAGCAGCCGGCTCCGGCGGCCGCGACCCGGCTGGTCACAGCGCCGCCCTCCGGGTGGTCGGCGAGATCCTCTCGGTACTCGGCGATGCACTCGTCGATCGTCGGGCCGGTTGGGCAGGCGCCGGGCTCGACGGGCGGTTCGGCCGCCTCCAACGGGCGGATCGGCAGGTCGATCTCGCGCAGGTGCTCGCGGCCCGCTACAGGCTCGCCGTCGGGCCCCGGCTCGAAGAGTTGCAGGGCCACCTCTACGCCGAGCGGCAGGGCGTCGAGCGAGGCTTCTGCTGTCGAGTCCCAGGCCTGCGTCGGCTCTTCTTCCCCGAGAAAGGTGAGCGAGAAGCGTGCCACGTCCTCGAGCACTGGCTCGGCCTCGTCCAGGCGGATCTCCTTCACGAGCGCATCGCCCAGGCGCTGCTCGGAGCGGAACAGGTCGAGGCGCTCGCCGTCGCCGGCGTCTGCCACGGCGTAGGTCACGCTGCGCAAGCCCGGCGTCCGGCTGCCCGGTGTGCACACCGGGTTCTGGGTGACGAAGCGCAGCGCATCGACGTCGCTGCCGGACGAGATGCGGTCCTCGGCCAGGAACAGCCACGGAAAATCCTGGCGCTCGGTCTCTTCGGGCTTCACGACCAGGGTTGTTCCCATCAGCTCGCGCTCGAAGCGGTCCAGGAAGATGCGCGCCGTGTGGTCGCGGTGTTTCGGGGGCCCGGCGCGTTCCTGCGTCTGGTGCACCGAGCGGAAGATTTGAAATGAGATCAGCGTGATCATCGCTGTGAGCCCGATCGCAACCAGGATCTCGAGCAAGGTGAAGCCCTGGCGTGCGGCGATCACTGCCCGGCCTCCGGGTCCGGAGCCTCGGCTTCGTCGCCGTTCTCTTCGAGGGCCGGCTCGACCAGGAAGAGCACCAGGGGCTGGGCGTCCTCCGGCTCCTGCAGCTCGTGGAAGACGCGCATCACCACGCGCCGTACGCTCGGCTTGGGCTCGTTTCCAGTGCCGCCGGCGAGCGTGAAGAGCGAAGAGGTCGCCAGGCGCTCCGCGGTCGGGTCCGTGAGAGCCAGGGGGTGAACCTCGACCTCGAGCTCCCAGTGCATGGCGTCGTAGGGTTCCTCGAAGACACCCTGCTCGACGCCGAGCTGCGGTAGCTCGCCTTGGCGCGCCTGGCCGGCGATTTCGCGCAGCCGTTCCTCGGCCCGCCCCATGGCCTCGGCATCCAGGGTTGCGCGACTGAGCGCCCGCAGGTTGTCGCTCATCAGCGCGAGCAAGGTGCCCATCGCCGTGGCCAGTACGAAGACCGCCAGCAGCACCTCGAGCAAGGTGAAGCCACTTCGCCGCATCAGCGCGCCTCGCCCTGCACGATGCGCACCTCGCCGGTGAACGGCAGCACGCGCACGAAGCTTGTGAACTCGTGCTGGTCGCGCAGCTCGATCTCCGCCGGGTCGGCGCCCCCGTCGCCCGAGAATCCCACGGACACCAGGCCGTCCTTGAACTCCTCGTCGCCGAGGTAGAGCGCGGCGATCACCACGCCGGGCTCGTCGAGCCAGCGCCACTGACCGGTCTGATCCGGGATCGGCTCGAGCACCAACTCCTGGCCGGGCGGGGCCAGGTCGAGCAGGCCGGAGTGCGTCGGCGTCTCGAACGGACCCTCGGGGACGGCCTGCTGCTGCTGCTCCACCCGGAAGGTCTGGTCGTCCAGGTCGAGGATCCAGCGGTGCACGCGTCCGGTCGCGACGGCGCGCTGGCCGGCGTAGCGCAGGTCGGCCGCCACGATGTCTGCCGCGTC
>CAXMNF010000275.1:0-4075 GCA_964194645.1 uncultured Gammaproteobacteria bacterium
CTCGAGGGCCTGCGCATCTGGGTGCTCGACCTCGGCTGGCGCGGGCCAGCCGTCTTCGTGGGCCTGGTCGGCTTCCGCACGTTCCTGCTGCTGCCCTCGGCCCTGTTGCTGGTGCTGGGCGGTCTGGCTTTCGGCGCGCTCGTCGGAACGGCACTCGGCGCCGCGGGCCTGGTCTTGTCGGCGGCCATTCAGTTCGGCTTTGCGCGCGCGCTCGGCAACGAGTGGGTGCGCCCGCGCCTTGGCGAGGCGGGCCGTCTGCTCGAGGCGCGCCTGCAGCGGGCCGGTCCCTGGGCGGTTGGGCTGTTCACCGCGCACCCGGCGGGACCGATGACGGCTGTGCACCTGGCGGCCGGGATCACCGGCATGTCGGTACTGAGCTTCTCGATTGCGGTGCTGCTCGCCGGTCCGCTGCGCGCCGGAGCTTACGCCTGGGTGGGCGCCGCCCTGCTGGAATGGGGCCTGCTCCCGTCCGTATTGCTCGGCGTGGCGCTGCTGGCGCTCGCGCTCCTGCCCCTCGTGCACCCGCGAGTGCGCGACTGGCTGCTGTCCGGCTGAGCGCTCAGCCGATCTTCGGAGCGTCGCCGGGCCGGGCGACGATTCCGTGCCCGATCGCGCCGATCTCGATGCGCACCACGTCGCGGGCGCGTCACGGCGCGTGTTAACCTGATCCCATGAAATTCGGGATCTTCTACGAGCACCAGTTGCCGCGTCCCTGGGGCGAGGGAGCCGAGCTGGAGCTCTTCCAGCAGGCGCTCGACCAGGTCGAGCTGGCCGACCGCATCGGCATCGATTTCGCCTGGGAGGTGGAGCACCACTTCCTGGAGGAGTATTCGCACTCCTCGGCGCCGGAGGTGTTCCTGGCCGCCTGCTCGCAACGCACCGAGCGCATCCGCCTGGGCCACGGGATCATGCTGATGCCGCCGGACTACAACCACCCGGCGCGCTGCGCCGAGCGCATCGCCACGCTCGACCTGGTCTCGCGGGGACGCGTCGAGTTCGGGACGGGCGAGTCATCGTCGCTCCTGGAGCTGGGCGGCTTCGGTGTGCCGATCGCCGAGAAGCGCGAGCAGTGGCAGGAGGCGGTCGAGCAGTGCGCGAACATGCTCGCCATGGACCCGTACCCCGGCTACCAGGGCAAGTACTTCGAGATGCCTTGCCGCAACGTGCTGCCCAAGCCCGTGCAGAAGCCGCATCCGCCGCTCTGGGTGGCCTGCTCGAACCGGGAGACCATCCACCTGGCGGCGCGGCTCGGCATCGGCGCGCTCACCTTCGCCTTCGTCGACCCGGAGGAGGCGCGCTACTGGGTCGAGGACTACTACACGACCTTGAAGAACGAGTGCGTCCCGATCGGACACGCCATCAACCCGAACATCGCGATGGTCACGGGCTTCTCCTGCCACCCCGACCGCGACGAGGCCGTGCGCCGCGGGCTCGACGGCTTCCGCTTCTTCGGCTACGGGCTCGGGCATCACTACGCGTTCGGCGTGCACAAGCCGGGGCGTACCGACATTTGGCAGGCCTTCGAGCAGGCCAAGGCCGACCTGCCCGACGCCTCGGAGCGGCGCGGCATCGGTACGCCCGACGACCTGCGCGAGCACCTGCGCAAGTTCGCGGAGGTGGGCGTCGACCAGGTGGTATTCATCCAGCAGGGCGGCCGGAACCGCCACGAGCACATCTGTTCGTCGCTCGAGCTGTTCGCGCGCGAGGTGATGCCCGAGTTCAAGCAGGACGAGGCCGAGCGCGAGCGCCGCAAGCTGGAAGAGCTCGCGCCCTACCTGGAGCAGGCCATGGCGCGCAAGCGCTGGCTGGCGCCGCTGGCGGACGAGGAGATCCCCGAGGTCGTGGCGCTGGGCCTGCAGGCAGCCCGCTCCGGCCAGCTCACGCCGGAGATGCAGAAGCGCTGGCGCGAGCGCTTCGGGAAGATCGCTCCGTCTTAGCGGCCTAACGGCGAGCGGAGCTCGCCTTGCCGCGACGGAGAGCGACCGGGGGAGGGTGCGGCTTACGACCTCGGCAGCTCGCTCCAGGGCTGGTCGCGGCGGTCGAAGGGGTCGCGGGGCAGGCCGAGCACGCGCTCGGCCGCGATGTTCTTCTGGATCTCGTCGGTGCCGCCGCCGATGTGGAAGGCTGGCGCCTCCAGGAAGTGCTTCTGCCACGGTCCCCAACCGAGCGCGCCGCTCCCCTGCAGGCGCAGGCCCAGCTCGCCGGCCTTCGAGTAGATGCGCGCCAGCGCCAGCTTGATCACGGCCGACTCGCGAGCCGGGTTCTGACCGCGCCCGACGAGCGTCATGATGCGCGCGTTCAGCAGTTCGAGCGTCTTCATCCAGGTGCGCAGGCGCGCCAACTCGTCGCGCAGCACGTCGTCGGGAGGCTGCCGCGAGGCCCGCGCCAGGGCCAGAAGATCCTCGAAGCTGAACTGCCGGTCCAGTCCGCCCATCGCCATGCGTTCGTACATGAGCGTGGTGTTCGCGACTGCCCAGCCGCCGCCCACCGGACCCAGGCGGTTCGCGTCGGGGATGCGCACCTCTTCGAGAAAGACCTCGTCGAAGAGCGCGGCACCGGTGATCTGCCGCAGCGGACGGACTTCGATGCCCGGGCTCTTCATGTCGAGCAGGAAGTAGCTGATGCCCTGGTGCTTCGGCAGGTCCGGATCGGTACGCGTCAGCAGATAGGCCCAGTCCGCGAAGTGGGCGAAGGAAGACCAGGTCTTCTGGCCCGTGACCAGCCACGCGTCGCCGTCGCGCACCGCGCGGGTCGCCAGGCTGGCCAGGTCGGAGCCCGCGCCCGGCTCGCTGAAGAGCTGGCACCAGATGCGCTCGCCGCGCAACATGGGACGCAGGTGCTGCTCCTTCTGGGCGTCGTCGCCGTGCGCGATGATGGTCGGTCCGGCCATGCCGACTCCGCCCAGGAAGATCGACTCGGACAGGCCTTCGCGCGCCAGTTCCTGGTTCCAGATGAACTGCTCCACGGGACCGAGGCCGCGGCCGCCGTACGCCTCGGGCCAGAGCAGCGCCGCCCAGCCGTGTTCGTAGAGCGTCTGCTGCCAGGCGCGCGCGCCGGGCAGGGCGCTCCGCTGTGCTGCCGCGCTGTCCTCCGCGTACGGGTTGTCGATCCGTTCGGGGAGGTGCGCGGCGAGGAAGGCCCGCGCCTCGGCGCGGAATGCCGCCTCGCGCGGCGAGTCGTTGAAGTCCATCAGTGCGCTCCCAGGCCGCGCGTCGTGCGGTACACCATGGCTCCTATTCTACGCGCGTCTCGAGCTCGTCGTAGTCGGGCAGGCGGCGCTCCTGGCCCAGGCTCTTGGTCGTGAACAGGCGGTCGTCGAGCTCTGGGTTCACGAGGATGCGCAACACCTTCACGTCGGTGCGAGTGCCGCGCTCCAGGTTGCGCACAGTCGCCCGCATCGGGACCGTGTGGCCGCCATGCTCCTCGGTGGTGCTGCGCGGGGTCTCGATCACCTTGAAGGGCTCGTCGGCGCCCACCTTGTAGTGCCTGGTTCTCAGGATCGAGTAGTCGCGCTTCGCGATCGAGTAGTCGACCCGTTCGTAGCCCGAGTCGTAGGTTGGACGTGCGGCGATCGTCCAGGTGTCTTCACCCTCGATCTCCCGGGAGGGCTCGAAGGCCACCTGGTAGTCGTGCAGTTGGCGGCGCTCGACGTCCTCGAAGGCCGCGTCCGTGCCGATGAACAGGTCGCTCTTCTGGCTGGCCGAGAGCCGGCGCACCCGGCGAAACTCTGGCAGGAACGCGAAGAAGTCGTCGTCGCGATCCGCATGCTCCAGGCGCAGTACCGCCATGCCGCGCATGTCCTCGGGATAGGTGAAGCGGCCGTAGGAAATGATCTGGCCCTTCGCGAACTTGCTGGCCAGCTCCGCGCGGCGCTGCTCCTCGCCCCCAGTGCGGCTCACGATCGTGATCTCGACAGTCGCGCGCGCGTCGAGTTCGTAGCGGTTCGCGAGCGCGCGGCGCAGCACCTCTTCGGGCCCCGGCTCGACCACGTCGGCCGAGTCCCTGGCGGCGGGTGCTTGCTCGGGTGCGGGCTCGACGCGCGCCGGAAGCGGCGCCCGCAATCGCAGCGGCACCG
>CAXMNF010000276.1:0-2552 GCA_964194645.1 uncultured Gammaproteobacteria bacterium
GCTGCGAGCCGAAGGGCGTGCCGAGCCGCCCGAAGCCGCAGATGACTTCGTCGGCGATCAGCAGCACCTCGTGCCGGGCGAGCACCTCCTGCACGGCGGGCCAGTAGCCCTCCGGCGGGGGAACCACGCCGGCCGCGCCCATCAGCGGCTCGCCGATGAAGGCGCCGACCGTCTCGGGACCCTCGGCACGGATGCGCGCGTCGAGTTCGTCTGCGAGGCGCTGCGCGAAGTCGGCCTCGCTCTCGCCGGGCTGTGCCTCCCGGTAGTAGTGCGGCTTGCGCACGTGCAGGAAGCGCTCGAGCGGTGCGTCGAACAGTGCGTGCAGGTAGGGCAGGCCCGAGAGGCTCGTGGCGCCGAGCGTCACGCCGTGGTAGCCACCGTCGCGCGCGATGATCTTCTTCTTTTCGGGGCGGCCGCGCAGGTTCCAGTGGTACCAGACGAGCTTCACGATCGTGTCGTTCGCCTCGGAGCCCGAGTTGCAGAAGAACGCGTGGTCCAGTCCGGGAGGCGTGATTTCGGCGAGCCGCGCGGCCAGGCGCACGCCCGGCTCTGTGGCGTTCGCCAGGAAGCCGTGGCTGTAGGCCAGCCGGCGCGCCTGCTCGGCCATCGCGTCGGCGATCTCCTCGCGGCCGTAGCCCGCGGCCACGCACCAGAGCCCCGACATGGCGTCCAGGTATTCGCGCCCCGCCGCGTCGCGCAGCCACACACCCTGGCCCTCGGCCCAGAGCCGTGGCCCCGACTGCTGCTGGGCGGCGATAGAGGTGTAGGGGTGGAAGACGTGCGCGCGGTCCAGCGCGGCCAGCGACTCGGCTTCGTGCGGCTTCATGTCCGCGATTCTACTCGCCCGGCGCAGCGGCTCGCCTGATAGGCTGTTCGCCCCAGTCAGATAGCGAGAGGAGACAAGTGAAGGCCATTCGCTGGATCGTCATCATATTCGGGGTGTATGTCGTGCTGGCCCTCGCCCTGGACGGCATGATCGCCGCCTTCCAGCCCCAGAGCGGCTCCACCGGGGTGCTTCGCACCTTCGATGCCGATGGCGCTGCGCACGATAAGGTGCTGAGCGTCCTGGACGACGATGGTCAGCTCTGGGTCGAGTCGGGCCACTGGTTCCGCGGCTGGTACTACCGCCTGCGCGAGAATCCCGACGTGGAACTGGTGCGGGACGGTAAGACGCTCCTCTACCGAGCAGTGCCGCTCGCCACGCCCGAAGCCGAGCGCCACGTGAAGGAACTCATGAAGCGGCGCGCCGGAAGCGGCGGCTACTGGGCGGGCAGGATCATGCTGCTCTTCGCGCCGATCAAGCCGGTGCGGCTCGATCCCGGCGAAGCGGGCTGAGACGCGCGCGGCGCTAGCCGAAGATCTTCCCGAAGAGCTCCTCGTTGAAGCCCACCACGACCGTCTTGCCGGTGCGGATGGTGGGCGCGCGCAAGTTTCCGGTCGGGCCCAGCATGGCGTCGATGACGGCCTTGCCCGCCCCGCCGCCGGCGAACTCGTCCACCTTCCTGCCCTTGGCCACGATCACTTTCGAAGCCTGCTTGGCGAGCCCGGCGGCGTCGCTCCGCGACAGCTTGCGGCTGGCGGGGATCACTTCCTTCGCCTCGATCCCGTGTGCGTCCAGAAACTTGGACGCTCGCGTACAGGACGTTCAGCCCTTGCGGTGGTAGTACCAGTCGATCTTCTTGGCCATTGCGGTTCCCCCGTCAGGTCTGTGCCGCGGAACGCGGCACGAGTCGCATTCTAGCCCCGGGGCGCCGGCTCGGGCAGACCCGGGCGTCTCCAAGCGGGGTATGCTGCTGCCATGAAGCTGCTTACCTATGCTGGCGCTCCGAATCCGCGGCGCGTGCACATCTACCTGGCCGAGAAGGGGATCGAGGTCCCGTTCGAGAAGGTCGACATCATGACCCGCGCGAATCGGACGCCGGAGTTCCTGGAGAAGGTGAACCCGCTGGGCGGGATCCCGGTCCTCGAGCTCGACGACGGCACGCACCTGGCCGAGTCGGTGGCGATCTGCCGCTACCTGGAGGCGCTGCATCCCGAGCCGCCGCTGTTCGGCCGCACTCCCAAGGAGCAGGGCGTGGTCGAGATGTGGATCCGGCGCGTCGAGCTCTACTTCATGATGCCGACCGGCATGGTCTGGGTGCACGGCTCGCCGCTCACCAAGAAGGTGGTGAAGCAGCAGATCCCGGAGGTCGCCGAGCAGAACCGCGTGCTGGTGCGCCGCTTCCACGAGCTGCTCGATGGCGAGCTCGCGAAGCGCCCCTTCGTGGCGGGTGACGCCTACTCCGTTGCCGACATCGTGGCGCTGTGCACACTCGACTTCGGCGCGGCGCTGAACGACCTGCCGCCCGCGCCAGAGCTCGAGCACCTCGCGCGCTGGCACCGCGACGTTTCCGCCCGCCCGAGCGCGAGCGCCTGAAGAGACTCTGAGGAGACCCGATGTCCGTCGATGGTGCGCCAGCCCGATCCTATCGTGCCGCCCGGATCAGATACAGGACCGCGCCCGTGACGATCGCGCACACGGTCCCGGCCAGTGCGAGCAGGGCGCCGCGCTC
>CAXMNF010000277.1:0-7059 GCA_964194645.1 uncultured Gammaproteobacteria bacterium
CACGCCCCAGCCATCGGCCAGCAGGCCGTGCGGCTTGACGGCTAGCCGCGCGTTGCCGCCGGCTTGCGCAGGAAGGCCACGATCTTGCGCATCAGCTCGCGCCGGTCGATCGGCTTGGTGGCGAACCCGTCGCAGCCGGCCTCCAGGCAGCGCTCGCGGTCGCCCACCATCGCGTGAGCGGTGAGGGCGATGATGGGTCCCTCGTAGTCCGCCTGGCGCAGGCGCCGGGTTGCCTCGTAGCCGTCCATCACCGGCATCTGCATGTCCATCAGGATCACGTCGAAGGGCTCGCCGGCGTCGCGAGCGGCCAGCGCCTGCTCCAGGCCCTCGGCCCCGTTTTCGGCGTGGCTCACCTGCAGGCCGGCCTTGCCGAGCATGTACGAGACCAGGCGCCGGTTGTCGACGCCGTCCTCGACGAGCAGCAGGCGCGCGCTCTGCGCGGCCTCACGGATCTGGTTCAGGTAGGACAAGGTGGACAGATCCTCGAGTGTGGCCGAGGTGTGCGGCTCGTCGGCGTCGAACTCGAGCAGCGGCACTCCGTCGAGTGAGCCGGGGTCGATGGTGAGCCGGAAGCTGCTGCCGGCGCCGGGCCGGCTCTCGAGCTGGACGTCACCGCCAAGCGCGCGAGCCAGCTGCCGCGAGATCGTGAGCCCCAGGCCGGTGCCCTGTGCGCGAGTCTCGCCCGAGTCGGATTGCTTGAAGGCCTCGAAGACCCGTTCCTGGGCGTCCGGCGCCAGCCCGGGTCCCGTGTCCGTCACGGTGAAGCGCAGCAGCGAGCCTCCGGAGACTTTCTCGAGGAGCTGCACCGAGAGCTCGATCCGCCCCTCGTCGGTGAACTTGACGGCGTTGCCCACCAGGTTCAGCAGGATCTGCCGAAGCCGCGTCGGATCGGTGCGCACCTTGGCCGGGAGTTGCGGGCCGCAGCGCACCTCGAACGTCAGGCCCTTCGCTTCGGCGGCGTGGCGCACCACGGCCGACACGTCTCCCAGGAGCTGCCGCAGCGAAACAGCGCTGCGCGCGATCTCAAGATGCCCGGCCTCGATCTTCGCCAGGTCGAGGATGTCGTTGAGGAGCTGGAGCAGGTGCTGGCCATTGCGCCGGATGGTGTACAGGTGCTCGATGCGCGCGGGCGGCGCATCCGCAAGGTCTCCGTCCTCGATCAGCACCTCGGTATAGCCGAGGATCGCCGTGAGCGGCGTGCGGATCTCGTGGCTCATGTTCGCCAGGAACTGGCTCTGCGAGCGCGCCGCGGCCTCGGCCGACTGACGCTCGCCCTCGAGCCGTGCGCCGGTCTTCCGCTGCGTGGCCTCGCGGCCGCGGTACACCTCGAGCTGACTGCGCAGCGAGTCGACCTCGGCCTGCAGATCCCGCTCGGAGTCGCGTTTGTTGCTCATCACCGCCACCACTTCCGGCTCGCAGCACGCGAGCCCCCACAAGCGTCCCGGATCGGCGACGCGATGCGGCAGCTTGACCCGTCCGCGGGAACGGTCTTCGGTCCCGAAGCCAAGGACCATTCGTGAAGGGCTTTGGCGTCCCCGATAGGATTCGAACCTATGACCTGCTGCTTAGGAGGCAGCCGCTCTATCCAGCTGAGCTACGGGGACGGATCCGGTCAGGGTGGCGCGGATGGCGCGCTAGTTCAAGAGCAGGTTCTGGTAGAAGTCGCGGTACGCGTCGGTCAGGGGATCGACGTGCATGCCGAAGCCGGCATGCTCCTCGCGGCCCGGGAATTGCGCCGTCGTCCAGCGCACCGTCCCGCTGACCTCGATCTTGCGGCCGTCCCGGCTCTTGATCAGGATCTGCACGGGCTCCTCGGGGTCCGGAGGGTGGTCGGTGCGCATGAACAAGCCCTCGCGGGACAGGTTCTTGATGTAGCCGTCGCCGTGTAGCGATCCCGAGATGAAGAACGCGGGGATGCGCTTCACGATGCGCTTGAGCTTGCGCCTCTCTCGACCGGTTTCAGCCATGGCGATGTCGCGTCCGGGATCGGCCCGCCTGGGATGCGACTTTAGTTGCGCCTGCGGGCGGTCTCGAGGTAGTCGCCCTGAAAGGGGGACGGCTCGAGGCCCTCGATCGAGAAGCGCACGCGACGCAGGCGGTTGGCCGCGGGATCGTCTCTGGCGAGCGACTCCAGCATCCGGAAGCCGTCGGAGCTGGACCGGAGCACCCGCACGCGCAGCGCGGCGTCCTTTCCCTGGAAGTCGAGCGGTATCGTTGCATCGGGGGGCGCCCCGACTGGCCGGATCTGCAGGCGGCCGCGCGTGATGTGGTAGGCGAGTTCGCCAGTCTCCAGGTTCTGGCGCAGGCGCGTGAGTCCCAGGTCCGGGCGTCCCTGCGAGACGAAGGTCAGGTACAGCACGCCGCGCCGGTCCGGAATCTCGGAGCGGGTCAGGTTGAAGCAGCGGCGCGCACCGCGCACATCGATGCCGAAGAATGTGGCGCGCACGGTGCGGCCGTTGGCATCCTCGGCGGCCGGGCGCACGACGATCGCTTCCTCGAGGTTCACCCGGCGGCCGTCCTCGAGCTCGCAGGTGACCGGCATGCGCCAGCGCCCGATCAGCCAGTTCAGCGTGGCGTGCGTCTCGTCGGCGTGCGGCGGCGGGATGTACTGCGCCCGGCTCGGCGCCGCAGCGCAGAGCAGGAAGAGCACAGCCAGACAGGCGGCCAGGCGGGGCATGGTGCCAGCATGGCACACGCGGCGGCGGAGTTCTCGCCCGGCTATCCTCGGTGCCGATGCGCAACGCAGAGCGACTGCCCGCCAGTCCCGATCGCTTTGCGCGCGCCCGGGCCGCGCGCGGGGGCGCCGCGCCGCGCCGCGTGGGCGCAAGCACTGTGCAGCTGAACCTGACGGCGCGCTGCAACCTGGCCTGTACCCACTGTCACGTGGAGTCCTCGCCCCTGCGCAGCGAGACGATGGACGAGCGCTGCGCGGCTCGCGTGGTGGCCCTGCTCGACGCGAGCCCCGGCGTCCGCTGCCTGGACCTGACGGGCGGCGCGCCGGAGCTGGCCCCGGTGTTCCGGCCCCTGGTCCGGGCCGCACGGGAGCGCGGGCTCGAGGTGATCGACCGCTGCAACCTCACGGTCCTGCTCGAGCCGGGCCAGGAGGACACGGCCCGGTTCCTCGCCGAGCAGGGCGTGCGGGTGGTGGCGTCGCTGCCGTGCTACGAACCGGAGAACGTGGACAGACAGCGCGGCCGTTCCGTGTTCGCGCGCAGTATCGAGGCGTTGCGCACCCTGAACGAGCTGGGCTACGCGCGACCGGGATCGGGGCTGGTGCTCGACCTGGTCTTCAACCCGGTCGACGCCCAGCTTCCGCCGGCGGCCCCGGAGCTCGAGGCGCGCTATCGGAGCGAGCTGCGCAAGCGGCACGGGCTGGAGTTCGACCGGCTGCTGGTGCTCACCAATATGCCGATCCGGCGCTGGGCGGACTGGCTGCGTCGCCGCGGCGCGTACGACGAGTATCTGGATCTGCTCGAGGCGGCGTTCAACCCCGACACGCTCGGCCGGGTGATGTGCCGCGACCTGGTGTCGGTATCGTGGGATGGCTCGCTCTACGACTGCGACTTCAATCAGCAGCTCGGCATGGCGCTCGGCGGGGCCGGGCGCCGCACCCTGTGGGATCTGGCCAGCTTCGATGAGCTTTGCGACGCGCCGATCGCGACGGCGAGCCACTGCCTGGGCTGCACGGCAAACAGCGGCTCCGGTTGCGGTGGGACACTGCTGTAACCATGCGCACGGTCCCCACGCTCGAGCCCGCCGACGCACACAACGCCGCGCTGCTGGCGCACGTCCACCCGGCCGACTACCGCAACCCGGAGCCCGCCCCGCGCTACAACCTGCTGGTGCTCGGTGCGGGCTCGGCCGGTCTGATCACGGCCGCTGTGGCGGCGGGCCTCGGTGCGAAGGTGGCCCTCATCGAGCGCAACCTGATGGGCGGCGACTGCCTGAACGTGGGCTGCGTTCCCTCGAAGACGCTGATCCGCGCCGCCCGTGCGCTGGCCGACGTGCGCGGCGCCGCCGCGTTCGGGATCCGCGTGGCCGAGCCGGTCGAGGTCGACTTTGGCGCGGTCATGGAGCGCATGCGCGGGGTGCGTGCCGGCATCGCGGCGCACGACTCCGTGGCGCGCTACTCGCAGGAACTCGGCGTGGACGTGTTTCTCGGCGAGGGCCGCTTCAGCGGCGCGGACCGCGTCACGGTGGACGGCGCAAGCTTGCGCTTCGCCACGGCGGTGGTCGCGACAGGCGCGCGCGCTGCCGCGCCGCCGATCCCGGGTCTGGAGGCCGCCGGCTATCGGACCAACGAGACGGTCTTCTCGCTGACCGAGCGGCCGGCGCGGCTCGCCGTGATCGGCGCGGGACCGATCGGCTGCGAGCTCGCGCAGACCTTCCAGCGGCTCGGCTCGCAGGTCGTGCTGCTGGAGGTGCTGCCGCAGATCATGGGCCGCGAGGATCGAGATGCTGCGGCTCTCGTCGAGCGGGCCCTGGTCGCCGACGGCGTCGAGTTGCTGCTCGACGCGCGCATCGAGCGTGTCGAAGCCGGCGGTACGGGCAAGCGGCTGCAGGTGACGAGCGCCGCCGGAGCGCGCACTCTCGATGTGGACGAGATCCTGGTTGGCGCAGGACGCCTGCCGAACGTGGCGGACCTGGGCCTGGAGCAGGTGGGCGTTGCCTACGACGCGGGGCGCGGGGTTCAGGTCGACGACCGGCTGCGCACCACGAACCGGCGCATCTACGCTGCGGGCGACGTCTGCCTGGCCGCGAAGTTCACCCACATGGCCGATGCGAGCGCGAAAATCGTGGTCCAGAACGCGCTGTTCTTCGGGCGCAAGAAGCTTTCCGACCTGATCGTGCCCTGGTGCACCTACACCGACCCGGAGGTGGCGCACGTTGGCATCACCGAGCACGAAGCGGCGGAGCGCGGCGTGGAGCTGGACGGCTACCAGGTGCCGCTCGCCCAGAACGACCGGGCTCGCGCCGAGGGCGATGACGAGGGCTTCGTCAAGGTGCACACCGCGCGCGGCTCGGACCGCATCCTCGGCGCAACGATCGTGGCACGCCACGCCGGCGAGATGATCAGCGAGGTGACCGTTGCCATGACTGCCAAGCTCGGCCTGGGTGCGCTCACCAACGTGATCCACCCGTACCCGACGCAAGTCGAGCTGCTGAAGGCCGCGGGCGGGCAGTACACGCGAACCCGGCTGACGCCGTTCGTGGCGAGCTTGTTCCGGCGCTTCCTCGCGCTCAGGCGTTGACACGGCATGGCGAGGTGCGAGACTCCGCGGCGATGCGCATCGGAGTGCTCACGGGCGGAGGGGACTGTCCCGGCCTGAACGCGGTGATCCGAGCGATCGTGCTCGACGCCCGGCGACGCGGCAGCGAGGTGACCGGGTTCCTCGAGGGCTGGCGCGGCGTGCTCGAGGGGCACACCCGGCCACTCGCCCCGCCGGACGTGCGTGGCATCCTGCGCCAGGGCGGCACCATCCTGCGCACTTCGCGCACCAATCCGTTTCGCTCGGAAGAGTCGCTCGCGGCCCTGCTGGCCGGCTGGCAGGGCGCGGACCTGGAGGCGCTGATCGCGATCGGCGGAGAAGACACGCTCGGAGTCGCGGAGCGGCTGCACCGCGAGTACGGCTGGCCGGTCGTGGGCGTGCCCAAGACGATCGACAACGATCTCAATGCGACCGACTACACGTTCGGCTTCGACACGGCCGTCTCGATCGCCACCGACGCGATCGACCGGCTGCACACCACGGCCGAGAGCCACAACCGGGTGATGGTGGTCGAGGTGATGGGCCGCCACGCCGGCTGGATCGCGACCTACTCCGGCATCGCCGGAGGCGCCGACGTAATCGCGGTGCCCGAGCGCGAGACGGCGATCGACGAGATGTGTGCCGTGATTCGCAAGCGCTCCGAGCTGGGCCGCAGCTTCAGCATCATTGTCGTGGCGGAGGGTGCCCGGGTCGGCCAGTTCCGGACACAGCGCTCCAAGACGGACGAGTTCGGCCACGAACTGCTGGGCGGCATCGGCCACCTGCTGGCGCGCGAGATCGAGGACCGCACCGGCTTCGAAACCCGGGTGACCGTGCTCGGCCACGTGCAGCGCGGCGGCACGCCGACCGCTTACGATCGCGTGCTGGCCACGCGCTACGGACTCTTCGCCTCGGAGCTGGTGCACCGCGGCGAGTTCGGCAAGATGGCGTCGCTCGCCGGGACCGAGGTCCGCGCGGTGGATCTGGCCCTGGCCGTGGGCGAGCCGAAGACCGTCCCCAAGCAGCTGTCGGACCTGGCCGCGATCGTCTCTGGATGAGTCGGGGCGCGCTGGCCATCGCGTTCCTCGCGCTCGGCTGCGAGAGCGGGCCGCCGCCCTACGGGTTCGACGCGCGGAGCGAGCGCGCCTACGAGTTCGAGTCGCGAGCCGAGACGACGATCGACGACGAGCCGGTCCTGGTGCTCACCTACGCGGCCTTCCGGTTGGCGGCGAAGCCGCTCGAGGGCGGTGCCACCACCGAGCTGGTCCTCTACCTGGAGCGCTACTTCCAGTCCGTGGAGAGCAAGGAGGGGCTGCACGAGGTGGCGATCTCCGACCAGGGTGTGCTGGTGCGCGGGGGCGAGCAGGGGGAGCTGCGCCTCGCTCCGGACGACGCGACCCCCAGCGCGAGCTCGGTCACGGCGCTGCTGCAACGACCGCTGGCGAGCGCCGTGCTCGATTCCGAGGGAGCCCTGCAGGGCAGTCCCTTCCACTCGCACGACCCGCTCCTGGCCGAGGTCGATCCGCTCGACTGGTTCCTGCTGTGCGCACCGCTGCTCTCGGGTGGCGATGCTCCGGCCTGGAGCGGAAGCCGGGAGCTGCCGCGGATCGGCCAGTACCGTCTGGGCGTGCAGCTGCCCATGCGCTACGAACGCCTGTCTCCCGAGAACGGCCGCGATCGCATCCGTGCCGAGGGCTTCGCCCGGCGTGATTCCCTGGAACTCGTCGAAGGCTTCCAGGGCGCGCTCGAGCTCGAGTACCGCGGCCAGGCCGAACTGGGCTCTCGAACAGAGCTGCTCGCCGCCACGTCC
>CAXMNF010000278.1:0-2880 GCA_964194645.1 uncultured Gammaproteobacteria bacterium
GACGGCCGTGTACTTCTCGGTGGTGGACAGACTGGCATGCCCCAGCAGTTCCTGTATCTCGCGCAGGTCGGCGCCCATGTCGAGCAAGTGTGTCGCGTAGCTATGTCTCAAGCGGTGGGGATGCACGGCTCCCGCGAGCCCGGCGCGCTGCGCGCGACTCCGCAACACGCGGCGCACGTCCCGCCCAGAGAGCCGGCGCGGCGTACCCCCGCGGCGCAAGGAGACGAAGAGAGGCTCGGCGAGCAGGCCCCTACCGCGCCGCCCCGTGAGCCAGGAATCGAGCGCCTGGCGCGTCGCGGCGGGCAGCGGCACCACGCGTTCCTTGCGCCCCTTGCCCAGCACTCGCACCTCGCCGCGGTGCAGATCCACGTCACGAACATCAAGACCCACCGCTTCGCCGACTCGCAGGCCGGCACCGTAGAGCAGCTCGAGCAGTGCTCGATCGCGTCGATCCGCTGGGCTCCCGGTCTCGTCCACGGACTCGAGCAGCGTTTTGCAGTCGTCCACAGCCAGCGGCGTCGGCAGTCGGGCGGGCGTGCGTGGTGTGGGAATCCCAGCGGTCGGGTCGAGCGCGCAGCCCCCCTCGCGCAACAGGTAGCGGTAGAAGGCGCGCAGGGAAGCGAGTTTGCGACCGATGGTGGTGGGATGCCGGCGACCGTGAAGCTCTGCCAGGAAGCCGCGCACTTGCTCTCCGGTCACCCGCTCAGGAGTCACGTGGGCATCGAGAGCCGCGCGAAATTGCTCGACATCCGACAGGTAGGCGCGGCGCGTGTGAGTCGAGAGGTTGCGCTCGGCGCGCAAGTAGACGCCGAAGGCACGCAGTGCGTCGGCGAAGCTCACGCTGCCAGCTCCCGCACCTGCTCGGCGTAGACCGCGAGGTCCGCCAACGCACGTTCTCCCAGCTGCAGGTATTTCTCGCGCTTCTTCTGCTTGAGCGGCGCGTCGGCGAGCGGTGGGAACAGCCCGAAGTTCACGTTCATGGGCTGGAACGCGCTCGGATCCGAATCGATCAGGTGACGCACCAAGGCGCCGTGGGCCGTGCTCGGCGGCGGCGGCGCCAGCTCGCGGCCACGCACCCGTGCAACGGCGTTCACCCCCGCAACCCAGCCGAGCGCAGCGCTCTCGACGTAGCCCTCGACCCCCGCCATCTGCCCCGCGATGAAAACCCCCGGACGCCCGCGCAGCTCGAGGCTCGGCAACAATGCCTTCGGCGCGTTGAGGTAGGTGTTGCGGTGCACCGAGCCAAAGCGCGCGAAGACCGCCTCGCCGAGCCCGGGCAGGCTGCGGAAGACACGCTTCTGTTCACCGATGCGCAGCTTGGTCTGGAAGCCAACCAGGTTGTAGAGCACGCCGCGCTTGTCTTCGTGACGCAGCTGCACCACCGCAAAGGGCCGCTGCCCCGTCCGCGGATCGCGCAGACCCACCGGTTTCATGGGCCCAAAAGACAGAGTCTTTGGACCGCGCCGGGCCATCTCCTCGACGGGTAGACAGCCCTCGAAGTAGAGCTTCGCCTCGAACGCGTGCAGCGCCACGGTCTCCGCAGCACAAAGCGTCGCGACGAAGTCGGCGTACTGCTCCTCCGAGAGCGGCAGGTTCAGATAGTCGCCCTCGCCATCCTCCCAGCGCGAGGCCCGAAACGCGACTTCGTAGTCGATCGAGTCTGCGTACACGATCGGCGACAGCGCGTCGTAGAAGTAGAGGTGCTCGTCACCCACGAAGCGCTGCAGCTGCTCTGCCAACTCGCTCGCCGTGAGCGGCCCGGTGGCCAGCACGCTGAGCTCGTCCTCTGGCAGCCGGGTCACGACCTCGTGCCGCACCTCGATGCGAGGGTGCGACTCGACCGCCTCGGTGATGCGCCGCGAGAACGCGTGACGGTCCACTGCCAGTGCGCGACCGGCCGGTACGGCCGTTTCGTCGGCGACCTGGGCGACCAGCGAGCCGAGACGCCGCATCTCCTCCTTGAGCAGCCCGACGGCGTTGCCGATGGAGTTCGAGCGCAGCGAGTTGCTGCATACCAGCTCCGCGAACTGCGGCGAGCGATGGGCGGGCGAATAGCGCTCGGGCTTCATTTCGACCAGCACGACGTCGAGCCCGCGCTCCGCGGCCTGCCAGGCGGCCTCACAGCCGGCCAGACCGGCACCTACGACCTTGAGACGCTGCTCCGACGCCATCGCCCCCCCTCGATGCGTCAGGATAGCTTCCGCATCCTCGGGGGCGAAACGACGCGGAACCGGCCGTCTCGATCCTCGCGCACGCGGCCGGCCAGCTCGAGCTCGAGCAGGATCGGCGCCAGCTCGCCAGGCCCCAGACCCAGAGCCCGACACAGGGCGTCGCGGCTTTCGGGCGCGTCCCGCAGCGCCGCCAGTAGTCGCTCGGCCCCTCCGCTCGGCGCCTCGCCGGCCGTCGCCGCGACGAAGCGCGGCCTCAGCGGCACACCGGCATCCGCCAGCCCGGCCAGCATCTCCTCGGGTGAGAGCGCTGGCTGAGCGCCGTCGGCCAGCAGCCGGTTCGTGCCCTCGCTGCTCGGAGTGTCGATCGGCCCGGGCACGGCCCAGACGTCGACGCCCTGGTCTGCTGCGTGGCGCGCCGTGACCAATGAGCCGCTGCGCAGCCGCGCCTCCACCACCAGCACCGCCCACGAGAGCGCACTGATGATGCGATTGCGCAGCGGGAAGTGTGCGGCGCGCGGCGGCGTGCCGCTGGGGAACTCGGTGACGACCGCGCCACGTTCGGCGACTTGCCGAGCCAGCCGCGCATGTCGGGCCGGATACACTCGCTCCGGCCCGCACGCCTGCACCGCGAGGCTACGCCCGCCGCGCGCCACGGCGGCGGCATGGGCCTCGCCGTCGATGCCGGTGGCCAGGCCGGAAACGACCGCCA
>CAXMNF010000279.1:0-17302 GCA_964194645.1 uncultured Gammaproteobacteria bacterium
CAACGCCTTCGCCTGCGGATCCAAGGGCATCGTGGTCCTCCCGCGAGAGGCGATTGTACCACCGGCCCCGGGATTGGAACGCGTTCCAGTTGCGCCCGTGGCTGTGCTCTAATGACGCGGCCCAGCCGAGGAGACCCGCCATGCCGATGCCCTCCGAGATCCGCGCCAGCGTGTTCCAGCTCGACTAGCGTTGACCGAGCGTCTGCCCTACGCGCTAGCGCCACCGGATCTGCTCGAGCAGCTCGCGCAGCGCGTGCACCGGTTGATGGCGCGCATGCTGGTCGTGGCCGTTGGCGAGTCCGGGTTCGAAGAGGACCTGCAGCATGCCGTCCGCGAAGTCGACCGCCTTGTCGAGCGGCTCGGCCGCCACGCGCGCGGCACGGAGCTTGGGCTCGGCGACGCGCCGTCGGGCGAGGCGCGCCCCTACTACGTGAGCGGCGCGCTGGTCGGGCCGCACCATCCGATGGCGCCGCCGCTCGAAATCGAGACACGCGATGGCGTGACGCGCGGCAGCGCGAGCCTCGACGTGGTCTGGGAAGGTCCGCCGGGCTGTGTGCACGGCGGCTACGTGGCGTACCTGTACGACTGCATCATGGGCCACCACAACGTGGTCACCGGCCTGCCGGGCATGACCGGCAGGCTCGAGGTGCGTTACCGGCGGCCCACCCCGCTCTACCGGACGCTCCACTTCGAGGCGCGCACGGTCCGCCGGAGTGGCCGCAAGATCGTGACCGAGGCCTGGATCAAGGACGGCGAGCGCCGCTTGAGCGAGGCGTCGGGCCTGTTCATCCTGCCGAAGGACTTCCTGGTGAACCTGGGCCGCGACTAGCGGCCCAGGATCTCTTGGAGCGGCGGCCGCAGGTAGCTGAGAAAGCGCTCCGGATCCTCGCTCATCGGGAAGTGATGCGCGCGAGCGTATCACGCGCCGGGCGTTAGTCTCGCGCCGCGCGCACCGTTGCCAAGGTCTCGGCGTACTGCTCGGCCTGCGGACCGCCCAGCTCGACCGCGCGCTCCGCAGCGGCCAACGCGTCTCCGCGCCGGCCCAGGTCGAGCAGCACCACGGCCAGGTTGTTGAAGGCGCCGGCCGCGTCGGGGTGCAGCTCGGCCGCGCGGCGGAAGGCGCTCTCGGCGCTCGCGCGGTCGCCCAGCTGGTAGGCCGTGTTGCCCAGGCCCAACCAGGCGCCGAGGCTGGCCGGCCAGCGCGTGGTTGCCGCCGCGTAGGCCGCGCGGGCCTCCGCTGCGCGGCCCGCACGCTCCAGCCCGACCACCGCGTCGAGCACCGTGCGCTCGTCGGCCGAGAATGGCAGCTCGCCGGGCGGCAGCGTCACCAGGCCCCAGTAGTCCGCGCGCGACCAGCTGCGCGAAAAGGAGCGCAACGCCTCGCGGCGCGCCGCTTCGTCGCCGCTGTGCAGCGCAATCGAGCCCGCCTCGAGGTCGTAGCCGATCGCGACCGCGTAGTGCCAGACGTGGTAGCTGGCGATTCCCAGGTCCTGGAGCACCAACACGGGGCGTCCCGCTGCGAGCTCGTCCAGCAGCGCGTCCCAGCCGGAGAGCGTCACGGCCAGCTGGCCGTGACGCCGCGCCGCGGCCACGAGGTCCGGCTGCAGGCTGCCGCGTCGGCCGGGCAGGTACACCTCGCGCACCAGTGTGTCCGGAGACACCTCGGCGCCGCTCGCGGCGAGCAGCATCGCGAGCGCCGCCGGACCGCACTGGTCGGTGCGCTGCGCGTGGAAGGGCACGTCGTCGAGATGCACGCGTCGTGGCAGGTCTTCGCGCGGCGCCGGCAGGCCCGCAGGCGTCGCGCAGGCCAGCGCCAAGGCCGCGAATGCCAGGAGGTGGATTCGGCCCGGTCGCCCGGGCCTCATCCTAGTAGCGGCGATCGCGCGCCCGATCCCTCTCCTTGATCCACGGATAGACATTGGTCACGCCGAAGTAGTCGGTGATCGCCAGCGCCAGCGCCACGAGCGCGACCACGCCGAGCCAGCCGAGCCCTGCACCGGCCGGGAGCGAGTCGATGCGCTGGTCGATCGCCGCGATCTCGGCGTTGGACAGTGCAGCGACACGCAAGCGCGCCTCGTCTGCGCCGATGCCGTGAGCCTCGAGCTGCGCGCGGACTTCGTCGCGCTCGAGCAGCGCCTGCACGCGGTTGCGCGCGCCGTCCTGGAGCAGCGCCTCGGTCGACACCAGGCCGGCCTGTGCGGCGGCTGGCGAGAGCAATACGAACGAGCCGACGAGCACCAGACACAGCACCCGCTTGAGCAAAACGATCCCTGCCATTCCATCCTCCACGCGGTGTTTCGCGTTCGCGCAGCTTATAACCCGCCACGACCCGGAAGACCAGCGACTGCGTCACCAGATCAAAATGTGAGCCGGCTCACCAAACGCGCTAGTCGAATGGCCAGTTCGACGTCTCGATTCCCCCGTCGATTTCCCAGATCTTGCCCGTCACCCACGACGACGCGGGAGATGCCAGGTAGAGTGCGCCAAGCGCGATGTCTTCGACGCTGCCGATCCGCCCCATCGGCGTGAGCTTCTCCATGGCACCGCGCAGCTGGTCGTTCAGGAACGGAGCCAAGGCCGACGTCTCGACCGCGCCGACCGCGATCGCATTGACGCGAACCTTGGGCGCGAACTCGGCTGCGAGCTGCCGGGTCATGAAGGAGAGCGCGGCCTTCGCGGTTCCGTACGCCACGAAGTTCTTCTGCGCGAAGCGCCCCGCCGCCGAAGAGATGTTCACGATCGCGCCGCCTTCGCCCTCGAGCATCTGCGGGATCGTGAAGCGAGACATCAGAAACGCAGTGGTCACGTTGAAGCGGAACGCTTCCTCGAAGTTCTTCTCGCTGGTCTGAAGTGCCGGCCGCGGCGGCCAACCGCCCGCGTTGTTCACCAGCACGTCGATGCGTCCCAGCTCCTTCATGGTCTGCTCGACCAGCGCTTCGAGCTGCGCGCGTTCGTTCACGTCGCAGGGCACCGCGAGGGCGCGTCGTCCGAAGCCGCGCACCAGGTCCGCGGTCTCTTCGATCTGTTCGCGAGTGCGCGCGGCGCAGACCACGTCCGCCCCCGCCTCGGCGAATCCGAGGGCGCAGCCGCGGCCGATCCCGCGCCCCGCGCCGGTCACCAGAGCCACCTTGCCGTCCAGTCGGAAGCGGTCCAGGATCATGGCCGGACGATACCACGGCTGCCGAGGCTCCCGACGGGCTTCCGCGTTGGGTTTCCCGGGGGTGCTTGCGGTACCGCGGCGCTGCCCATACGATCGCGCTAGACCCACTCGGAGGCACGGCAATGAAGCGTCTGATTCAGCACGAAGAACTGGCCCGGGACAGCCGGTTCATTCGCCAGTCGAATGTCGCGGGACCGCTGATGGCGCAGCTGCCAGACGACGTTGGCGCGGTGGTCGAGCTCTTCGAGAAGCTCGAGGCCGTCATCGAGCAGGGTGTGCGTGGCACCGACGCGGAGCCGCTCTTCGAAGAGTACGGGCCCGCCTTTCCGTTGATCACCACGAACGAGCCGATCGATCCCGACTCGCCGGTCGCGGAGGATCGCCTGAAGATGCGCCTGCACGGCATCTTCGTCGGCGAGCTACAGGCGCTCGAAGGGGCGGGCCGCTCGCTCTGGGATTTCCCGGACGCCCCCTGGGAGTTCAAGATGAACATGGCGCGCCAGTGCTGGGACGAGGCGCGGCACGTGCAGATCTACGAGAAGCTGCTGCAGCACGCCGGCGGGCGGGTCGGCATGTACGCTGAGAGCACCTTCCTGTTCGAATGCTGCTGCGCCGACGATCCGGCGCTGCGCGTAGCCGGGGTCAACCGCGGGCTCGAGGGGCTGGCCTGTGACGTGTTCCGCGACATGTTGCGCTACGCCGAGCAGACCGGCGACGAGGTGATGAAGCAGGCCGTTGACTACGTGCTGGCCGACGAGCTCACCCACGTGCGCTTCGGCAGCGAGTGGGTCAAGGAGTTCACGAAGAACGATCCCGAGCGGGCGAAGGCCGCGCAGGACTTCCGCCGAGAGGTGGACCGCCAGTTCAACTTCGGCGGAGCGCGCTCGACCGAGAAGGGCGCCGCCATTCCGATCGCCTGGGAGGATCGCAAGGAGGCGGGCTTCACCGAAGAGGAGTTGCAGGACCTGGCGCAGCTCACTAGCGAGGGCCCGTCCAACAAGACGGTCAAGCAGGCCGTGCGGATCCTGACCGAGCGCTACCAGGAGCGAAAGCGCAAGGCCGAGGCCAGCGCGTGAGCGCGCCACGCCAGTACCCCGGGCAGGGCAAGGACGAGCGCACCACCTTCGCGCCATACTCGGCCTTCGACATCCCGGCCGATCTTCGGCAGCTGCATGGCCGCTACGACGTGGAGTCCACGGCCCGGCGCGTGCGCAACTTCCGCTACGCCGAGGAGTGGCAGATGATGACGCTGGCCGGCTGGCTGGCCACGATTCCCGAACTGCCGGTGAAGACCGGCCTCGGGAAGATCATCTGGGAGAGCGCGCAGGCCGCGGACGCGCTCGGCAAGCGCCTGCCGGAGCTGCGCTGCGGGCGCCGCGCCGTCGCCTCGTCGGAGTCGTCGAACCAGGCCTTCGCCGACCTGATCGCAGAGATCTCCGAACCGGAGGCGCCCGACCTCACCATCGAGAAGCTGGTCGGCGTGATCGACGTGCTGAAGCCCCACCTGATCGACATGTACGAGCGGCACATGCGCGAGACCGACCAGATCGCGGACGCGCCGACGATCGAGCTGCTCGAGGACATCGTGCGCAAGACCCAACGTCACATCGCCTGGGGCCGCGAGGTGCTCGACCGCCTGTGCGACACGGACGCGAAGCGGCAGCGCCGCCTGGCCCGGGCCGAGACGCTCACGAAGCAGCTCCAGGCGTCCGGGGGCGTGACCGGCGTGCTGGACGGCTAGCGCCCGGGCGTCGCCCGGCCTAGCGGTTGGCCGTCCGTTGGCGGCGCTCGCCCCAGGCATTCCAGAAGGTGACGTCGCGTGCTGGGCGCCGCGCCGCGCGCTTCAGCTTGGCGCCCTGCATGTAGGCGACCGGCAGCATCACGGTCTGGGTCACCCCCTCGGGAATCCCCAACACGCGCGCCGCCTCGGCCTCGTGCATCAGGTGCACGCTCGTCCAGGTGGTGCCGAGGCCGCGCGAGCGCAGCGCCAGCATCAGAGACCAGGCCGCGGGCAGGATGGAGCCGTAGAAGGCGACCTGGCGGGCGGTGCCCGGCTCGGGTCGTCCCTCGAGGCAGGCCAGGATCAGCACTGGGAACTCGTGGAGCCGCTCCGCGAGCTGCCGGTAGCGCGCCGGCACCTCTGAGCCGTTCGCGGCGGGAGCGCGCGCCTCGACGTAGCGCGCGAAGGCGTCGCGGTAGAGATCGGCCAGTGCCCGCTTCTTCTCCGGCTCGCTGACCACCACGAAGCGCCAGCCCTCGCCCCCGGCCCCCGTCGGCGCCTGCAGCGCAAGCTCGATGCAGTCCTCGATCACGTCGGGCTCGACGGGGCGCTCGAAGTCGAGCTTGCGGCGCACCGAGCGCGTCGTGGCCAGCAGCTCATCGACGGTCTCGCGTGCGCCTTCATCCATGGCCGGGAGGATAGCCGCTCCCAAGAATCCCGCGGCCCGGTCCGATAGGGCCCCTGATGGGCATCTTCTCCGGCAACCAGCCTTACGACCGCGTCCGCATCCTCCAGGCGGCAGCGCGTGCGCAGCAGAAGAAGCGGCGCCGCAAGGCGATCGCGCTGTACCGCCAGGTGCTCGCGGTGGAGCCTGGCAATGCCGAGCTGCACGCGCAGTTGGCGACGCTGCTCGCGCAGAAGAAGGAGTGCTTCGACGCGTGGATGAGCTACCGGCGGGCCTCGCAGGCGCTGCTTCAGGAAGGCAGCGTGCAGGACGCGCTCACGGCGCTGCGCGAGGCCGTGCGGCTGCTGCCGGGGGAGTTTGACGCCTGGGTGCAGCTCGGACGGGTCGAGCGCAAGGAGGGACAGGCGCGCCACGCCCAGCAAACGCTGCTGCGCGGCGCCCAGCAGTTCCGGCGCGACCGGCCCCGGGCCATCTACCTGCTGCGTCGCGCCCGCGAGATCGCGGCGTGGGACGTTCGGACGGTCACCTGGCTGGCTCGTCTGCTGGCCAAGACGCGCCAGCGGGACGAGGCGCTGTTGCTGCTCGACCAATTGTCCTCGCGCGTGCAGGGCGTCGAGCTGCGCCGCGTGCGTGGCGTCCAATGGCGCATCCTGCCCAGCCTCGCGCACACCTGGCTGTGGCTGAGGGCAGCCATGGACGACGGTAGCCGCGCGACCGCCGCCGCCTCGCGCCGCTAGCCCGCGGGCGCGCCGCGCCGCGCGAGGCTCAATCGCGAGCGCGGACCGGTCGATAGCGCAAGTGGCTGCGTGCGACAGTCGCGCGCCGCCGCAGTCTCGGGCGGGCAGGTGGCAATGGGGCAGGTGCGGATCGATCTCGGCGAGCTTCCGTGGGCGACGCTCGCGATCGCTGCACTGTGCCTCGGGCTGTCGCTCGCGCCCCTGGCCGGGCCCGAACCCGCCAGCCCCGCGGGACTCGCGCCCGCCGTCGAGTACTACTCCGTGCACGCCTACCTGGAGCCCCAGCCCGAGGTCGTGCTCGAGATCGTGCAGCGATCTACCCTGGCGGAGCGGCGCGCGCGGCTCTCGCAGCTTCGCGACGAGTCGTACCGCCGATGGCCGTCGGACCAGGCCGTGCGGAACGAGCAGCAGCAGGAGCTCGACCGCCTGACCGAGCTGGGTCTGGCCGGTGCGAGCGGCGCCTCCCCGGACCCGGCCGCCTTCGTGCCCGCGGCCCCCACGCTGACGGGCCTGGCCGGCCACGCATTCCGGCAGCCGCACGCCGTGGCGCTGGTTCTGCAGCTTCTCGCGATCCTGCTACTCGGGTCGACGCTGGAGCGCAGCTGGCGTCCGCTGCGCACGGCGCTGTTCAGTGCGGCCGCTGTGCTCTGCTCGGCCGGCTTCTACCTGGCGATGGTCCCCGCCGCGACCCGCCCGCTGCTGGGCCCCGCGGCGCTGATCGCGGCCTGGAGCGCGGCGTCGCTCGTCACGTTCCAGCGGAGCGGCTGGCGGCTCGAGGCACCGGGCTATCGTGGGCTGCGCTCCCGGCAGCTCCCCGCCTGGCTGCTCGGACTGACCGGACTGGTACTCGGCGGGGCCGGCGCCGCGCTGACGGGACTCGCCGACTTTGCGTATCACGGCTCGGTGGGCGGCCTGCTGTTCGGCAGCGGCGCTGGCCTGGCGCTGCTGGAGCTGGCCGGCCCGCCGCGCGCCCCGCGTCGCAAGACGATCGAGCAGGACGGGCGTCCCGCTCTGGAGCGGGCCCGGGAGGCGCAGGCCGAGGGCGACACGCCGCGGGCCTTCGCGTTGCTCCAGGGGGCGGTGCGCGCGTCCCCGGGTGAACGGGAGACGGTGCTGGCCTTCTGGGATGTGGCTCTGGCCTGCAGCCGCGCCGACGCCGCGTGCCCGCCGCTGCTCTCGTTGATTCACGAGCTGGTCGAGCACGACGAGCTGCCGCTCGCGGCGCGCTACTGGATGCAGGTCACGCGCGTCATGCCCGGTGTGCGGTTGGAGGGGCCCGCTCTGCTGGGGCTTGCACCGACCTTGGCCAAGGTCGGGCAGAAGGACGCCGCGCTGGAGGCGCTGCGCAAGCTGGTCGCGCCCCGCGCACGCGGCGTGACCGGGACGATAGCGATGCGCGCTGCCGAGCTCGCCGATGAGCTCGGTGATCCGGAGCTCGCGGCCGAGGCCGGCCGCCAGGCGTTGAACCATCCCGATCTCAACGGCGCGCAGCGGGTCGCCGTGCGCCAGCTCGTGGGCGATGCCGCGGTGCGCGCCGAGGAGGTGCAGGGCGAAGAGCTAGCCGACGAGGAGTTGGCGCTTGGCGACGAGCTCGGCTCGGACGCCGCGCCTCGCTTCTCCTCGATGAAGGTGATCGAGGGCATTCCAGAGTTCCTGGGCGAGACCGCCCTCACGGTGCGCCTGTCCTCCGAGCGCAGCATCGACGTCGAGTACGAGCGAGTGCAGGCGATCGCGGCGGTCGGGGTGCTCGGCATAGGGGAGCAGCCCGTGGTGATCATCGACCTGGTGTTCAACTGGAACGAGTCCGACGCCGGCCCCCTCAATGTAGTGCGCCTGCGCGGCGACCGCTTTGACCCGCGCAGCCTGATCGGCGACGGCGTGCGCATGGCCGAGGCGTACCGGGTGCTGCTGCGCGAGCTCTTCGCGGCAACCGACGCCCAGGCGCTCCCCGACGCCAACGCCGCGAGCGGCGGATCGATGCGCGTCTTCGAAAGCCTGGACTCCTACCAACGCAAGATCCTCGAAGTAGCCACCGACTAGAGCTTCGCAGAGATCCCGTCGAAGAACAGCCACCACATGTCGAGCGAACGGGCGACCGCGGCGCGAACGCGCTCGCGCCACTCGTCACTGGTGGCGAAGCGCACCACGATGTGATCGCCGACGTCGCTGTGCTCGCGATCGGCGATTTCGTGCACGTCCCAGAACGCCACCGCCTCCCGGTCCAGACCGTAGTGTTGCTCGAGCGCCCGGGCGAAAGGCCCGAAGGCGCCCGGCACCTGGCCTTCGGCAGCCAGGTTGATGGCCGCGGCCCCCTCGATGAAGGAGCGCTGTCGCGTCGAGACCTCGAACCAGTGGATTAGGGCCGCGGTGCCCGGCAGCGGCTGGGCGTCCACCAGTTCCTCGCGCTTCATACCCAGGCCCATGCCGAAGCGGATGAACAGCTCGGGATGGGGCAGGCCGCATCCGGAGATCTTGCCGGTCTCCTCCTCATAGAGGCTCTCGGCCAGCTCGATGCGCTGCTCCGGGAACGGACAGGCGGCGTGCAGCGCGCTGACCGCGCGTGGGAACTCGCGCACCTGCAGGAAGAACTGCGCCGCGAACACCCGGAGCGACTCCCGCGGCAGCTCGCCCGCCACGATGCGCAGCCAGAGCGGATGGCCGCCAAAGCTGCGCCGCCGCCTGATCAGCTCGCGAAGTTCCCCGACGAAGTCGCTGCGGCGGCGTGCATCGGCGGGCATCGCGCCATTCTACAACGGCCGCCGGGAGGACCGAGCCGAAGCAGGTCGACGCGCTGCGCGCTACAGGATGAGAAAGCGCGCCAGCGCCTCCAGCCCCTCGAGGTTGCGAACAGTGATCACCCCGTGCTCCACGGTGACGATTCCCTCGGCTTCCCATTCGCGGATCTGATCGCGCAGCTGCGCGGCGGTCTCGCCCGACAGCTCGTCGAGCTTCGACTGCGGCAATGAGACATCGAAGCTCACCCCGTCGGCACTCGCGCCTCCGGCCTCGCGTGCCAGCGCCACCAGGTTCAAGGCCAGACGCGTCGGCAGGCCGAGGAAGAGCGTCTCCTCCATCAGGCTCGAGAGGCGCCTCACGTGTTCCGCCAGCACCACCGCAAGCCGCACGGCCACGCGCGGGTGCCCGTCCAGGAACCGCAGGAACTCGTCGCGGTGCAGGCACAACAGCCGGCAGTCCGTCTCGGCGATTACCATCGCCGATCGCGGGCTCGAGTCGAGCAGGGCGATCTCGCCGAATACCTCGCCCGGCTCCATGCGGTTGAACATCACCTCCTCACCGTCCTCGCGCTCCCCCGAGACGCGAAGCTGGCCGTCCAGGACGCCGTACAGCTCCTTCCCTGGATCGCCCTTGTGGAACAGCACCTCGCCCGCCCGGAGTTCGAGCGTTCGCGTAATGCCGAGCAGCAGGCCCAGATCCCCGGGCTCGAGACCCTGGAAGATCGAGATGCTGGCCAGCAGGGCCTGTCGGTCGATCCCCGCAGCACGCGACATGGCGTGAAAGGTATCCCGCCGGGGACGCGCGTCATCCCCCCGCCGAGAAGGACGTTGGCGCGGGGGCCCCGGAAGTCCAGAATGGCGGGGACGCGAATCACCCGGGGGACGCCGATGCCGCGCTATTCGTACGAACGCCTGACCGCGCTGGACAACTCCTTCCTGGTCCTCGAGCGGCCCAAGGCCTATATGCACGTCGCCTCGACGCAGATCTTGCAGGCGGCGCCGCTGCGCACCGCCGACGGGGGCATCGATGCCGACGCCTTCAAGCGCCTGGTCGCCGGGTCGCTGCACCTGATCCCGCGCTATCGCCAGAAGCTCCAGTACGTGCCGTTCGAGAACCAGCCCGTCTGGGTGGACGATCCCGCCTTCAATCTGGACTACCACATTCGCCACACCAGCCTGCCGCGGCCGGGCACCGAGGCGCAGCTCAAGGCTCTCTCCGCGCGGATCATGCAGCAGCACCTGGACCGCTCGCGGCCGCTCTGGGAGATCTGGTTGGTCGAGGGCTTGGAGGACGACCGCTTTGCGCTGATCTCGAAGGTGCACCACTGCATGATCGACGGCATCTCGGGCGTCGATCTGATGAACATCCTGATGAGCTTGTCGCCCGAGCCGATCATTCCCGACGCGCCGCCCTACGTACCGCGGTCTTCGCCGACCGCGTTCGAGCTGTGGCGGCACGAGGCGCTGCGCCGCCTGGGCCTGCCGGTCCAGGCGCTGCGCGACCTGCGCCACTTCGTCGACGAGGCGCAGAACCTGCGCCGCGAGCTGCTGGTGCGCGGACGCGCGGTCGCGCAGACGCTCGGCGCCACGCTGCGCCGGCCGTCCGAGACGCCGCTCAACGGCGAGATCGGTCCGCACCGGCGCTTCGACTGGTGCGTGATGCCGCTCGCCGACGTCAAGGCCGTGCGCAAGTCGCTGGGTGGTTCGCTGAACGACGTGGTGCTGACCATCGTGACCGGCGCGGTGCGGCGCTTCCTGCGCTACCGGCGAGTCGATCCCGCCAAGATCGACTTCCGCGTGATGGCTCCGGTGAGCGTGCGCTCCGAGGGCGAACGCGGCGAGCTCGGCAACCGCGTGTCGGCCTGGTTCCTCACCTTGCCGGTCGGCGAGGAGAATCCGCGGAAGCAGCTGCACACGCTCGCGCAGGAGACCGCCGAGCTGAAGGAATCGAAGCAGGCCGTGGGCGCCTCGGTCCTGACCCAGGTCGCGGAGTGGACGCCGTCGACTCTGCTGGCGCTGGGTGCACGCAACGTGACCCGGCTCTTGCCTTTCAACGTCGTGGTCACGAACGTGCCGGGTCCCCAGGTTCCCATGTATACGCTCGGCGCGCCGCTGCTCGAGATCTACCCGCACGTGCCGCTGATCGACGGCACGGGGCTCGGCATCGCGCTGATGAGCTACGACGGGCGGCTCTGCTGGGGCTTCAACGCCGACTACGACCTGGTCCCGGACCTGCCGGTGTTCGTGCAGGCGATCCGCGACGCGTTCGACGAGCTGCGCGCGCTGGCCGACGTGAGCCCGCCGGTGCGCGAGCCTCTGGCGCCGGTCGGGGGCTAGCGCGCCGGCGAGGCCTCGGGGCGCACGCCGAAGATGCGTGCGCTCGTGGCGGGGCGGTAGGGCTGCCAGCCGTCGAGGGGCTCGGCGAGCCGGTCCGCGACCACCAGGAGCGTGGCCGGGTGGTGTCCGAAGCCGCAGTGGCTCGTCTCGATCGCGATGCTCTCGCGCCGCGGTCCAGGTTCCGCCTGCGCAATCCGCCAGTGCACGATGCCGTCGCTGCGGCTGTAGAGCGCGCTGGTCGGGAACGCAGCTTCGCCGGCTGGACCGAGCGCGCGTTCGAAGTGGAGGCCGATGCCTGCCGCGAGCTGCGTGCGCAGCGGACTGGCCAGGGTGACCAGCCGCGCCACCTGCTGCGGCCGGCGCCGAGCCAGCTCGCGGGCGTAGACGCCGCCCAGGCTCCAGCCGATCAGGCTCACAGGTGCGCCGTGCCGATCCGCGAGTGCGGACAGACGGTCGCCGAGGGCGGCGGCCAGCTGTTCGTCGGGATCGAGGTTGCGGCCCTGCCGCCAGCCGTGCGCCCAGTAGCCGAGCGAGCGCAGGAAGCGGCGCAGCAGGCCCGTCGAGCCGTCGCCTGCCCCCCAGCCGGGCAACACCAGCACCGGTCCGGGAAGCGCGGGACGTGCGTTCGCGCGCAGCAACGGGAGCACCGCGAGTGAGCTGGCGAACTCCAGCCCCGCGCGCAGCTCGAGCGCGAGCTTGGCACTCGGCAGCCGCAGTCGTCTGGGACGCAGGCTGGTCATGGGCCCGGAGGATAGCCCGGGCAGGCTCTACCCCGCGAGCAGCCGCTCGACGCGGTCCGCCTGGGGCAGCAATTCCAGCTCGCGGTAGCGCTGGCGGGCGCCCTTCAGGAACTCGCGCCGCTGCGCGCCGTGGCCGCGCAGGGCCGCGAGTCGCGCGCGGTTCTCGAGGATCAAGGGCTCGTAGATGCGCGCATCCGTCTCGTCGACCGCAGCCTGGGCCAGGTCAAGCTGCGCTTCGACCGCGGCGTGCTGCGCGCCGCCGTCGCTGCCCAGCAGCACGCGGGCCAGGGCCAGGTGCACGCGGGCGGCGTAGCGGGGCCCGCAGCGGCGCTGCGCCTCGAGCGCAGCCTCGCCCATCTCCTTCGCGCGGACCAGGTTCCCGGCCTGCAGGTAGGCGTGCGCGAGATGCGCGCGCAGGGCGTTCTCGGAGATCTTCGCCACGCCGTGCTCGTCGGACAGAGCGATCGCGCGCTCGCCCGCTTCGACCGCCTCGGTGAAGCGGAGCTGCAGCTGGTGGCACAGGTTCAGGACGTCGTACGCGTAGACCAGCATTGCCAGGTGGCCGGTGCGCTCGGCTGCGCGCATCGCGGCGAGCGCGTGCATCTGCACCTTTTCCGGCTCGCCGGCGAGCGCCGCGGCCCGCACGTAGGCGTTGTGGCAGAAGCCCGCGTTCAGGGCCAGGCCGCGTTTGCCGGCCAGCGCCAGCCCCTGCTCGATGCGGCGCAGGCCGTCGCGTGGCCGGCCCAGCTCGTTCAGCGAGTCGCCGACCGTCGTGTAGAGCGTCACCTGATCGAGCGGGTCGATCTCGGGCGCGCCGTCCTGCGAGAGTCGGCGCAGGGTCTCGTCGCCGAGCGCCGCTGCGTCCCGGAAGCGCCCGCGGAACTGCAGCGCCTGTGCGAGGCGCACGTTGATCGTCAGCTCGAGGGCCGGCTTGCCGGCCCGCTCGGCGATGCTGAGCGCCTCGCGCGCACAGTCGACCGAGAGCGTCGGGTTCACCTGGATCTGGGCCTGGTAGTAGCCGTAGTTGGCCAGGATCAGCGCCTGCGAGCGGAAGTCGCGGGTGTGCTCCGAGTGCAGCTTGCCGCGCGTAAACAGGTCGTCGGCTTCCTCCGCTGGCATGCCCATCGAGGCGCCCAGGAAGAGCAGCCAGCGGCAGGCGCGCGCGCCCAGGAACGCGTGCTCCGGCCGTTCCGGCGTGCCGTCCAGCAACTGCAGCAGCTTGCGCCACAACGCCATCGCCTCGCCTGGATTGCTGGGACCGATGCGCCGCGCCGCCCGGTGCACCCAGCGAGCCGCGGCCAGCGAGTTACCGGACTGCTCCCAGTGGTGCGCGATCAACGCGGCAGGCTCGTCCGCCGACGCGTCGGCCTTTTCTTCGAGCGCGCGGGCCACGGCCGCGTGGACCGTCTGGCGCTGCTCGGAGAGCTGCGACTGCTGTGCGACCTCTTGCGTGAGCGGGTGCCGGAAGGCCAGCACGCGCTCGGGGTAGAGCGACTCCTCGAAGATGAACCCGGCGCTGCCGAGCGCCCGCACGCTCTCGGCGAACGCCTCGTCGGGCAGGTTCGAAATCGCCTGCAGCACGGATTCGGGGAAGCGCTTGCCGACCACCGCGGCCTGGTCGAGCAGCAGCTTGTCGCGCTCGGGCAGCCGGTCGATGCGCGCCGCGATCAGCGCCTGCACGGTCTGCGGGATTGCGAGCTGCTCCACGGGCCGGGTCAGGCGGTAGGCGCCCTGTGCGCCCACCAGGGTCCCGGACTCGAGAAGAGAGCGGACCACCTCCTCCACGAAGAAGGGGTTGCCTCTGGCGCGCTCGCGGATCGCGGCGTGCAGGCCCTCCAGGCTCGGGTCCTCGCCGAGCAGGTCGTCGAGCAGCTGCTCGATCGCGTCGTGCCCGAGCGGCGCCAGCGCGATCTGGCGGAATGCCGGGTGCCCGGTCCAGGCGGGTTCGAACTCCGGGCGGTGATTCAGAAGCAGCAGGCTGCGCGTCTCGGGAATCGCGTCGACCAGACTGGCCAGGAACGCCAGGCTCGCCGTATCGAACCAGTGCAGATCCTCGAGCAGGATCACCTGCGGACCGCGCTCGCCGCGCTCCTCGAGCACGCGGCGCAGGATCGAGAACACGCGCCGCTCGCGTCCCTCGCCCTCGACAAGGGGCGCGGGCTCGTCGCGATCGGGCACGCCGAAGAAGTCGAAGATCAGCGGCAGGTCGTCCGCGATCTCGCGGTCGATCAGGAGCAGGGTGCCGGCCAGCTTCTGGCGGCGGCGCTGCTCGTCGTCCTGTTCCGAGATCTCGAAGACCGGGTGCAGGAACTCCAGGATCGGCAGCAGCGGGATCGCCTTGCCGTGCGAGACGCCGTGTCCGCTGACGAACGGAATGCCGCGCGCACGGCAGCGTTCGCTGAACTCGTAGCAGAGCCGGCTCTTGCCCACGCCCGGTTCGGCCACCAGGTCGACCACCTGACCGCGCCCCTGCGCGGCCTGCTCCAGGGCGGCGTCCAGCGCCGCAATCTCCTGGTCGCGGCCCACGAAGCGCGAGAAGCCGCGCGAGCGGGCCACGTCGAGGCGGGTGCGCAGGGCGCCGACGTTCTCCAGTCCGTAGACCCGCACCGGCAGCGACGGCCCCGCGAGCTTGAACTCGCCCAGGTCCTCGAGTTCGAAGAAGCCCGAGACCAGCGCCGCGGTGTGCTCGGTCAGGTAGGCGCGGCCAGGCTCGGCCAGCTTCTCGAGGCGCGCCGCCAGGCCAACGGTGTGGCCCTGCGCGGTGTAGTCCATGCGCAGGTCGTCGCCGATTCGGCCGACCACCACCTCGCCGGAGTTCAGCCCCATGCGCACGTGAAAGTCCAGCCCCTGCTCGCGGCGCAGCTGCTGGGCGTAGCGCCGGACCTCGCGGCCCAGGTGCAGAGCCGCGTAGCAGGCGCGTTGCGCGTGGTCCTCGTGCGCGATCGGCGCGCCGAACAGGGCCATGATGCCGTCACCCGTGTACTGGTTCACGGTTCCTTCGAAGCGGTGCACGCCGTCGGCGAGGATGTGGAAGAAGCGGTCGAGCAGGCGGTGGAGGTCCTCGGCGTCGATCTCCTCGGCGAGTTCGAGGCTGCTCTGGATGTCGACGAACAGCACCGTGACCTGCTTGCGCTCGCCTTCGAGTGCAGAGCGCTGCGTGAGGATCTTCTCGGCCAGGTGCCGCGGCGTGTAGGTGCGGCGCGTCCGCTCGGCGCCGGGCGTCGCCAGGGGTGCGCCGCAGCCGTCGCAGAAGTGCGCGTCGGCGCGGTTCTCGCGCTGGCAGCTCCGGCAGGTGCGCGACGCCTCGGTCAAGCGAGCTCCGGGCGGCGCTGCCACACGCCAAGCTCGCGCTCGAGTGCCAGGCCGATCTCGCAGAGCGTGCCCTCGTCGTACAGCTGGCCGTGCAGGGTGAGCGCGACCGGAGTGCCGTCTTCGCGGAAGCCCGTGCGCAGCGTGAGCGCCGGGTGGCCGGTGGCGTTCGTGACGAACGAGAAGGAGTGGCCCATGCCGGGCGCAGCGATCGCGTCGAGGTCCGCGAAGCACTCCGCTGCGCGCTCCATGATTTGCCGGCGGACGCGCTGCATCTGCACGTAGTCGACCGCCGAGATCAAGTGGGCCGTGCGGAACTCGTTCGGCCAGGCGTCGTCGTCCTGCCGGGCCAGCTCTCCGAGGCGTCCTTGCAGCAGCAGTTCCTGGAACGCAGCGGCGGCCTCCACCCAGATCTGTAGGAGGATCGTCAGGAGCGGCGCCTCGGGCAGCTCCACTTCGACGAGTTCTGCACCGAGGGTGCGCAGCGCGTCGAGCGCCGCGCGCTCGGCAGGGCTCGTGGTCGGCTCCTCGAACTGGGAGGGCACGAAGCCGATTCGGCGTCCGCGCGCACCCGCGTGCGCCCGGAATGCGAACGGCCAGTCGAGCGAATCCGGGTCGCCCGGGTGCGCACCGTGCAGCGCCGCCAGCACGAGTGCCGTGTCTTCGACGCCGCGCGCGATCGGCCCGAGCTTGTCGAACGACCAGCAGAGCGCCATCGAGCCGCTGCGCGGTACGCGGCCGAAGCTGGGACGCAGGCCGGTTACCCCGCAGGTCGAGCAGGGACTCGCGATCGAGCCGAGCGTCTCGCTGCCGAGCGCGAAGCCGACCAGGCCCGCGGCGACCGCGGCCGCCGAGCCTGCGCTCGAGCCGCCCGAGCCATGGCTGGGCTTCCACGGGTTGCGCGTCCGGCCCCCGAACCACAGGTCGCCGTTGGCGAGCTCGCCCATGCTGAGCTTCGCGACCAGCACGGCGCCCGCGTCGTCCAGGCGGCGCACGACCTCGGCGTCCTCCTTCGGGACGCGGGAGCGGAACGGCTCGGTTCCCCAGGTGGTCGCGATCCCGGCGCTGTCGAACAGGTCCTTCGCGCCCCAAGGGATGCCGTGCAGAGGTCCGCGCCGCCGCCCGGCCCGCTGCTCCTGGTCCGCGCGCCGCGCCTGGGCGAGCGCGCGCTCCTCGCACAGGCTGATCACGCACTCGAGGCCGGGGCCGTGCCGCGTCAGGCGCTCCAGGTAGAGCGCAGTCAGCCTTTCGCTGCTGAGCAGCCCGCGTCCCAGCCAGCCGGAGAGCTGCACCAGCGGCGCGAACGCGATCGCTTCGTCGTCGGCGGGCAGCGGGCCCGGGTCGGCATCGCTCGGGGCGAGTCCGCCGGCCGGCCGGCGCAGCGGCACGCCGGCCAGGCGCGGGTCAAAACGAACGGCGGGGCCGAAGCCGTTCGGCAGAGCCCGCTCGCGCGTCTGCGCGACCAGCTTTGCCACCAGCCGGTAGGCGCGCGCGGCCTGCGCACACTCGTCCTCCGTCATGGGGATTCCTAGCAGTTCCTGCGCAGCTGTGGCCACAGCGCGCGGCTCGATCTCCGGGGGGCCCGCCATCGCGGGCAAGATAGCGGACCTCGGAGCCCGACCCAGGACGGGGGAGCGCGGTCAGCGGAGCCGGTGGCCTACGCCCAGTCGCGGGGCACGAGGAAATGCTCGGTCAGGCGCGCCTCTGGCGAGCCCGGCTCGGGGTGCCAGTCGTACTTCCAGGCCGCCAAGGGCGGCAGCGAGGCGAGCACCGACTCGACACGGCGGCCCGATTGCAGCCCGTAGCGCGTGCCCCGGTCCTGGATCAGGTTGAACTCCGCGTAGCGGCCGCGCCGGTACAGCTGGAACTCGCGCTCGCG
>CAXMNF010000280.1:0-3031 GCA_964194645.1 uncultured Gammaproteobacteria bacterium
GCGACGCTCCTCACGCGCTCGGGGCGTCCGTCGGGGTGCCTTCCAGAACGACCTGTGCCACGGCATGGGTGCGAGTCAGCGACGCGCCGAGCCAGGCGCGCCCGAAGCAGCGCTCGTGCGCGATCTCCAGGGCGCGTCCCTGGATGCGCAGACCGAGGGAGCCGCCCTCTTCCGTGGTCTCGAAATCGCGCCAGCCCACCCCCCGGCGCCAGCCCGTTCCGATCGCCTTCATGCCCGCTTCCTTCACCGCGAAGCGCAGCGCGAAGTGTGGCCCCGAGCGGCCGCGACGCTCGCAATCCGCGCGCTCGCGTTCGGTGAACAGCCGGTCGCGCAGGCGCGAGCCCCGGCGCTCGAGCGCCCGCTCGACCCGCGCGATCTCCACGATGTCGATTCCCGCCCCGACAATCACCAGCGGGCGAAATTAGCAGCCCCGCTGGCGGGGGGCCAAGATGCTATCCTGCCGCGCGTCAAGGAGGTCTCCATGGCGACACGTGTGGGCATCAACGGCTTCGGGCGGATTGGCCGCTGCGTACTGCGCAGCGCGCTCGGCCGCAACGACCTCGAGTTCGTCGCCGTGAACGACCTGACCGACGCTGCCACCCTGGCTCACCTGCTCAAGTACGACTCGATCCACGGCCGCTGCCCGGAGCCCGTCGAGGCCCACGGCGACGTGCTGCACGTGGGCAGCCGAGAGATCCGCGTGCTCGCCGAACGCGACCCGGCGAAGCTTCCCTGGGGCGAGCTCGGCTGCGAGATCGTGATCGAGTCGACCGGCCTGTTCACCAAGCGAGCCGACGCGGCCAAGCACCTGGCCGGGGGTGCCCGGAAGGTGATCATCAGCGCGCCCGCCAGCGAGCCGGACGCAACCATCGCACTCGGTGTGAACGACGACAGCTACGATCCCACCAGCCACCACGTGGTCTCGAACGCCTCGTGCACTACAAATTGCCTGGCGCCGGTGGCGAAGGTGCTACTCCAGACCTGGGGCATGCGGCGCGGCTGGATGACCACCATCCACGCCTATACGAACGACCAGTCGATCCTCGACCTGCCCCACAAGGACCTGCGCCGCGCCCGCGCGGCAGCCGTGTCGATGATCCCGACCTCGACGGGCGCCGCGCGCGCAGTGGGCCTGGTGCTGCCCCAGCTGGTCGGGAAACTGGACGGGATCGCCATACGGGTCCCCACGGCCGACGTGTCGGTCGTCGACCTGGTCTGCGAGCTGGAGCGCGACGCCTCGGCCGAGGAGATCAACGAGGAGTTCCGCAAGGCCGGAGCGGGCGCGATGGCGGGGATCCTGGCGGTCTCGGACGAGCCGCTCGTCTCGATCGACTTCCTGGGCAACCCGCACTCGTCGATCGTGGATGCAGCGAACACGCGCGTGCTGGACGGCAAGCTAGTGAAGATCCTGTCCTGGTACGACAACGAGTGGGGCTACGCGAATCGGGTGGTCGACCTGGCCGCGCTGATCGCCTCGAAGCTGTGACTTCCAGAGAGGGCCTGCTCGCCATCGAGGCCCTCGAGCCCGCCGGCCGGCGCGTGTTCCTGCGCGCCGACCTGAACGTGCCGCTGCACGACGGGCGCATCACCGACGACGCGCGCATCCGCGCCTCGCTGCCGACCCTGCGCGCCCTGCGCGAGGCCGGCGCGCGTGTGGTGCTGGCCTCGCACCTGGGTCGCCCCAAGGGAGGGCGCAGTGAAGCGCTGTCTCTCGAGCCGGTGGCAAAGGCGCTGGGCGTCGCCCTGGCTCCGGATTGCGTCGGCGGCGAGGTGGTCGAGCAGGTCGGACGTCTGCGCGACGGCGACGCGCTGCTGCTGGAAAACCTGCGCTTTCACCCGGGCGAGACCCAGAACGACCCGGCATTCGTCGAGCAGCTCGCAGAGCTGACCGACCTGTACGTGAACGACGCCTTCGGCACTGCGCACCGCGCCCATGCCAGCACCGACGGCCTGCCTCGGCAGCTCGGCCCCGAGCGCTGCGCGGCCGGCGAACTCCTGCTGCGCGAGGTCGAGGCGCTCGAGCGCGTACGCGACACGCCCGAGCGTCCCTACCTTTGCGTGCTAGGCGGTGCGAAGGTCTCCGACAAGCTCGCGGTGCTCCAGGCGCTGGCCCAGCGCGCGGACGCGGTCGCGATCGGGGGAGCCATGGCGTACACGTTCCTGCTGGCGCGCGGGGAGCCCGTCGGCCGCTCGCTGGTCGAGCCCGAGCAGGTCGATACCGCGCGCGCGCTGCTCGACGGCCCGACCGAGATCCTGCTGCCGTGCGATCACGTGGTCGCAGCCGGTCCCGACGACGGCGACCACGCGCGCAGCGTCGAGCGAATCCCGGACGACGCGATGGCGCTCGACATCGGACCCGCGTCGGTACAGGCCATTGCCGCGCGGGTGAAGGCTGCGGCAACCGTGTTCTGGAACGGACCGCTCGGCCTGTTCGAACGCCCGCCCTTCGACCAGGGCAGCCGCGCCGTCGCCGAGGCACTGGCGGAGAGCTCCGCGTACTCGGTGGTGGGCGGCGGAGATTCACTGGCCGCGATCCACGCCGCGGGCGTGGCAGAGCGCATCTCGCACCTTTCGACCGGCGGAGGCGCGGCGCTCGAGTTTCTAGAGGGCCGCGAGCTGCCCGGGCTGGCCGCCTTGAGGAGCACGACGTGAGGACACCGTTCGTTGTCGCGAACTGGAAGATGCAGAAGACGGTCGCCGAGGCGCTGAGCTTTGCGGCCGAGCTGGCGCCGCTGCTCGAGGCCGACCGGGCCGTAGACGCCGCGATCGCCCCGCCCTTTACGGCGCTGGCGGCACTCGGTCCGGCGCTCGCAGAAACCGGTGTGGCGCTCGCCGCCCAGAACCTGCACCCCGAGCCGCAGGGCGCCTTCACCGGCGAGATCTCGGCCGCAATGCTGGTCGAGCTGGGCTGCAGCTATGTGATCGTGGGCCACTCCGAACGACGCCATGGCATGGGCGAGAGCAGCGAGGTTTCGGCCCGCAAGCTCTGCGCAGCGCAGGCCGCGGGCCTGGTGCCGATCCTGTGCGTGGG
>CAXMNF010000281.1:0-2382 GCA_964194645.1 uncultured Gammaproteobacteria bacterium
CCGCCGCGGCTCCCGGCGAGCGGCTCGTCGTGCCGCTGGTCGCGGACCCCGAACGCCTGCGCGCCACCCCGCGCGCGCGTCGCCTGGCCGAGCAGGGCTCCGTAGACCTGGCCGAGGTCGAGGGCAGCGGACCCGGCGGAGCGGTGCTCGTCGCCGACATCGAGAGCTACCTGAAGGGAATGGAAGAGCAGCCCGCCGACGTGGAGGGCGTGCGCGCCACGCCGGTCGCATTTCGCATGGCCGCGGACCTGGGCATCGACTTGGAGGGCGTGAAGGGCAGTGGCCCGGCGGGGCGCATTACCAAGTCGGATCTGCTCGGGCACGTGAAGCACGAGGCCTCGCGCGCCAAGGGCCGCGAGTCCGAGCTCTTCCGTGGCGCGCTGCAGCTCTCACAGAAGCGCAAGGCGCTGATCCGCAACATGATGAAGAGCTGGGAGTCGGCTCCGCACTTCTACGTCCAGGCCGACGTGCGAACCGACGCGCTCAAGGTGTTGCGCGACCGCTTGAACCAGGATTCCAGCGAAGGCGAGCCGCGCCTCACGTACACGCACCTGACCATCAAGGCCGTAGCGCTGGCGCTCGAGGCCTTCCCGGCCGTGAACGCCACCTATAACGCCGAGGAGCACAACATCGCGCTCTTCGAGGCAATCAACATCGGCCTGGCGGTCGATGTGAACGACGAGCTTGTGGCGCCGACCGTCAAGAACTGCCAGGGCAAGAGCGTGTTCCAGCTCGCCGAGAGCGCGAACGACCTGATCCAGCGCGCGCGCATGCGCAAGCTGCAGCCCGAGGACTACGCCGACGGCACCTTTACCATCTCGAACCTGGGCATGTTCGGCGTGGACCGCTTCTACGCGATCATCACGCCGCCGCAGAGCTCGATCCTGGCGGTGAGCGCCATCCAGCCGCGACCGATCGTGGTGGACGGCCAGGTGGAGATCGGCACGATGACCACCCTGGGTCTGTCCGTGGACCACCGGGTGCTCGACGGTGTGAAGGCCGCGCAGTTCCTGGCCGAGCTGAAGCGCCTGATCGAGCAGCCCGAGGAGCTGTTGCGTGATGACAGCCGCTTTGGAAGCTAGCCGGCTCGAGATCCGCGACCTGGGCCGCGTGCCCTACGCCGAGGCCCTGGCCCTGCAAGAAGGCCTGCGCGACGCACGCCTCGAGGGCCGTGGGCGCGACACGGTGCTGCTGCTCGAGCACCCGGACGTGATCACCTTCGGCCGCGGCACGCGGAATCAGAACGCGCGGCTCTCCGACGAGGCGCTGCGTGCGGCCGGCTATCAGGTGGTCTGTGTGAACCGCGGAGGCGACGTCACCTGGCACGGACCGGGCCAGCTGGTCGGCTATCCGATCCTGGATCTCGAGCGCCACGGCTGCGACGTGCACCTCTACCTGCGCCGCCTGGAGGGTGTGCTGATCGAGACGCTCGCCGACTTCGGCATCCCGGCGCTGCGTCGCGAGGGATACGCGGGCGTGTGGCTCGACGAGACGCGCAAGATCGCTTCGATCGGCGTGGGCGTGCGGCGCTGGGTGACGTTGCACGGGTTCGCGCTCTGCGTGTCCTGCGACCTGTCGCGCTTCGACGCGATCGTCCCCTGCGGGCTGGCCGGCGTCGAGATGACCAGCATGGAGCGTGTGCTGGGCAGGTCGGTCGCGCTTGCCGAGGTGCGCGAGCGGACCGCAGCGCAGCTGCGCAAGGCCTTCAATTGAGCGAGCTTCTGCAGATCCAGGCGTCCCGTCACCGCCGCCACCCGGAGCGCCCGCCTTGGCTGCGCGTTCGCTACCGGCAGACGCCAGAGCTCGAGCGCCTGCGTGAGCTGGTCGCCGCGCGGCAGCTCAACACGGTCTGCCAGTCGGCCGCCTGCCCGAACCTGCCCGAGTGCTGGTCGCGCGGCACGGCTACTTTCATGCTGGGCGGCAACCACTGCACGCGCCGCTGTGGCTTCTGCGACGTCCAGACCGGCCGCCCGCAGCCGCTCGATCCGAACGAGCCGGGGAGAGTCGCCGATGCAATCGCGGAGCTCGGCCTGCGCTTCGCCGTGGTGACCGCCGTCGCGCGCGACGACCTGGCCGACGGCGGCGCCGCGCACTTCGCAGCGACGGTCCGGGCGGTGCGCGAGCGCGCGCCGGACTGCCAGGTCGAGCTCTTGATCCCCGACTTCAAGGGCCACGACGCGGCGCTCTGCACGGTGCTCGAGGCCGCGCCCGACGTGCTGAACCACAACGTCGAGACCGTCGCCCGGCTGCAGCGCCAGGTGCGGCCCGCGGCGCGCTACGAGCGCTCGCTCGGCTTGTTGGCCCGCTCCCTGGAAGTGGCGCCCGGGATCCCGACCAAGACCGGGATGATGCTGGGACTCGGCGAACGCCCCGACGAGCTGC
>CAXMNF010000282.1:0-3843 GCA_964194645.1 uncultured Gammaproteobacteria bacterium
GCTTGATGGCCTGGGAGCGGCTGGAGTCCGGCGTCTCCTGGAACATCGCCAGCCGCAAGTTCATCCAGAATCCGCACCCGGTCTACCGCGCGCTGCGCGAGCGCGATCCGGTGCACCGCAGCCGCCTGGTCGGCGGCTGGATGCTCACCCGCTACGACGACGTGGCCGCGCTGTTGCGCGACCGGCGCGTCTCGGCGGACTTTCGCCAGCAGAAGCTCTGGCCGCGCATCCGGCGCGCCCAGCTGCGCGCGGGACGCACCGAGGAGGAGCTCGAGCAGCCGACCATGCTGAACTCCGAGCCGCCGCGGCACACGCGCCTGCGCGGCCTGGTGAACAAGGCCTTCACGCCCCGCGCGGTGCAGCGCCTTGAAGGCCGCATGCTGGAAATCGTGGACGAGCTGCTCGAGCCGAAGCGCGGGGCGAGCGAACTCGAGGTGATCTCGGACCTGGCCTACCCGCTGCCGGTGATCGTGATCGCCGAGATGCTGGGCGTCCCCACCGAGGACCGCGAGCGCTTTCGCCACTGGTCGGACCAGGCGGTGCGCTCGCTCGGCAGCGCCACCATGGAGGACCTGCGCGCCTCGCTCCGCGCGGTCCGCGAGCTCAACGCCTACCTCGAGCCGATCGCCGAGCAGCGGCGCCGCGACCCCAGGGACGACCTGCTGAGCGGCCTCTTGGCGGCCGAGGAGCAGGGCGACCGCCTGACCATGCAGGAAGTCTTCCAGACCGTGACCCTGCTGCTCGTGGCGGGCAACGAGACCACGACCAAGCTGATCGGGAACGGCCTGCTGGCCCTGCTGCGCGCCCCCGACCAGCTCGAACTGCTGCGCCGGCGCCCGGAGCTGATCGACCGCGCCGTGGAGGAGCTGCTGCGCTACGACGGTCCGGTGCACGCCACCGGCCGGGCGGCGACCGAGGACTTCGAGTTCCAGGGCGCCCGGATCCGCAAGGGCCAGATGGTCATGGTTGGCCTGGCCGCGGCCAACCGCGACCCGGCGCGCTTCCCGGACCCGGAGCGGCTCGACATCACGCGCGCGGACAACCCCCACCTGTCGTTCGGGCACGGCCTGCACTTCTGCCTGGGCTCCTCGCTCGCACGGCTGGAGGCACGCACAGCCCTGCTGGCGCTGGTGGAGCGCTTCCCTTCAATGAAACTCGCCACCGAACAGCCGCGCTGGGGACGGAACGCCGCCCTGCGCGGCCTCGAATCGCTGCCGCTGCGCGTCTAGCCAGCCGAACGGCGAGCGGCTCCGCGCTTGCCGGCAATGCTGCTAGGCTTGCGCCGCATGACCGCGAGGTGCGCATGCTCAAGATGATCGGCCTGCTGCGGCGCCGGCGCGGGCTCTCCCCCGAGGCATTCCAGGTGTACTGGCGCGAGCGGCACGCGCTGCTGGGCCAGCGCCTGCCGGGCCTGCGCGGCTACGTGCAGAACCACACGCGGCTTTCGGTCTACCGGAGCCGCCAGCCCGCCTACGACGGGGTCGCCGAGCTCTGGTTCGACGACCCGGCCGCGCTGGTGGCGGCGCTGCGCTCTCCGGAGATGAAGGCCGCCCGCGAGGATGAACCGAACTTCCTCGACGTAACCTCCCTGCAGATGATCCTGGCGCGAGACCACGTGGTGCTCGACCGGGCCGCGCCAGCGGGCGGGGTCAAGCTGATCTCGTTTCTCACGCGCCGGAGCGACCTCGAGCCGGACGCGTTCTCGACTCACTGGCGAGAGAAGCATGCCCCGATCGCCGCGGCGATCCCGGGGATGCGCCGCTACGTGCAGTCCCACACGGACCGCGACGCGCTTCCAGGGGCGCCCGCTGCAGCCTTCGACGGCGTGCCCCTGAACTGGTTCGACGACACAGACGCGCTGCGCAGCTCCGAGCGGTCCGACGCCTACGTGGAGACCCGTGCCGACGAGGCGAACTTCCTGGAGCCGGGTACGACCCGCTTCGTGATCGCTACGGAACACGTGATCGTCTGATGAGCGCGCGATGATGAATGGGGAGCCCATGAGGAGAGCGTGTCTGCTGATCCTGTCGCTCGTCGTGTTCGGCTGCGAGCCGTGGGGACCCATGCCGGGCGGCCGTCTGTCCGGCCAGGTCGCGCCGAATCCGCCATCCGACTGGTCGTTCGCCGACGAACACGAGATCGTCCAGATCGAGACGCGGCCCTCCGACCCGTACTCCGTGAACCTCTGGGGCGCCGGCGTCGGCGACAGCTTCTTCGTGGCCGCGGGGGAGGGCGAGACAGCCGACTGGGCGCGTTACCTGATCGAGGACCCGAACGTCCGGCTGCGCGTCGGCGAGACGATCTACGAGCTTCGCGCGGTGCGCATCCTGGATGAGGCCGAGGTGCTGCGCTTCATGACGGCGCTCAAGCGCAAGTACGAGTTCGAGCCGTCCGAGGAGCAGCGGCGCGATGCCTGGCTGTTCCGGCTGGAGCCGCGCTGAGCCGCCAAGCCCGGAACGACGCCATCATTGGCGGCTGGCGGCCGGTCGGCGGAGCCACATAAGAAGGGGAAGGGCGATGGCCACGCACAGGATTTCGCTGGCCCCCGCGGCCAGGAAGGCCGCGCGGTAGCCCGTCAGCCAGTCGGCCCGAGCGGCGACCAGCTGGCTGATCGCACCTCCGGCCAACGGACCCACGATGAAGCCGAGCGAGCCCGCCGCGTTGAAGGCACCGAGCGCCGTGGCGCGTGCCGACTCGGGCGCGAGCTGGATGGTCATCAGCATGGACGGGACGAACATCACGGCCGCAGTGATGCCGAGCGCGAACATCAAACCGTAGAGCGGACCTGGTGGCGCTACGAAGCCGACGCACGCGGTGCCCGCTCCGTACAACAGACTGCCCACGCAGAGCAGCGTCAACAGCGAGCGCCGCTCCGCAATCCGCCCAAAGGGATAGGAGAACAGCGCGAAGGGGATCATGAAGACGGCGATCGCCAGACCGATCTGCGGCGCGGACAGGTCGTGGATCCGCCGCAGGTAGAGGGAGAAGGTCGTCGTGAAGAAGCCGACCGTGAAGCGGTCCGCAAAGGCGAACGCTAGAGGCACCGACAGCGCCGGGTGCGCGCGCAAGGCGCTGGCGATCTCGCGCAGGCCCGGGCGCGCCCCGCCGGACCCGACCTCCCGGATCGACCACGCCGCAAGCACTGCCACCCCCAGCAGACCGACGGCCCCTACTTGGAGGGGGAGCAGCGGGTCGTCACGCCCGAGCAGACCACCGAGCGGCGCACCGACCGCGACGCCGAGCATCATGGCGCCCCCTACGGTTCCCATGGCCCGGCCACGGCGGGCCGCGGGCAGCGCCTGCGAGGCAAGCGCGAGCAGCATCGACAGGGCAGTGATGTGGGCGCAGCCCTCAAAGAAGCGGAGCACCATGAACGCCTCGAACGGTACCGGGGCGGTGAGGCTGTAGAAGCACAGCGCGTCTGCAACAAGAGCCCCGACCAGCAGCGGCCGGCGCCGTCCCCAGCGGTCCGCCAAGGCTCCCGCGAGCGGCGCGGCGAGTAGCGCCCCGACCATGTTGATCGACATGAAGAGCGAGGTCGCGAGCTCCGAGACCGCGAAGCGTTCCTGGACCAGCTCGCGCAGCACCGGGACGGGCAGGGTGACCGGCGCCATGGTTCCGAGCGCGAGCACACCGAGGGCGGCGAGTTGGGCCGAGCTGTACTCAGGGGTCGAGTTCAAGTGCGGATTATGAAGGAGACGGAGGTTTGCAGTGCGGGGCTACCTGGAGTCAGTCGCGAGCTGACCGACCGATCGGTAACACAGTCCGGTGACTCGAAAGAATGCGAAAGAAACGCGGATCAGGGGCCTTCTTCCTCTTGCAATCCACAGCCCGTCGGGCTCA
>CAXMNF010000283.1:0-5087 GCA_964194645.1 uncultured Gammaproteobacteria bacterium
GTTCACTTTCCGCTGGCTCTGCTCCCGGCGGCTCTGGGGTTCTGGGGGCTCGCACTGTGGCGCGGCCGCGAAGAGCTGTGGCGGACCGGCCGCTGGGTCCTGTACCTGGGCGCGCTCGGTGCGCTGGCCGCGGCAGCCAGCGGCCTGTGGGCAGAAGACCACCTGACCCACACGGAAGTCACGCACCCGCTGATCGAAGCCCACGAGGAGTGGATGCTGGTGGCGACCGGTCTGGCCGTGGCGACGGCGGGGGCCGCCTACGGGCTGCGCGGAAGCGTGACGGGGCTGACGCGCCCGCTGCTGCTCGCGGCACTGCTCGTGACTACCGTGGTCGCCGCGCTCGGCTCCGACCGGGGCGCGCTGCTCGTCTACGGCCACGGCGTGGGCGTGGCAGGCGCCGCGCAGGCTGACTCGCCGCCCGAACACCAGCACGCGCACTGACGCGGCTACACCGAGCTGTCCGATCGGAAAGACGCCGGCGCACTGGCAACACGTGGTCCGCAGGCCGTATCATGGCGACCCGATGGACGCGCCCGCCGCGCTCGACTTCGACCGCTTCCACCGCGAAGCGCTGCCGCAACGTCTCGCAGCCGGGAACGGCGCGCTGGCGGCGCGTGCCGCGGCGGGACTCGGATCGCTCGCCTTCCGCGTGCCGGACGGCGGCGCTTGGAGCTACGTCCCCGCTGCGGACGGTGTGGCCGTCGTGCCGGGCGACGCTGCCGAAACGGTCGTGGAGCTCTCGGCGACCGCGTTCGCGGGCATCGTCGGCGAGCTCGAGACGGCGCCCGGCCTGATCTATGCCGACTCGGTGCGCTGCGCATGCGGGGACCTGATGCGCTTCGTGCGTTGGGAGCCCGCGTTGCGCGCCATGTTCGGCGGCCGGCCGCTCTGGAATCCCGACCAGCCCCTGCTCGACCCGCGCGGCGCCCCGCTCGACGTGGAGCGCAGCTTCTCTCTCGACGACGACCCCGCCGACCTGGCGCACTTCCTGCGCACCGCCGGCTACCTGCTCGTGAAGCGCGTGTTCGCTCCCGGCGAGATCGCGAGTCTGGTCGCTACGGGGCGGCGGCTCGCGGCCGCCGCCCGGCCCGGCGACCGGCGCTCCTGGTGGGGCCGCAACGCGTCTGGCGGCGAGGTGCTGTGCCGGGTGACGCACGCCGGCCGGGAGCCCGAGCTCGAGGTCCTGTACGACGATCCGCGCTTGCTGCGGCTGGTGGCGCTCTCCGACGAGAAGCTCACGGCGCGGGGCCGGAGCTCGGAGCAGGGTGTGACCGTGCTGTTCAAGAACCCGGACATGCGCGAGGGGCTCTCGGACCTGCCCTGGCATCGCGATTGCGGGATGGGCGGCCATGCTGCCATGTGCCCCCTGATCAACCTGTCGATCTATCTGGGTGCCGCCACCCCCGACGGTGGCGAGTTGCGCGTGCTGCCCGGCTCGTGGCGGGCGTCGGTCGGCTTCGCCGAGGCGGACGACGCGACCGCACCGCAGGGCATCGCCATGGCGGCCGAGGCGGGCGATGTCTCGCTGCACTACGGCGACACCGTGCACGCCGCGCCGCCGCCGCGCGGCAGCGGCCCGTTCCGGGCCAGCGTGCTGCTCAGCTTCGCGCGCGAGGGCGCCGCGCACCACCGCGGCGAGTCCAGCTACAACGACGCCCTGCTGGCCCGCGCAGACGGCCAGGTCGAACACCTCGAGCGCGTCGCCCAGCGCGCCTCCGCGGATCCTCGGAACTCCTGAGACCGACTTGCCCTGGCGGCCGCGCGGGCTTCACCCAGCGTCCGCTCCAGCCGATCTGTAGAGGAGCGGAGGAATCCGTGGACGGGACAAGTCTGGGTGAAGTACGAAATCCATAGCGTTTTCAGTGGGTTGGGGCGCGGGGCTGCGGTCGCGTTGCTGTCCGCGCTGCTGGCGGTCCCGGCGCCCGTGCAGGCCGCCTGCGTGTGCGGCTTCGGGGACGGCATCCTGACGCTCATGACCATCACGGTGGACGGCAACACGGCCGACTGGGCGCCCGTGCTCGCGGACCTCGACAACAACGTGTGCGACGGGCCCCCGGGGGCCGACCGCGACGCGCCCGTGCAGTCCACCGGACGCGACCTGACCCACTTCTCCTTCACCTGGGACGCCGGGTCGATCTACCTGTTCACGGCCCGTGCGGGCTCGTCGACCAACGTGCAGAACTTCGTGTACTACGCGGACGTCAACAACAACGGGCTGATGGAGACCGGCGAGCCGGTGATCGGCGCCAACTGGAAGGGCAGCAACCGGCTCGTGCAGGTCTCGCTGTTCACCTACGTGGAGGCCGTCGCGGGCGGCGACCTGATGGTGGACGCGATGGGTTTCGGGGACGGCTACGCCTTGCCCGGGGCCTTCGCGAATATTCCGCAGGCGCCCAACCGCTCGGGGAATTGGGGCGACGCCGCGGGAACCACCATGGAATTCCACATCACCTGGGCCGAGCTTGGCCTTGCCCCGGGATCGCCGTTCTCGTTCCACGTGTCGAGCTCCAATACCGGCTGGGGCGCTGCCAACTGGCCGGCCAAGGTCGACGACAACCTCGGCGGCTGCGGCGGCGGGGCGGGCACGACGCAGTTCGCGGGGCTGACCTTTGCCGGTGACGAGAACCTGTCGGGCTATCACCTGGATACCTTGTTCGGCGTGAAGCTGCTGACCAATACGGGCAACGGCACCGACACCTTCAACTTCACGTCGGTGATCGGGGGCGCTCACACGCCGACGCTCTCGTACTACGAGGACGTAGACGGGAGCGGCACGCTCAGCCCGGGCGACATCGCACTGGTCGATACCGACGGGGACGGGAACGTCGATACGGGCCCCGTGCTCGCCGCGGCGACCTTCGACCTGTTGATCGGCTATACGATCGGCTTCGTGGATCCGCAGAACCCGAGCGGCGTGGCCACGATCGATACGACCGCGTCGTCGAGCTTCAACCCGCTGGCGACCGCGCTGGTGAGCGACACGGTCACGATCATCATCGACCCGGACCTGCTGGTCATGAAGTCGGTGGTGACGATCTCGGATCCGATCAACGGGGTGACGAACCCGAAGGCGATCCCGGGCGCGGTGGTCCGCTACACGATCCAGGTCACGAACGAGGGGGGCGCGCCCACCGACGCCAACACGGTGTCGGTGCTCGACCCGATCCCGGTCCTGGGGGACCTGTACGTGAACGACCTGGGCGCGCCCGGCAGCGGCCCGGTGCTGTTCAGCGACGGAGCGACGGCCAGCGGCCTCACCTACACGTTCATCAGCCTGGCCAGCGGGGCGGACAGCCTGTTCTTCTCGAACGACGGCGGGGCCACCTTCACCTATACGCCGATCCCGGATGCGTCGGGGTACGACACCGCCGTGACGCACATCCGCGTGGATCCGACGGGAGCCCTGGCCGCGGGCACCGGGGCCGGCAACCCGAGCTTCTCGCTCGGCTTCAACGTGCGCGTCCAGTAGGACGCTAGCCGAGCTTCGCGATCACTGTGTCGGCGTAGCGGCGCAGTGCGTCGATCTTCTGCTCGAGCGGCATGGTGTCCTTCTCGTAGGCGTTGCGGAAGCCCACGATCAGGTCGGTGATACCGCGGTCCTCGAGGCGCCGCACCCCGTCGACGCTGTAGGCGTCGAGCGAGATCACGTGGATCTCGAAGGGCTCGCGCTCGCGGCCGTACTCGGAGCGCAGCTCGGCCAGGCGGGCCAGCAGACCGTCGAGCGTGTCGGCGTCGCTCCCGGCGTGCATCCAGCCGTCCCCGAGCCGCGCTGCGCGGCGCAGGGCCGGCTCGGCATGCCCACCGATCAAGAGCGGGATCGGCTGGCTCGGCACCGGGCAGAGCTTGATGCTCGGGATCTGGTAGTGCTCGCCCTCGAAGGCGTAGAAGCCGCCGCGCGTGAGCCCGCGGATCACCTCGATCATCTCGTCCATGCGCGTGCCGCGCTTCGGCCAGGGCTGGTCACAGACCTCGAAGTCCTCGGGCCAGGGCGACAGCCCGATCCCGAAACCGAAGCGGTTGCCCGTGAGCACCGCGACCGAGCTGGCCGACTTCGCGACCAGCACCGGGTGGCGGATCGGCAGCTTCACGACGAAGGTGGTGAAGCGCAGGCGCTCCGTCACCGCGCCCATCGCCGGGATCAGCGAGAACGGCTCGAGGAAGGGCTTGTCCTCCAGGAACTCGCGGTTCCCGTCGGGCGTGTACGGGTAGCGGCTGTCCGACACCTCGGGGTAGCAGATGCTGTCGGGGATGGTGAACGAGCTGTAGCCGGCCTGGTCCGCGGCGATCGCCAGGGGCAGGTAGTGGCTCGGATCGCACATCGACTCGGCGAACGAGAAGCGCAAGACGGGGCCTCCTTCGGGTCGCCTATCCTACGGGCTCGCGCTGTCCCCGACCAGCGGCGCCGCGGCGGCTCCGTCTGGGCTGTGGTCTAGCGGGGCAACGGGTCGACGCGCAGGCCGGTCGCGACCAGGCCGTCTTCGCCGCGCCGGTAGTCGACCACCACGATGGCGTCTTCCGAGAGCTCGTCCAGGTCGAACACGCCGGAGGGGATGTTGAAGCGCATCGGTCCCACCCAGATCGTCCGGTCGTCGCTGTCGATTCCGGTCACCATCCCCGACACCGGCCGCTCCTGTCCGATTTCCTGGACCTGCGGGTCGGCGCCGGCCGGACTGGCCGCCAGGAGTCCCAGGGCCAGGGTTGCCGCGAAGAGCTGTGTGAAACGCATGTCAGGCATCCTTTCCGGATCAGAGATCCTGCTTCCAGTAGACCATCGTCACTCCGCTGCCACCCTGATTGGGCGCGTCGACCTTGATGGTCTGGCCGATCGACGTCTTGATGAACACCTGCGCACCGTTCTTGCCCGTCGAGATCTTCGGGTCGGTCGGTACCCCCACGCCCGCCTTGAGGCTCCGGAGGTTCGTTGGACCTGGGCCCGGGTTGGGGAAGAAGCCCCCGCCGTTCAACAGGTCGAAGATGTGCACGAAGGTGAAGCCGGAGCGCTCGCACTCGAGGCTGAGCCCCTTGATCGCGGGTTGGTACGACGTGGTGATCACGAAGCCGGCGAAGATGATGTGGTTCGTGACGAA
>CAXMNF010000284.1:0-6177 GCA_964194645.1 uncultured Gammaproteobacteria bacterium
GACCCGCCGGCCAGACCCGGGCCCCGATGGGATAAGATCCGAGGCCCCCGAGCCGCCAAGGAGGCCCCCATGCGCATTGGAGTCGTCAGCAGCATCGCAAGCAGCCCGGACGCCACGCTCGACCAGTTGGTCCAGGAGGCCAAGGATTCGGAATCCAAGGGCTTTTCCTCCCTGTCCGTGCCCAACATCTTCGGCCACGACGCGATCGGCGCGCTCACCGTGGTGGGCCGCGAGACCGATCGGATCGAACTCCTCACGGGCGTGGTGCCGATCCACCCGCGCCACCCGATCGCGATGGCTCAGCAGGCGCTCACCGCGCAGGCGGCCGCGCGCGGGCGCTTCACACTCGGCATCGGGCTCTCCCACCAGATCGTGATCGAGACGATGCTGGGGCTGTCGTACACGCGCCACGCGGCGTTCACGCGCGAGTACCTGTCGGTGCTGAAGCCGCTGCTGCGCGGCGAGGCCGTCTCATTCCAGGGCGAGTTCTTCCGGGTGCAGGCCCAGCTCCGGGTCGCGGGCGTGGCTGACGTGCCCGTGCTGGTCGCGGCACTCGGGCCTCGCATGTTGCGCGTGACCGGCGAGCTGGCCGAAGGCACGGTCACCTGGATGACCGGTCCGAAGACGCTCGATGGGCACATCGGGCCGACCATCCGGGCGGCGGCCAAGGACGCGGGCCGCCCCGAGCCGCGCATCGCGGCGGGCCTGCCGATCGCCTTGGCATCCGATCCGGCCGCCGCGAAGGAGTTGGCCGGCAAGATGTTCCAGATGTACGGAACCCTGCCCTCGTACCGGGCGATGCTCGACCGCGAGGGCGCCGCGAGCCCCGGCGACGTGGCGATTACCGGCTCCGAGCAGGACCTGCGCACAGCACTCGGGCGCCTGCGCGACGTGGGTGTGACTGACTTCAGCGCCGCTCTCTTCCCGGCGGAGGAAGGCGCGGCCGAGCGCACGCTCGAGTTCCTGAAGGGCGAGCTCTAGGCGTGGCAGAGCCGGCAGTCCTGTACGAGGTCGAGAACCGGATCGCCACGCTCACGCTGAACCGGCCCGAGAACCGCAACAGCATGACGAACGACGTGCTGGAGGGGCTCCAGGCTGCGGTCGAGCAGGCGCGCGACGACCAGGAGCTGCGTTGCCTGATCGTGACCGGGACCGGCAAGAGCTTCTGCGCCGGCGCCGACTTCAAGAGCGGTGCGCAGCGGGATCCCAGCGCTGGCCGTCCGCTGCTCCCGAACGAGCGCTCCTTCGCCATGTACAGCCCATTTCTCTCGCTGCTGCAGATCGCGGTGCCCGTGATCGGCGCACTGAACGGCCACGCGATTGGCGGCGGTCTGGGCCTGGCCCTGGTCTGCGATATCCGTGTCGCCAACCAGGATGCGAAGTACGGCGCCAACTTCGTGCGCTTGGGCCTGCACCCGGGCATGGCCACCACCTACCTGCTGCCGCGCCTGGTCGGCCTGCCGCGAGCCGCCGAGCTGCTGCTGACCGGCCGCATCATCACGGGGGCCGAGGCAGCGGAGTACGGTCTGGCGAACTGGGCCGTCCCGGCGGAGCAGGTGGCGGCCAAGGCGCGCGAGATCGCCGAGGAGATCGCCAGCGCTGCGCCCCTCGCGGTGCGCATGGCGAAGCGCAGTCTGTACGAGCATGTCGACTGGGACCCGGTCCGGGCCGCTCGCGCCGAGGCCCACGCCCAGTCCCGCACGCTCGAGACCGAGGACTCCCAGGAAGGAATTCGCGCACTGCTCGAGAAGCGCCCCCCGGACTTCAAAGGCCGCTAGACTCGCTCACTGGATGAGCGACGAAACGCCGAAGGGGGGTGCGCGGCGCGCGTCGCGGCTGCCGAGCAGCCGGGCGGAGCGGCTGGGGCGGCTGGGCTCGATGCTGGCCGGGATGGCCGGCGAGGCCGCGCTCGAGACGCTGCGCCGCGCGGCGCGGGGCGGCGACGACGCGGGCTCGGTGCTGTTCACGCCGGCCAACGCCGCACGGCTCTCGTCGACGCTGGGCGAGCTGCGCGGGGCGGCCATGAAGCTCGGCCAGCTGCTCTCGCTGCAGGGTGACGACCTGCTGCCGCCCGAGCTGTCGCGCGCGCTCGGCACTCTGCGCAGCTACGCGAACTTCATGCCAGCCGACCAGCTTCACCAGGTGCTCGCGCGCGAACTCGGCCGGGATTGGCGCGAGCGGTTGCGCGAGTTCGACGACGAGCCGCTGGCCGCCGCCTCGATTGGCCAGGTGCACGGCGCCGAGTCCAGCGACGGCCGCGAGCTGGCGCTCAAGGTGCAGTACCCGGGGGTCGCCGAGAGCATCGACAGCGACGTCGACACGCTGGCCGCGTTCCTGCGCGTGGCCCGGCTGCTGCCGCCCGAGCTCGAAATCGAACGATTGATCCCCGAGCTGAAGAGCGAGCTGCACGCGGAAGCCGACTACCGCCGCGAGGCGGACCACACCGAGCGCTTCGGCGCGCTGGTGGCCGACGACAAGCGCCTGTATGTGCCCGGTGTGCACCGAGATCTCTCGACGGGCCGCGTGATCGCACTCGACCGGGTGTGGGCCCTGCCGATCGAGGACCTGCGTTCGCCCGAGCACGGCCGGCGCTTGCGCAACCGCCTGGCCGAGGCTCTGGTGCGCCTGATGTTCCGCGAGCTCTTCGAGTTCCGCTTCATGCAGACCGATCCGAACTTCGGGAACTACCTGTACGAGCCCAAACAGCAGCGCATCGCGCTGCTCGACTTCGGCTCGGCGCGCGACTTCCCGGAGGCGTTCACGGAGAGCTACCGGGCGTTGATCGTGGCGGCCGCCGAGGGGGACGACGCCGACGTGGCGGAGCGCGCCCGTGCGATTGGCTTCCTGCCGGGCGACGAGAGCGCAGCCGCGCGACACAGCTTCATCGAGATCGCGCGGCTCTCTGCCGAGCCGCTGCGCGCGCGCGGCGCCTACGACTTCGCCGCCTCCGACCTGGGCGTGCGCTTGCGCGATCGCGGCCTGGTTGCGTACCGCGACCGCTCCTTGCCGCCGCCGCCATCGGGCGCCCTCTTTCTGCACCGCAAACTCGCGGGCACCTTCTTGCTCTGCGCGCACATCGGTGCCACCGTCGATTGCCACGGGCTCTACCGCCGGCTGATCCGGGGCTAGCCGTGCCGCGCACCCGTGTGCTGGTGACGCTGCCCGACCTGCACGGCGGTGGAGCCCAGCGGGTCGTGCTGCTGCTGCTTCACAGCCTGCCGCGCGCTGGGTTCGAGCTGCATCTGGCGCTGGTGAAGCGGGTCGGACCCTTGCTGGACGAGCTGCCCGACGACGTGACCCTGCACGACCTCGGCGCCAAGCGCGTATCGGCCGCCGCCCGGCCGTTGATCGGGCTGATCCGCAGCTTGCGTCCGCAGGTGGTGCTCTCCACGGTCTTCCACGTGAACCAGCTCCTGCTGGCCATGCGGCCGCTGCTGCCGCGCGGCACGCGGATCGTGGTGCGCGAGGCGATCACCGCGAGCCGCGCCTTCGAGGCCAACCCGCGCGGCCGGCTCGCGCGCTTCGCCCTGCGTCTGCTCTACCCGACGGCCGACCGCATCATCTGCCAGTGCCACTACATGGCCGAGGACCTGGTCCAGCACTTCGGCGTACCGCGCGAGCGCATGGTGACGATCTACAACCCGCTCGACCGCGCGCGCATCGCCGCGCGCGCGCGCAGCGCTGCCAGCCCCTTCGCCGGGCGCGGCCCGGGCCCGCACCTGGTTGCGATCGGACGCCTGGATCCGCAGAAGGGCTTCGACCTCCTGCTTCGCGCCTTCCCCGAGTTGCTCGAGCGCGAGCCGGGTGCCGAGCTGTGGATCCTCGGCGAGGACATGTGGGCGCACCAGCGCAATCGCAAGGGTCTCACCGCTCTCGCCGGCGAGCTCGGCATCGCAGCGCGGGTTCACTTCGAGGGCTACGTCGAGAATCCGTACCCCTACCTCGAGCACGCCGACCTGTTCGTGCTCTCGTCGCGCTACGAAGGGCTGCCGAACGCGCTGCTCGAGGCGCTCTCGTTGGGCTGCCCCGTGCTCGCACTCGACGGTCCGGGCGGCACGCGCGAGATCATGGAACAGACCGGCCAGCTCGAGCGGCTGGTGCCCGAGCTGCAGTGGAAGGGCGAGTGGCTGCGCGGACGCGCCGCGGCGCACGACCCGGACCTGTCGGCCTTCTCACTCGAGGCTTCGGTCTCGGCATACGCCCAGGTGCTGGCGGGGCCGGGCTGCTAGATGCCGGAGCCCTCGTCCTCGTAGCCGGTGTGGATGCCGCACTCGCGAGTGTCGGCATTCTCCCACCACCAGCGCCCCGAGCGCTCGTCGTCACCCGGCTCGACCGCGCGCGAGCACGGGTCGCAGCCGACCGACGGGTAGCCCTTGGCGTGTAGCGCGTTCACCGGCACGTTGTTGTGGCGCACGTAGGTGGCGACACGGTCTCGACTCCAGCCGGCCAGCGGATTCAGCTTGATGCGCCCGCCGTGCAGGTCGTCTATTTCGACGGCGCGCACGTCCTCGCGGGTCACTCCCTGCCCGGGGCGCAGCCCGGTGATCCAGGCGTCGAGCCCGGCGAGCGCGCGCTCCAGCGGCTCCACCTTGCGGATCGCGCAGCACAGCTGCCGGTTCTCGAACGACTCGTAGAACAGGTTGAGCCCGCGCTTGCGCACCATCTCCTCGACCCGGCGCGGCTCGGGGAAGTACACCTCGACCTCGACCCCGAAGCGGTCGCGCACCCGGTCCATCAGGTTGTAGGTCGCCTGCGGCAGGCGGCCCGTGTCGATCGTGAACACGCGCGCGCGGCTCGGGTCGATGCGGTGCATCAGGTGCAGCAAGGCCATGCCCTCGCGCGAGCCGAAGCTCGCCGACAAGGCGATGCGCGGCGCGAAGTGCTCGAAGCCCCACTCGATCAGCCGCTCGGCCGGCCAGGCGTCCAGCTCGCCAGCGCGGATCTGGGCCAACAGGGGCTCGGGGATGCTCGGTGTCTGCGCCTCGGGCGCGACGAGCTCCAGTGCCATGGGGGACTCCTCCATCAGAAGATCCAGTGTATAGCGGTCGGAAATTCGGGTCAAAACTGAACCCTAATCCCGAGTATGAAGATGCGGATTCACCTGCTCAGGTTTCACAGGGTGGGAACCGCAGCGAGAGCCTCGCCCGGGGCCGCCGCCCTGCCATCGCTCGATCGAGGTCGCCACCGAGCCCTAGACGGCTAGAATGGCGGAATGCCCCCGAAGATCTTCATCGACGGGCACGCCGGCACGACGGGCCTGCGCATCCGGGAGCTGCTCGAGCTTCGCCCAGACCTCGAGCTGCTGACCTTGGACGAGGCGCACCGAAAGGAGCCGGCGGCCCGGCGCGACGCATTGCAGGCCGCCGACCTGGTCGTGCTCTGCCTGCCCGACGACGCGGCGCGCGAGGCGCTGTCCTGGATCGAGAACCCGCACACGCGGGTGATCGACGCGAGCACCGCGCACCGCGTTGCCGAGGACTGGGTGTACGGACTCCCCGAGCTCGAGCCGGGACAGCGCGCAGCCGTCGCCGCGGCCACGCGCGTCTCGAACCCGGGCTGCTACTCGACGGCGGCGCTGCTGGCGCTGCGCCCGCTGGTCGATGCGAGACTCGTCGCGGCCGACGCGCCGCTCGCGATCCACGCGCTGTCCGGCTACTCCGGAGGCGGGCGTGAGTTGATCGAGCGCTGGCAGGACCCGAAGCGCGGCCTGCTCCAGCTCGCGCACGAAGCGCCCTACTCGTTGGACCGCGTGCACAAGCACATGCCGGAGCTGGCGTGCTACGCCCGACTGGCGAGCGCGCCCCAGTTCACCCCGGCCGTCGGTCCGTTTCGCTGCGGCCTGCGCCTGCAGGTCCCTCTGCCCGCGGGTCTGCTTGCGCCCGGCACGACCGGCAAGTCGGTCTGGGAAGCGCTCGACGCGCGCTACCAGGGCGAGCGCTTCGTACGGGTGGCGCCGCTGCGCGAGCCGCTCGACGCCGACGAGCACAGCTTCGACCCGCAGGCGACAAACGGCACGAACCGTCTCGAGATCGCGGTGGCCCCGCATCCGTCGGGTCACGTGCTGCTGCTGGTGCGGCTCGACAACCTGGGCAAGGGAGCGGCCGGTGCGGCCCTGCAGAACCTGAACCTGATGCTCGGGTTGCCCGAGGAGCAGGGACTGGTCGCCTGGTGAGCGCG
>CAXMNF010000285.1:0-2446 GCA_964194645.1 uncultured Gammaproteobacteria bacterium
CAGCGCGAGCCTGGCGGTGGTCGCCCCCGGCATCGCCGAAGCGCTGGTCGCGACGGCGGTCGGCCTGTTCGCCGCGATTCCCGCGGTGGTCGCCTACAACTACCAGGGCGCGCGACTCAATCGCCTGCTCGAGAGGCTCGACGACTTCCGTCTCGAGTACAGCGACAGCATGCGCCGCGCCATCTCGCGTGTGGCATGAACGTCGGGGGTGGATCCAGCGGGTCGCGCGGCCGACGCGCAGCCATGTCGGAGATCAACGTCACGCCCTTCGTGGACGTGATGCTGGTCCTGCTGGTGATCTTCATGGTCACGGCGCCACTCATCCAGCAGGGCATCGACGTGGAGCTGCCCAAGACCCGCGCCGAGGGGCTGACCGGCGACGAGGAGCGTCTGGTGGTGACGGTGAAGCGCGGCGGCGAGATCTTCGTCCAACGCGCCGAGGTGAAGTCCGACGAACTCGAGGGCAAGCTGGAGGCGATCCTCCAGACCCGGCAGAACAAGGAAGTCTTCCTGCGCGCCGATTCGCGGGTGGCGTACGGCACGGTGGCGCGGGCGCTGGCCTCCCTCCAGCGAGCCGGGGCGAGCCGCATCGGAATGGTGACCGAGCCTGAGGCGTGATCCGCTATCCCATCGATCCCGGGACCCTGCTCGCGAGCGACGCATATCGCCGCTGGCTGGGCTGGAGTGCCGTTGCGCACGTGGGCCTGGGCCTCTTCCTGGCGTTCGGTCCGGGGATCTATCGGAGCGCCCCGGCGCCGGCGCCGGTCTTCGTGGAGATCGTCACCCAGGCGTCCCGGCCCGCGAAGCGCGCCCGGCAGGTGGTGAAGGAGCCGGTCGTGATCCCCAAGAAGCCAGTCGAGCGCTCCAAGGCCAAGCCGGCGCCCGAGCCCGCACCCGACATGGCGCGGCCCGAGCCGGCGCTGACGCCCGACCAGATCCTGGCGCAGCTTCGCGAGAAGCACGGGGAGACCAACGTGATCGAGCGAAACGAGAGCTCGGCGCTGAACGCCCGGGTCGACCCGGAGATGGCCGCCTACCGGCGCCGCCTCGAGAACCTGATCTACGCGAACTGGGCGGGTGCGCGCTCGTTCCGGGACCAGCTCGGGGTGGAAGTGCTCTTCGAGGTCGAGGTGGACGCGAGTGGTGTGCTGCGTTCCGTGCGCATGGTGAAGAGCTCGGGCAATCGCCACCTGGACGAGTCCGCGGAGCGCGCCATCCAGAAGTCGTCGCCATTCCCGCGCCCACCGCGATCGGTGCGCACCATCACCGTGCGCATGAATCCGAGGGACAGCGCGTGACTCGCGTTGCGCAGCTCGCCCTGGTTGCCTGGCTCGCGCTGTGCGGCAGCTCGTTTGCACAGGACCTGGAGGTGAACGTGCGCGGCTCGGGCGGTCGGGCCTACCAGGTCGCTGTGCAGCAGTTCGCGCATCCCGGAGAGATCGGGCTGGCCGCAGATCGCGTGCACGGCGAGCTTGCCCCGGCGCTGGCGTCCTCGGCCTCGTTCGATCTGGTCCCATCGCGCGCGTTCCTCGAGCCCGAGCGGACTACGGACTTCGCCGAGCCGATGATCCCCTGCGACAACTGGCGAGCCAGCGGTGCGGATGTGCTCGTGCAGGGGCGGATCGAGCTGCAGGGTACCGGCGTGCGCATCCACTACCGCGTCTGGGACCTGGGCCGCTGCCGCCTGCAGGGCGACACGACCTACCTGGACGCCAAGCCCCAGGACCTGTGGCTGGCGGCGCGAAAGATCGCGGACGAGGTGGTCTACCGCTTCAGCGGCCGGCGCGGTGTCTCCTCGACCCAGGTGGCCTTCGTATCGGACACGAGCGGAAACAAGGAGATCTACCTGATGGAGGCGGATGGCTCGCGGCGCCGCCGCGTCACCTCGAACGGCCGGATCAACCTGTTTCCCTCCTGGTCGCCCGATGGGCACACGCTCGTCTACACCTCCTACCGGGCCGGCTCCTCCGACCTGTGGACGCTCACCCGCGGCCGCTCCGGTCGCCGGCTGCTGGAGATCCCGGCGGAGAAATACCGCGGCGTATTCGGGCCCCAGGACGGCCAGATCACCTTCGTGATGAGTCGGGGGGGGAATACGGACCTGTACATCACCCGGGCCGACGGCCGCGGCCTGCGGCGCGTCACCAATGGACGCTCGATCGAGGTCTCCCCGACCTGGTCCCCTGACGGTCGCCGCCTGGTGTTCGCCTCCGACCGCAGCGGCTCACAGCAGATCTACGTGAAGGACATGGAAAGCGGCAAGGTGCGGCGCCTGACCTATCGCGGGACCTATAACGCCAGCCCCGCCTGGTCGCCGACCGGCGAATGGGTCGTGTATACCGCCCGGACGGGCGCGAGCTTCGACCTCTACCTGATCGACCCCGAAACGGGCTATACCACTCAGCTCACCGACCACCCGAGGAGCGAAGAGGACCCCGCCTGGTCC
>CAXMNF010000286.1:0-16209 GCA_964194645.1 uncultured Gammaproteobacteria bacterium
TGTCCGGGCTTTGCAGAGGCGGTCGCGCTGGCATCCGGCCAACCGGAGCTGGATCTGGGCGTGCACCTGACCTTGAACGCCGAGTACGAGACGCTGCGCTGGGATCCAGTCGCTGATGACGTGCCCGGCCTGCTGGCTCCCTACGGGGGCATGTGGAAGACCACCGACGAGACGGTCGCGAACGCCAGCCCGGAGGAGGTCGAGCGCGAGCTGCGCGCACAGATCGAACGCGCACTCGGGGCCGGCCTGGACGTGACCCATCTCGACTCTCACATGGGCACCGTGTTCAACCCCAAGTTCGTGGACTGCTATTTCGCCATGGCGCGCGAGTACCGGCTGCCCGCGTTCATCCCGCGCATCAGCCGCGAGGTGCTCGAGCGGGCCGGCATGCCGGCGAGTCTGGAGCGCTACGTGAGTCTGATCGAGCAGGCTGAGGCGCTGGGCTTCCCGATCTTCGATCAATTCGATTCGGACTCGCTGTCCTTTGCCCCCGGTACCGGGCCCGAGCACAACCGCGAGCGCGTGGAGAAGCTCGGCGCCGGGCTCTCGTACCTGATCACGCACTGCGCGGAAGGCGGGGACGAGCTCGAGTCGATCACGCAGGACTGGCGGCAGCGCGACGAGGAGCAGCGCATCTACTCCGACGGCACGATGGGCTCGTACTTCGCGGAGCGCGGCGTCAAGACGCTCGGCATGCGGCCGCTGCGCGAGCTGCTGCGCGAATCGCTCTAGGACGAGGCGCGCACCCGCACGCCGCGCTTCGAAAGCTCGTCCACGAACGCGGCGGGGTTCAGCACCTCGCGCGGGTGGAGCACTCCGGCCGGCACCCCGCCCGCGAGGATGGCGCGGACCAATGCGCCACAGGCCGCCGCCGCCGCCGCTGGGATGCCAGGAGCTTCGAAGGCCAAGGTCGCGTCGGGCCGGGCGGAGCGCGTCCGCACGAAGGCCTGCGCCATCAACGCGAAGCCGGGCTGCGCCGGCCGCCCGAGCAGCCGCTCGGCGAGGCGCGCCGCCGACCGGTCGTCGCGCTCCAGCCAGCTGACGCGGCCCACGCAGTGGTGCTCGGCGAAGCCCGCCAGGTCCATGGTTTCGGCGGCACGCACCAGGCGCCTTCCGACCGGCGCCGGGAACTCCCATTGGCGCGGCCAGAGTGTCGCGAAGCGCTGTCCGCCTGCCGGGGCGCCACGGCGCAGGGCCGCCAGGTCGAGGCGCGCCGACTCGCTCTCACTCCACGGTCCAGAGCACGCAATCACGATCTCCTCGAGCTCCGCGAAGCGGCGCAGCAACCACTCCGCAGCCACGCCCGCCAGCCCTGGAACGGCGCCGGCTCCCAGCACCAACGCCACCTGGGCTTCCCAGGCGCGCGCGGCCAGCAACTCGGCCGCGTGGCTGTCGAGCCGGAGCGGCGCCAGGCACACCACCGGCACGCGCACGCGCAGCGCCAGCTCGAGCGCGGCGAGCGGCGCGCCCCCGCAGGCCAGCACGATCGCGGCGGCATCCTCGAGCGGATGCGACAGCGTCCGCGCGTCGCTCGCGTCGAGGTACAGCGGTGTGGCGCGCTCGCCGAGGGTCATGACCGCGCTCTCGGCTCGCTGTACGTTGCGCCCGGCCACCACGATGCCCACGTCCGTGGTGGCGAGCAGCTCGCGCACGCAGGCCGAGCCGACCCGGCCGTAGCCTCCCACTACTAGAACGTCGGCCACGAGCTAGAACTGCTTTCCGGCGAAGGTCGCCGAGTAGCCCGCTTCATCGGGAATCACCATCTGGCGCCCGCCGTCCCGCTCGACGAGACGCGGCAGCACCGGAACGACCGGACGCTGCTGCGAGGCTTCGAGTGCCAGCTCGGCGTTCGCAAAGCCCGCGAGCGTTCCCAGGTTCGCCAGGGTCGGGAAGATCATACGTCGCTCCTCGCGCTCGGCCTGGGCCAGCGCGTCTTCGGGGCGGATCCAGACGTGGTTCGTCGACTCGACCCCGTCGTGTGCGGCGAGCTGACCGGGCGGCGCGAGCGCAGCGAAGAACAAGGTGTCGAAGCGGCGCGGCACCATCTCGGGCGTGATCCAGTGGGCGTGCACCGACAGGAGATCTGCGGCCAGATCGAGATCCTCGGCGCGCACGAGCTCGACGAACGAGTGCGCGCCCGACTGCACGTCGAGCCGGTGCTCGGCCAGCCGCTCGCACAGCTCCCGGTCGACCAGTGCGTCCTGGCCGCGGCCGCGTGCCAGCAGGATGCCGCACTCCTCGAAGGTTTCACGGATGGCTGCCACGAAGAAGGCCAGCGCCAGCTCCGGCGCGGCCGTGGGCAGCGCCTTGCGCGCCTGATCCTCCGACAGGCCGGTGATCCGGTCGGACAGCTCCTGGTCGGCGTCTTCCACGCGTCCGCCCGGAAACACGTACAGGTCCGGCAGGAAGTCGCTCTTTGCGTGGCGCTCGAGCAGCAGCACCTCGGGAGAGCGCGACCCGTCGCGCAGCAGGATGACTGTGGCAGCGGGGACCGGCGTGACGGACATTGCCCTCCCTCGGCCAGATCCTACCATGCGCCGCGTGAGCAAGCTGTCGCCGGCCCTGCGCACCGTGTACGACGAGGGCGAGGTGCGCGCGCGGATCGACGAGCTGGTCGCCCGCCTGGCCGCCGACTACGCGGGACGCCGCCCGACCCTGGTCGTGATCGCCGAAGGCGCCCGGCGCTTCGCCGACTCCTTGGCCCGGGGGCTCGCGGCGCGAGGCGTCGAGGTCGAACTGCTCGTGGTCCGGGCGCAGCGCACGCGCGGCCAGGAGCTCTGCCCGGTCGAGCTCTCGGCGCCGCCGCCCGAGCGCTTTCACGGACGCGACCTGCTGGTGGTCGACGACATCGCCGACGAGGGGCACACCCTGGCGGCGGTGCTCGCGCATGTAGGGCGTGGCGGGCCGCGCTCCTGCCGGGTCGCTGTCCTGGTCGACAAGCGCGCGCGACGTGTGAGCGGTGTAGCGGTCGACTACGCCGGCTTCCGCATCGACGAGGGCTGGGTGGTTGGCTTCGGCATGGACCTGGACGGCCGCTACCGCGATCTCGACCGCCTAGCCCTGTGCGAGAGCGACTAGCAGAGGCGGAGTATGATGGCGCCATGCCGCAGCGCATGACCGCCCTGGGCCCCGGATCGGAGCGCATCCTGCGGGCCTGCTTCGACGCGATCCGCCCGCGCGGCTCCGGCTTCGACCAGGCGATCGAGGAGGACGTGCTGGCCCAGGTGGACGCCATGCTGCCGCACCTGCCGCCGACCCTGCGCAGGCTCTTTCCAGTCGGGCTGCGCCTGCTCGAGTGGGGACCGCCGCTCTTCGCGCGTCCGCGGCGCCTGGCGCGCATGAGCCGGCTGCCCGCCGCGCAGGCGCTCGAATACCTGGAGGGCTGGCAGCTGGCCGGCGGGCTGCGCGGGGGCTTGCTGCTCGGGGTGCGCACCCTGCTCTTCGTCGCGTTCTATCAGCACCCCGAGGTGCTGCGCTCGCTCGAAGTCGACTGGGAGTCGCGCGCCGCATTGCTCACGCGCGAGCGCGCCGCACTGCTGGCGAGGGAAGCGCAGTGAGCGCTCAAGCCGCGTTGCCGCCCGAGCACTCGATCGCGTACCCGAACGTGGAGCGCGGCGCTGACGCAGCGGCGGACGCGCGCTACCAGGCCGACGTGATCGTGGTGGGCTCGGGCACGGGCGGCGCCACGACGGCCGCGGCCTTCGCGGAACAGGGCAAGCAGGTGCTGATCCTCGAGGAAGGGGCGCTGCACCTGACCGGGAGCTTCAGCACCGACCCGATCACCGCGCTGCGGCGCCTGTACCGCGACGCGGGCACCAGCATGATCATGGGGACCCCGCCGATCGTATTTGCGGAGGGCGAGTGCGTGGGCGGCTCGAGCGTGATCAACGGGGGCATGTCCTGGCGAACGCCGGCGCGCGTGCTCGACGAGTGGACCGGGGAGCACCGGCTGCCCGACCTCGCGCCGGCCGACATGGAGCGCCACTTCGCGCGTGCCGAGCAGATCCTGCACGTGGAGCTGCAGCGCGAAGAGACCTGGGGCCGTCACTCGCGGCTCTTCCTGGAGGGTGCGCGCAAGCTCGGCTGGGAGCCCGAGCAGAACCGGCGCAATATGCGCAGCTGTGTGGGCCTGAACAACTGTGCGCTGGGCTGCCCGACCGGCGCCAAGCAGTCGATGCTAGTGACGGAGATCCCGCGCGCACTCCGCTTGGGCGCGCGGCTGGTCACGCACGCACGCGTACGCCAGGTGCTCTTCTCGGGCGGACGCGCGGTCGGTGTGCGCGGCTTCCTGGTCGGCGAGCGCCGCGAGCGACGGCATCGTTTCGAGGCGCGCGCCCCGCTGGTGGTGCTCGCGGCAGGGGCGCGCCACACGCCGGGCATTCTGCTGCGCAGCCGAGTGCGCCCCCGGGCGCTGGGCCGCCACCTTCGCACCCATCCGAACGCCAAGGTTGTGGGCGTATTCGACGAGCGGCTCGATCCATGGATCGGTGCGCACCAGACGCACCAGCTGCACCGCTTCCTGGACGAGGGCCTGCTGATCGCGTGCTCGGCGGTGCCGCCGGGCATGCTCGCGATCGGTCTTCCGGGGCTCGGCCGCGAGCACGCCGCGCGCATGCGCGGGTACAACCACATGATGACGGCGGCCTGCCTGGTCGAGGACAGCGGCGAGGGCCGGGTGCGTCTGGGTCTGGACCGCGAGCCTGCGATGAGCTTCCGCCTGTCCGCGCGCGACATCGAGTTGGTACACCGCGGCGTGGCGATGACGGCCGAGATCATGTTCGCGGCCGGCGCGCGGGAGGTGCTGCTGCCCTTCGCGCACCTGCCGCAGATCAGCTCGGCGGACGAGCTGGCCCGGATCCACGCACTCGAGCGCCGCCCGGGCGCGATCGAGCTGATGACCGTGCACATCATGGGCAGTGCCCGCATGTCGCGCGACCCGGGTGACGGGGTCGTGGACGCGGATGGACAGGTGCACGGCATCCCCGGACTCGCGGTGGCCGACGCCAGCCTCTTCCCGTCGTCGGTCGGCGTGAACCCGCAGGAGAGCATCATGGCGCTGGCCTTGCGCAACGCCGAACGGCTCGGGCGAGCTTAGTCTCCGGTGTTCGGACGCCGGCCCGACGCGACCCTGGTGCCAGACCTTCCAGCGGTGCGGCGCTTCATGCCGTTCGTGTCGCCCGGCCGCAACCACTCGCTCGTGTACTTCTCGCAGGACCTCGAGGTCGACGCCGCCAGCGCCTGGCTCGAGCAATGGAATCGCGGGCGCGCGCCCGACGAGCGACTCACCCTGTTCCTCCTGTTCCTGCGCGCGCTGGCCCGCGTGCTGGAGGAGCGGCCGCGTCTCAACCGCTTCGTGGCCGGAGGCCGGGTCTGGCAGCGCGACGGCATCTGGATCAGCTTTGCGGCGAAGAAGCGCATGGACGACGACGCGCCCTTCGCGACCGTCAAGCTGCGCATCGACCCGCGTACCGAACTGACCGCCTGGCTCGACCAGGTGCACGGAGCGCTGCGTCGCGGCCGCAGCGACGAGAAGGCCACGACCGATCGCGAGATGGAGCTGCTGCTGCGTCTGCCGGCGCCCTTGCTGTCGCTGGTGATGCGCGCGGCCCGGGGGCTCGACTACCTGGGCTTGCTGCCGCGCGCCATGATCGACTCCGATCCGCTCTACGCGTCGGCCTTCGTGGCGAATCTGGGCTCGGTCGGTCTCGACGCCGGCTACCACCACCTCTGGGAGTACGGCAACGTGCCGATCTTCTGCGTGCTGGGCCGCGTGCGAAGCGATCCCGACGGTCGGCGTCGCGTCACGCTCAAGTACAGCTACGACGAGCGAGTCGAGGATGGGCTGTACTGCGCGACCAGCCTCGAGCGTCTCCGGGCCCTGCTCGAGAAGCCATCCGAGCTGGCCTGACGTGCGCGTCCTGGTCACCGGGGGGACGGGCTTCGTCGGCTCGCACAGCGCGGCGGCGCTCTTGGCGTCGGGCCACGAGGTGCGCGTGCTGGCCCGCGACCCGGCCAAGCTCGCGCGGATCTTCGCAGCGCCCGGGCTCGCGGCGCCCGAGTGCGTGGTGGGCGACGTGACCGAAGCCGCGCGGGTCGCGGAGGCGCTGTCCGGCTGCGATGCGCTGGTGCACGCGGCGGGGCTCGTGGCGCTCGAGGCCGCGAACGCCGGACGGGTGCTCGAGACGAACTTGCACGGTGTCGAGAACGTGGTCGGGGGCGCCTGCGACGCGGGCCTGGAGCGCATCGTCTACGTGTCGAGCGCCGCCTCGCTCCTGGGGCCGGACACGCTCGAGCTCGACGCGGACGGGCCGGTGGCCGAACCCACCAGCGCCTACGGCCGCTCGAAGGCCGGCGCGGAGCGCTTCGTCCGGGACCTGCAGGCGCGCGGTGCGCCGGTGCGGACCAGCTATCCGACCGCGGTGCTCGGCCCCGACGATCCCGGCCTCTCCGAGTCGAACCACGCGATCCGGGGCATGCTGCGCGATGTCTTGATCCAGACCTCGAGCGGCTTTCAGATCGTGGACGTGCGCGATCTGGCGCGTCTGCACGTGCGCCTGCTCGAGGCGGCGCCGGCGCCCGGGCGCTACCTGGCGGCCGGGCGCTACTTCCCGTGGCGGGAGTTCGCAGACCTGCTGGAAGCGCTGACGGGCGCGACCTTGCGCCGGGTCTCGCTGCCGGGCGGGCTGCTGCGCGGGCTCGGGCGAATCTGCGACCAGGTGAAGAAGCTGGTCGACTTCGACTTCCCGATGACCCTCGAGGCCATGACCTTCGCGACGCGCTGGGTCGAGGCGGACGGCTCGCCCACGCTGCGCGCGCTCGGCCTCGAGCTGCGCGACCCGGCCGAGACCCTCTCCGACCTGTTGCGCTGGCTGGTCGAGGCCGGTCACCTGTCCGCCGCGCGCATCGGCCAGCTGGCCGACGCTACGGAGCGCTGATCCCGGCTACTCCTGGCCTCCCGGGTGGCTCTCCGCCTGGGCGGCGCGCGCCTGGTTCGGGTCGATCAGGATCACGGTGATGTTGTCCAACCCGCCCTGTCCATTGGCCGCGTCGATCAAGGCCTGGGCGGCGCCCTCGAGCGTGCCGCGGCTGGCGATCGCATGGATCTCGGTGGGCTGGACATAGTCGTGCAGGCCGTCGGTCGACAGCAGGATTCGGCAGTCGCGTGGGATGCGCTTCTGCAGTACCTGCGGCTCGATGTCTCCCTGGGTGCCGATCGCCTGGGTGAGCAGGTGCTTGTCCGGGTGGTCGATCACGTCCTCGGGCCTGACGGAGCCCATCGCCACCAGCATCGAGACCATCGTGTGGTCCGTGGTGATCGGGTCGAGCGTCTTCGCGCGCACGAAGTAGGCGCGCGTGTCCCCGACGTGCGAGATCGTGGCGGTGCGCCGGGTGATGCACAGACCGGTCAAGGTGGTGCCCATGCCGTTGAGCGAGCGGCGGCTGCCCTCTCGCATCACCGCTTCGTTGGCCGCGATGATGGCGTTGCGCATGATCTCCTGCTTGTCGCGAATGCGCTTCGGCGGGGGCTGGGCGGCCACCGCCGCCGCCATTGCGTCGGATGCGACCTGGCTGGCCACCTCGCCTGCGACGTGTCCGCCCATGCCGTCCGCGATCAGGTAGAGACCCAGCTCCGGCACTACTCGGGCGCTGTCCTCGTTGTTTGCGCGCTGCAACCCGGTGTCGGTCGCGACGGCATAGGCGCAGCTCATGGCTGCCTGTCTCCCAGGTCCGAGCGCAGGATCGCGAACTGCACGTGGTCCAGGTACTCGCCGTTCACGAACTCGATGCCGCGCGCGATGCCCTCGCGCTCCAGTCCCAGCTTCTCGGCCACGCGCTGGCTGGCCCGGTTGGCCAGGGCCACGTGCACCTCCACGCGGTTCAACCCGCAGCGCCGCAGGCCCAGCTCGACCACGGCCGCCGCCGCCTCGGTGGCGATCCCCTTGCCCCAGGCCGAGCGCCGCACCCAGTAGCCGATGCCGGCGCAGCGCCGGATCCAGTCGATGCGATGCAGGCTGACCATGCCGAGCATCGTTCGGGTGGCGAGGTCGGTGATCGCGAACTCGTAGCCGGACCGACGGTTGCGCGCGGCGCGCACGCTGGCCAGATAGCGCCGCGAGTCGGCGCGCGCGTGTCTCGGGCCGGCCCAGGGCAACCAAAGCTGCAGCTCGTCGAGAGTCTCTTGGATCGCTTCGTCGAGCTCGCCCAGATCGCCGCGCCGCGGCGCGCGCAGGCGCAGCCGCTCGGTGCACAGCTCATCGACCTGCTCTCCCTGTGCGAAGAACAAGCGCCTTCTCCCTCTGTTCTTCGTCGGCGACCGGCCGCATGCGCGGCTACTCGAGCAATCGCAGCTGTGCGTAGCGGATCACGATCGTTTTGATTCCGGCCCGGTCGAAACGAATTCGAATCTTCCCGTTGCGGCCGGATCCGATCACTTCGGCAATGGTACCGGTTCCGAACACCGGATGCCCCACGCGCGCGCCAACGGCCAGCGGATGTGACTCGTCCGGCGCCCACTGTCCATCGCTGTAGTCGACCGTCACCTCGCCGTCGGAAGCGGGCGCCGAGCGCGGGGGTACAGGCGCTGTGAGGGGGGCGCTGCGCTCCGGCCGGCCGATCACCAGCTCGGGCGGGATCTCCTCGAGGAAACGGCTCGGCGGGTTGTAGCGGGCCGACCCGTGCATGCGCCGGAAGCTGGCGTTGGTCAGGTACAGGCGCTGCATGGCGCGCGTCATGCCCACGTAGCAGAGCCGGCGCTCCTCCTCGATTGCCTCGGGATTGCCCAGCGACGCGACGTGCGGAAACAGGCCCTCCTCGAGGCCGACCAGGAAGACAGTCGGGAACTCCAAGCCCTTGGCCACGTGCACGGTCATGAGCGGCACGCGATCGCCGTCGTCCACGAGCTGATCGGCTTCGGACATCAACGTGACTTGCTCGAGGAACAGGTCGAGCAGCTCGCGCGGCACGCCGTCGTCGTCTTGCGGGGGGTCCTCGCTGTTCAGGCGCTCGAACTCGGTCGCGGCCGACACCAGCTCCTGCAGGTTCTCGAGCCGCGCCTCCGCTTCGATCGAGCCCTCCTGCTCGAGCGCGCGGAGGTAGCCGCTGCGCTCCAACACGCGCGACAGCAGCTCGGGGAGCGGCTGCTCCGCGCAGTCGACGCGCAGCTCGTCGAGCAGGTCCAGGAACCAGGGCATGCGCTTCGCGGCGGTGCCGCGCACCGTGCCCTCCGCGATGGCCGCCCGGATCGCGTCGGGGAACGCGAGATCACGCTCCGCCGCCAGCTCCGCAACGCGCTCCAGGCTGATGCGCCCGATGCCGCGCGCCGGCCGGTTGATCACGCGCAGCAGGCTCTCGGTGTCGCCCGGGTTGCGCAGCACGCGCAGGAAGCCCAGCGCGTCCTTGACCTCGGCCCGGTCGTAGAAGCGCGTGCCGCCCACCACCACGTAAGGCAGGTCGTACTTGAGCAGTTCTTCCTCGAGCGGCCGCGACTGGGCGTGCGTGCGGTAGAAGATCGCGGCGTCGCCGAGCCGGCCGCCGGATTCTCGGGCGTTCAGCAGCTGTCCCACCACGAAGGCCGCCTCGCCGCGCTCGTCCGCCGCCTGGTAGAAGCGGACCGGCTCGCCGCCGGCCAGGTTCGTGTAGAGCCGCTTGCCCTTGCGCTCCAGGTTGTTCTCCACCACCGCGGAAGCGGCCGACAGGATGGCCTGGGTGGAGCGGTAGTTGCGTTCCAGCCGCACGACTGCGGCTCCGGGGAAGTCCTTCTCGAAGTCCAGGATGTTGCGGATGTCGGCCTCGCGGAACCGGTAGATCGACTGGTCCTCGTCGCCCACTACGCACAGGTTCCGGTGGCGGTCGCAGAGCAGACGCAGCAGCCGGTACTGGATCGGGTTGGTGTCCTGGTACTCGTCCACCAGCACGTAGCGCCAGCGCCGCTGGTAGTACTCCAGCACGCCCGGGTGGTTCTCGAAGAGGCGCACGGTGAGCAGCAGCAGGTCGCCGAAGTCGAGCGCGTTGGCCCGGCGCAGCGCGTTCTGATACTGCTGGTACACCTCGCCGATGCGCGCAGCGCCGAGCGAGTCGCCATCCTGCACGTCGGCGGGAAACAGTCCGCGGTTCTTGAAGCGGTCCAGCTCGGCGCGGATCGCGCGCGGCGGGTAGCTGCGATCGTCCAGCTGCAGCGCGCGCAGCACCCGCTTCACGGCGGCCAACGAATCGCTCTGGTCGTAGATGACGAAGCTCCGCTCGTAGCCGAGATGGCCGATGTCACGGCGCAGGATGCGCACGCAAGTCGCGTGAAACGTCGAAACCCAGACGCCCCAGTCGCGGTCGTCGAGCAGGCTCGCCACCCGCTCGCGCATTTCGCGCGCCGCCTTGTTCGTGAAGGTGACGGCGAGGATCTCGCCCGGGTGTGCCGCGTTCGTGGCGATCAGGTGCGCGATGCGGTGGGTGAGCATGCGCGTCTTGCCGCTGCCCGCGCCCGCCAGCACCAGCAGCGGGCCGTCCTGGTGCTGGACGGCATCGCGCTGCTCGGGGTTCAGGTCGGCGAGTATGGACGCTGGGCTCGGCACCGCGCAGGAAGGTTAACCCGCGCGCGAGGGGCTGTCGCCTACTCGACGGTGACGCTCTTCGCCAGGTTGCGCGGCTGGTCCACGTCGGTGCCTTTCAGCGTCGCGATGTGGTACGCGAAGATCTGCAACGGGATGGACATGACGATCGAGGAGAGAGGATCGGAGATCGCGGGCACGCGGATCACCTCGTTGGCGACGCTGTCGATCTCTTCGTCGCCCTGTTCCGCAATCGCGATCACGACGCCCTGCCGGGCGCGCACTTCGGCGGCGTTGGCGAGCACCTTGGAGTAGGTGTTCGAGCGGTTCGCCACCACGACCACCGGCATGTTCTCATCGATCAGTGCGATCGGTCCGTGCTTCATCTCGCCCGCTGCGTAGCCCTCGGCGTGGATGTACGAGATCTCCTTGAGCTTGAGCGCGCCTTCCAGCGCGACGGTGCAGCCCACACCGCGGCCCAGGAACAGGAAGTTCCCGGCGTGCACGTAGCGGCTGGCGATCTCGCCGATCTCGTCCCAGAGCCCCAGCGTCTGCTCGACCAGGCGCGGTACGCGCCGCAGCTCGATGATCGCGGCCCGCACCTGCTCGCGAGTGAGGGTGCCGCGCAACAGGCCGAGCTTGAGCGCGACGAGATCGAGCGCCGCGATCTGCGCAGTGAAGCACTTGGTAGAGGCCACGCCGATCTCGAGACCCGCGTGCGTGTAGAGCACGTGGTCCACGTCCCGCGCGATGCTACTGTCCGGCGCGTTCACGATGCCCAGCGACAGCGCGCCGCGCCCCGCGGCCTCGCGCAACGCCTGGAGGGTGTCGGTGGTCTCGCCCGATTGCGAGACGGGGATCACCAGGTAGTCGGAATCCACCACCGGATCCCGGTAGCGGTACTCACTCGACAGGTCGGCGATCGCCGGTACCCGCGCGTGCTGCTCGATCATGGTGGCGCCGATCAGGCACGCGTGGCGGGCGGTGCCCATGCCCACCAGGTGCACGCCCTTCAGGCGCCGCACCCAGTCCGGATCGAACTCGATCCCGTCCAGGTCGATGTCACCCTCGTCCTCGAGCGCCCGGGTGCCGATCGTGTCGCTGATCGCCCGGGGCTGCTCGTAGATCTCCTTCTGCATGAAGCGGTCGTAGCCGCCGCGTTCCGCCTGGACCGGATCCCACTTGATGTCGCGCGGCTGGCGCTCGATGCGTGCGCCGGCGCGGTCCCAGATCTCGAGGGTGTCCGGGGCGACGCGCGCCACGTCGCCATCTTCGAGCGGCACCATGCGGCGCGTGTGCGGCAGGATCGCGGGGATGTCCGATGCGACGAACCCGGCCTCCTCGTTGGCGCTGACGATGCAGGGGCTGCCGCCGTCCTTGGCGGCCACCAGTTCGCCGGGCTCCGTCTCGTCGAGCACCACGATCGCGTAGGACCCCTCGAGCTGCCCGGTCGCGTTGCGCACCGCCTCGACCAGCGAGCAGCCCGCGCGGCGTTGCTCGTCGATCAGGTGAGCGATGATCTCCGTGTCGGTGTCCGAGCTGAACTCGCTGCCGCGCTCGCGCAATCCATCGCGCAGCTTGCGGTAGTTTTCCACGATCCCGTTGTGGATGATCGCAACACTTCCCGCCCGATGCGGGTGTGCGTTCTCCTCCGAGGGCTGGCCGTGGGTTGCCCAACGCGTGTGACCGATGCCCGCGGCGCCGTGCACCGGCAGGTCGCGCAGCGACGACTCCAGGTTCCGGAGCTTGCCGATCGCCCGCACCACGCGCAGCTTTCCGTCCTCGAGCACCGCGATGCCCGCCGAGTCGTAGCCGCGGTACTCGAGACGTCGCAAGCCGTCGAGGATCACGTCCTGCGCCAGCTCCCTACGCCCCACGTATCCGACGATTCCGCACATCGTGCCCGCTCCTAGCCTTCCTCGTCCTCGCGCCTGAAGCGCCGCTTCCGCCAGCCTTCCACGTTGCGCTGCTTGGCCCGGCCGATGCCCAGGGCGTGCTTCGGCACGGTCTTGGTGATCGTGGAGCCCGCCGCCAGATAGGCGCCGGGTTCGACGACGACGGGAGCGATCAGATTCACGTTGCAGCCCACGAAGGCCCCGTCTCCGATCCTGGTGCGGTTCTTCTCTTCTGAGTCGTAGTTTACCGTGATCGCGCCGCAGCCGATGGTCACGCCGGCACCCACGTCGGAATCGCCGACGTAGGACAGGTGATCGGCCTTGGTTCCGGGGCCCAGCACCGAGTTCTTGATCTCCACGAAGTTCCCCACCCGGACCTGCTCCCTCAGATCTGCTCCCGGCCGCAGGTGAGCCGAGGGCCCCACGATGCAGCCGCGCGCGACCTGGGCGCCCTCCAGGCGGCAGTGAGGCTTCAGCCACACCTCGTCGCCGATCTCTGAATCGTGGATCACGACTCCGTCGTCGATGCGGCAGCCGGCGCCGACGCGCGTGCGGCCGCGCAGCGACACGCCCGGCGCGAGGACCGTGTCGGGCCCGAGCGTGACGCATGCGTCCACGTAGCTGCGCTCCGGGTCGAGAAAGGTCACACCGTGCAGCATCCAGCGCTCGGCGATCCGCCGGCGCATCACGGCCTCGGCGCGAGCCAGGTCGACGCGCGAGTTCACGCCGTGCGCCTCGTCCCAGTCTCCGATCGAGGCGGACGCGACCGCACCGCCGTCGGCCAGCGCCAGCTCTACGATGTCGGTCAGGTAGTACTCGCGCTTGGCGTTCTGGTTGGTGACGCGGGCCAGCAGCTCGAAGAGCCGCGGGCCGGCGAGCACGTATACGCCCAGGTTTACCTCGAGCAGCGCGCGGATCTCCGGCGTGGCTTCGTGGTGCTCGACGATGCGCTCCAGCCGCCCGTCCGAACCGCGCACGATCCGCCCGAAGTCGGAGCGGTCCGGGTACGTGCCGGTGAGCACCGCCAGGTCGGCCGACTCGCGCCGCCAGGTCGCGACCAGCTCCGCCAGGCTCTCCGGGCGGAACAGCGGGTGGTCGCCGTACATGACCAGCACCGGACCCTCGTGGTCGGACAGCAGCTCGCGGGTCTGCAGCACCGCGTGCCCGGTGCCCAGCCGCTCGGCCTGCACGGCGAACTCGGCTGGCTCGTCGGCGAGTGCTTCGCGCACCTGGGCCTCGCCGCTGCCCAGCACGCACACGATGCGACGCGCGCCGAGTTCGCGGGCGCTGGCGATGGCGTGGCCGACGAGCGAGCGCCCGCACACCTCGTGCAGCACCTTGGGCCGCGCGGAGCGCATCCGAGTGCCCTCCCCGGCGGCCAGGATCACGACTGCGAGATCGGCCTCTCCCACTCTTCCTTCCAGCTCCCTGCCCAGCTACTTCGGCAAGCGCTTGTCTGCGGCTGTACCGGCAGCGCTACGCGACCATCCAGAAATCCTGTCCCTCTGCGAGCCCGGCGTCCACCAGCGCGTGGCGGATCTCCGGGCGCGCGCCGCGGCTCGCGACCGCAGCCAGGACCCGCAGCCCGCGCGCGCGCCAGGCGGGCGTGCGTTCCGCGAGTGACGCGGGCGACACGATGGGAATCCCCCGCCAGCGCGTTCCGATGCGCTCCGGGCGGATGTCGATCAAGGCGTCCGTCGCCAGGCCTTCGTCGGCCAGCAAGCGGACGAAGCGCCGCCCGGTGCGCCCGGCGCCCCAGACCACCGCGGCCGGCATCGGGTGCAGCCGGCCGATCCAATGCGCCTTGGCTCGCGCGAACGACTCGCGCCCGTAGCGCGGGTCGACCCTCGAGAGCCGAGCGTCGTGGTCGCGCCAGCGGTGCAGCTGGCGCGGCACCTTGGCGACACCGCGGCCCGCCGCGAGCAGCCGGTAGAGCAGGTCCAGATCCTCGGGCCAGCCGCGTTCCCGGTAGCCGCCCAGGCCGAGCACCACATCGCGGCGCAGCATCCAGGTCGGGTGCGGAACCGGGCACTCGATGAACGCCTCGCGTGCGATCTCGGCCGGGTCCACCAGCCCATTCACCCACTCCGTGTACAGGCGGTAGCCGTCCAGCAGGCCCCCGTCCCGGAACGACTCCACCAGGCAGCCCACCAGGGCCAGGCGCGGCTCGGCGGCCAGGCGCTCCGCCTGGGCCCCGAGGCGCTCCGGGTGCATCTCGTCGTCGGCGTCCATGCGGGCCACGAGCGGCGCCCGGGCCGCCTGGAGGCCGGCGTTGAGCGCGGCCACGATCCCCAGCGCGGGCTGGGTCCGCACCCGGACTCGCGCGTCGCGCTTGCTCCAAGTCCCCAGTATTGCAGCGGTTTCGTCCCTGGACCCGTCGTCCACGCAGACCAGCTCGAGACTCGGACCGATGCTCGCGAGGACCGAGCGGACGGCCCGCTCGAGGGTGGGGGCGCCGTCGCGGACCGGCAGGACGACGCTGATCGCGGGATCGGCCATGGGACGCGGCAGTGTAGCTCGCCTCCCGGGCCCGGGCGCCCAGGCCGCTAAGATAGGGGTCGGTCCACAAAACCTCGGGAGGGGCCCATTTCCGACCTGCACGGCCAGACCTACGGTCTCAAGGCCAGCGAGATCAAGCGTCTGCGCAACCTGTACAAGCGCCGCGTCCCCCGCGAGCGCCTGGTCTCGCAGGAGTTCGCGCGTGCGCTGTGCGCGATCTCGCACGAGACCGGGCGCCAGGTCGGCGCGCTCGTGAACCGCAACGGCGGCGTCGAGTACGTCACGATCGGCGATGCCCAGCAGATCGAGTTGCCGGATTTCAAGCGGGTGCGCGGCGGAGCGGGGCGCTTCCGCGGGCTGCGCTGCATCCACACGCATCTCTCGGGCGAGTCGCTCACGCGCGACGACCTGACCGACCTCGCCTTGCTGCGGCTCGACGCGATGGTCGCGCTGCAGGTGGACGAGCAGGGACTGCCCGTGCTCGCGGAGTACGCGTCGATGCGCCCGCCCGACGGATCGGGCGAGGTCACCATAGTCTATCCCTCGGCGCACCCGGCGCGTCTCGACTTCGACTTCCTCGACTGGATCGACGCGCTCGAGCAGGAGTTCGCCGAGCGCCAGGCCGGTGTCGAAACGTCCGGCGCGCGCGACAAGGCGGTGCTGGTCGGCGTTTCTCTCGGGCGCGATCCCTACGCCGACGAGCGGCTGGCCGAGATGCGCGAACTCGCGCGCACCGCGGGCGTCGCGATCGTGGACGAGGTGCGGCAGCGCCGTCCGAAGCCGGATCCGCGCTACCTGATCGGGCGCGGCAAGATCCAGGACCTGGTGATTCGCGCCTGGCAGCAGGGCGCCAACCTGGTGCTCTTCGATCGCGATCTTTCGCCCGCGCAGGTGCGGCACATCACCGACCTGGTCGAGGAGCGCATCGTCGACCGCACCCAGCTGATCCTCGACATCTTCGCGCAGCACGCGCGCACCCGTGAGGGCCGTTTGCGGGTGGAGCTGGCGCAGCTCAGCTACGCGCTGCCGCGGCTGGCCGGCAAGGGAGAATCGATGAGCCGCCTGGCCGGCGGGATCGGCGGACGCGGTCCGGGCGAGACCAAGCTCGAGGTCGACCGGCGCCGGGTGCGCGGGCGCATCCGCAGGATCGGACGCGATCTCGAGGCCGTGGCGCGCCAGCGCGCCACGCAGCGCGCGCGCCGCAACCGCGGGGGGCTGCCCGTGCTCTCGATCGTCGGCTATACGAACGCGGGCAAGTCGACGCTCTTGAACCG
>CAXMNF010000287.1:0-8114 GCA_964194645.1 uncultured Gammaproteobacteria bacterium
GAGCTTCGTGATGATCTGGCTGCCGCCCGCGTCGCTCTCCTCGGTGGCGCTCACCGCCTGGGTGGCCGTAGCGCTATTCGGCTTCTACACGGCCTTCACCGCCTACATCGTCCCACACATGGCACTCGGCGCGGAGCTCACCAAAGACCACCACGAGCGCAGCCGCATCTTCGGCGTTCGCGGCGCCGCCTTCATGCTGGGCATCGCCCCGGCGTTCGCGGGCATGCAGATCGTAAACAACGCCGAGGTGCCGCGTGACGCCGCCGCTGGACTGGCGCTGGGGATCGCCGCGCTGGTCGCCGTGGTGCTGCTGGTGCCCCCGGGTGTCCTGCGCGAGCGCCGCGAGTTCCAGGGCCGCGGCGCAAAGGGGCTGCGCAAGGCGATTCGCGACGTGCTCGGCAATCCGCACGCGCGCGTGCTGATCTTCGTGCAGTTCATCGAGATGATGGGCGCCGGCGTGCTCGGCATCCTGTCGCCCTACCTGGCCGAGTACGTGTGGAAGCGCCCCGACCTGATCGGGCCGCTGCCCGCGGTGTTCGTCGGGGCGACGGTGTTCTCGATCCCGCTCTGGGTGTACTTGTCGCGCCGCTTCGGCAAGCGCGAGGTATGGCGCGTCGCCATGCTCGGCGCGGGGCTGTCCTTTGGCGGGACGGTGTTCGTGGCGGAAGGCGCGATCGGGCCGATCGTGGTGCTGCTGTTCTTCGCCGGCCTGAGCTCGGGCTGCGGCGCGGCGATGGGTCCCTCGGTGATGGCCGACGTGATCGACTACGACGAGTACCAGAGCGGCGAGCGCAAGGAAGGCGCGTACTCCGCGACCAATGGCTTCGCGATCAAGGCCGCCAGCGCGATCATCATCCTGCTGGTCGGCGTGTTCCTGCAGGTCTCCGACTTCACACCGAATACCGAGCAGACCGAGGGTACGAAGTGGGGGTTCCGGCTGATTTTCGCCGGCACGCCGTTCACGGTGTACATAGCCGGTGCCTGGATCTTCGGACACTTCAAGCTCGACGAGGCCGAGCACGCGCGCATCCGCGCCGAGCTCGACGCCCGCGCGAACGCGGACTAGCGGCGGGCGGAAAGGCCCAGGGCCTGGCGCGCAACCACGCTGCGCATGATCTCGCTGGTGCCGCCGCCGATCGTCTCCCACATGCTCTGACGCCACAGGAGCTCGACGCGCGAGCCGTCGACCAGCGCGTCGGGGCAGCCGAAGTCCAGCGCCGCGCGCGCGATCCGCTGACACACGACCGTGTGGGCCACCTTGTTCGCGGCGACCTCCACGACGGCGGGCCGGCCCTTCTGCATGGCGTCGAGCACGCGCAGGCTGTGCATCTCGACCTCGAGCACCTCGGCGGCCAGCTCGGCGATCCGACGCCGCACCACGGGGTCCGCCGCCAGGCCCGCGCGGCGCAGCCAGTCCACGACTTCTTCGAGGTCGCGGCGCACGCGGCCGGGCGGAAACTGGATGTGGCGCTCGTCCGCGAGCGCATCGGCCATGATGGTCCAGGCGCCGTTCTCGGGACCCACGCGCTGCTCGACCGGCACCTCGACGGAGTCCAGGTGGATCTCGTTCAGTTGGTCGCCGTCGAGCGTCGGCAGCGGCCCGACCGAGACGCCCGGCGCCGCCAGGTCGACGATCAGGAGCGACAGCCCGTGCCCGCGGCTGGCGGGCTCGCCGGTGCGGCACAGCAGCCACAGACAGTCCATGTCCTGCGCGTAGGACTGCCAGCACTTCTGGCCGTCCACGACGTACACGTCGCCGCGGCGCTGCGCACGGCAACGCAGGCTGGCCAGGTCCGAGCCCGCCTCTGGCTCCGAATAGCCGAGCGAGAAGTGCAGGTCGCCGCTGCGGATCGGCGGGAGCCAGCGCGCCTGCTGCTCCGGAGTGCCGCAGCGGATCAGGGTCTTGGCCACGATCCCGGCCGAGAGTGGATTGCGCGCCGCGCGGGCATACGCCACCTCGTCCCACAGGAGATACTCGCATGCGGGTTCGAGCCCGCGGCCGCCGAGCGCCTCGGGCCAGGCGAGCGACAGCCAGCCGCGCGCGCCCATCGCCTGGAACAGCCGCTTCACTTCGGGCCAGCGCAGGCCCTGGCAGAAGAAGCCATCCAGGTCGCGGTAGTCGCGAAGGAACTCCACGACCTCCGAGCGGAAGGCCTCCTGCTCTGCCGAGAACGACAGGTTCACTCGTCGTCCTCGCTGCGAGCATTCGGGTCGGGGTTCCAGCGCGGTGCGCGCTTCTCGGCGAATGCGCGCGGCCCCTCGCGGAAATCGGGGTGCGACCAGTGCAGGCGCAACAGCGCCCAGGCCCGCTCTAGAGCATCGCGATAGCCGAGCTCGTGCGCACCCCAGATCGCCTGCTTCGAGAGCGCCATCGCCTGCGGCGAGTTGCCGAGCAACTGATTGGCGATCTCGCGCGCCGCGGGCAGCAGGTCGCCCGGCGTCGCCACCAGCTCGTCGACCAGCCCGAGCTCGTAGGCGCGCCGCGCGGGCATCCGGTAGTGGCGCCCCGCCAGGGTCATGCGCAGCACCGAGCCGATCGGCAGGCGCTTGGCGAGGCCCACGTTCTCGAGCGCGCCGACCATGCCCACGTTCACGTGCGCGTCCATGAAGGCGGCGTTCTCGGAGGCGAGCACGATGTCGGCGTCGACCACGAAGTGCAGGCCGCCGCCCACGCACAGCCCGTTCACCGCGCACAGCACGGGCTTCCAGACGCGGTTCTGATACGGCGACCAGAAGACCGCGTCGGACAGCGGCCGATTTGCGAAGACCTCGTCCGCGTCGCTCGCTTCGGCTTGGGACACGTCGAAGCCGGTCGAGAAGTGGCGCTCGCCCGCAGCCGTGACGATCGCGACGCGAATCGCCGGGTCGTCGCGCACGCGCGACCAGATCGCGCGGAACACGCGCTGCATGCCCGGCGTGAGCGAATTGCCGCGCTCCGCGCGGTCGAGCGTGATGGTCGCCACCTGGTCGCGCAGCTCGAAGCGCAGACCTTCGAGCGGTCCGTCGAGATCGATCGCGGGCTGCTGCATCGGGTCCCCTTTCACATCCCGTAGCGTGCGAGCAGCGCGACGCGCCCGCGCTCGAGGCCGGGCGGCTGCGCGGCAAGCTGCTGGATGCGCCGCGAGACGTGGAAGGCCGGTCCCTCCAGCGTGATACCGACCGCGCCGAACACCTGGTGCGCGGTGAACGCCGCCTCGCGTGCCGCGACAGAAGCGGAGACCCGCGCGGCCGCGGCGTACTCCGCAGTGCGCGCGTCGCCGCCGTCGAAGCGGCAGGCAGCCGCGCGCGCCAGCGTCTCGCAGGCCGCAAGGCGCAGGTGGGCGTCGGCCAGCGGCAGCGCGACCGCCTGGAACTCGCCGATCGCGGCGCCGAATTGTTTGCGCGTGCGCGCGTGCTCGGCGGCGTCCGCGACCAGGCGCTGCCCCGCGGCGGACAGGTAGGCCGCCAGGGCCAGGTCGTGCAACACAAGCGCACGCCGTGCATCGCCGAGCGGGCGCACACGCTCCAGGGCGACCCGGCCCCAGGGCTCGCCGCCGAGCGTGGCCAACGGCTCGACCGGGCCCCGCGCGCGCGCCAGGTGGGCGGCATCGCCATCGAGCTCGACGAAGAGCTCGGCGACCGGCGCCCAGGGCACAACCGGCCCGTCGGCCACGGCCACCAGCGCCTCGCCGCTCGTCACTCGCGCGCGCTGCTTCTCCGGCAGGATCTGCGCGGCCAGCACGGTCGCAAGGATCGGCCCCGGGAACACCGCCCGACCCAGCGGCTCGAGTGCGGCTACCAGCTCGACGGCGCCGCCCTCTCCGTCCGGCGCGGCCAAGGCCAGCACGCCCTGCTCGGCCAGCAATCGCCACAGCTCGGTGGGAAAGCGGCCGGCCTGCGCCTTCACCGCGCCGTCCGACGCGCGGTCTGCACAGAACCGGGCGAGCGCATCCGCGATCGCCGCCTGCGCCGGATCGAATGCCAGGTCCAGACTCACCGGGCGGTGCCCCAGCGCTCGAGCGCGAGGGCGCGCCGCTGCGCGGCGACTCCGTCCAGCTCCAGGCGCAGCGGCTGCAGGCGCATGCTCCAGGCGTGCAGATCGTGTTCGCGCGTGAAGCCGATCGCCCCGGAGAGCTGGTGCGTCTCGCGGAACAATTGTGCGGCCGCATCGGCGGCGTAGGCCGCGACGGTCGCGGCGCGCTCCGCGGGCGCGCCGTGCCAGGCCGCTTCGCGCACCAGCCAGCGCGTGCCCTCCACCTGCACGGCACACTCGGCCAGGCGGTGCTGCACGGCCTGGAAGGACCCGATCGCACGGCCGAACTGCCGGCGCGCCGAGAGATAGCGGACCGTCACATCGAGGCAGGCCTGCATGGTGCCGAGCGTTTCGCAGGCGAGCGCCAACCGCCACCAGTCGAGGAGTCGCGCCGCGGAGCCCGGCTCGAGTTGCTCGCCCGAGGCGAACGCACCCGGGGCGATCCGTCCCATCGGGTAGCCGTAGCCGGAGGGGACCCTCTCGACGTCGCCCGGCTCGAGCGGCACCACCCGCGCCACGTCGCCATCTGCCAGCAGAAGCGTGCGGGCGTGGGCCGCATAGCGCACCGGACCGCTCTGGCCGCGCATGGCGAGCGCCACCGGTCCGGGCACCTTGCGCCCCAACAGTCCGGTAGCGACCAGCGCCGCCGCGCCGCTCGACACGACCCCGGCCGCGCGCGCCACGGCCTCGCTGATCAGCGCCGCTTCCAGCGGCCCGCTCTCCTCGCCGAGCGCCACGTCGGTGAAGCCCGCCTCCTCGAGCGCGGCGTCCAGGGCGAAGTCGTACTCCTGCTTTGCAGCCAGCTCGATGGCGCGCGCCGGCCCGGCGTACTGCTCGAGCAAGGCGGCGACCGCGTCGAGGATCGCCTGCTGTACCTCGTTCGGCTCGAAGTACACGCGCTACTCCCGCGGCAGACCCAGGAAGCGGCCGGCGATCAGGTTCAGCTGCACCTCGGTAGCCCCCACTGCGACACCAGCGGTCATCGACATCCGGAAGTTCGCGTCGGCGAACGAGCCGGACTCGAGCGCGTCCTCGCCGAGCAGCTCGAGCGCCAGCTCTCCCACCGTCCGGTCCGCCAAGGTGCCCGCCACGCGCGCCACGTTCGAGTCGGCCGAGGGCGGCAGTCCCCTCTCGCGCAGGTCGAGTACGCGGTAGCTCAGCACACGCGCCGCCTCGCAGATCGCCCGCGCACGGCCCAGCTGCTCCTGCACGGCGGGCTCGTCCAGGCGACCGCGCTCACGGGCCAGGTCCGCCAGGCGGTCGAGCGTGCGCGCGGCGCGCTGGTAGCGGGGCGCCCCGACCCGCTCGTACTGGAGGGCGTAGCTCACCACCGACCAGCCGTCGTGCTCGGGACCGAGCCGACTGGCTGTCGGCACGCGGGCATCGGACAAGAACACCTCGTGGAAGTATTTCTCACCGACCACCGCGGGGATCTCGCGGATCTCGACGCCGGGCGTATCCATCGGCATCAGCAGAATCGACACGCCGTGGTGTCGCTGCGACTCGGGATCGGTGCGCACCAGCAGGAAGCAGTAGTCGGCATGGTCGCAGTACGAGGTCCAGATCTTCGAGCCGTTCACGACGTAATCGTCGCCGTCGCGCAGCGCCAGGGTGCGCAGAGCCACCAGGTCCGAGCCGGCCTCGGGCTCGGAGAAGCCCTGGCACCACAGCACGTCGCCGGCGGCGATGCGCGGCAGGTGCTCGCGCTTCTGCGCCTCGCTTCCGAACTGCATGATCGTGGGTCCGATCCAGTTCACGTTCATGTACTGGGGCCCGCGCGGCTCGCCGCGCGACCAGAGCTCCTCGCCGATGATCGCGTGTTGCCAGGCCGAGGCGTCGCGCCCGCCGTACTCCGCGGGCCAGTGCGGGGTGAGCCAGCCGCGCTCGGCCAGCCGTGCGCAGAACTCGCGCGAGAACGCGGCCTGCGCCTCGCTGCCGGGTCCGCCCTTCGAGACCTCGCCCCAGTCAGCGGGCAGGGTCTCATCGACGAACGCCACCAGCGCCTCGCGGAACCGCTCGTCCTGTTCCTGCCAGCCGAACTCCAACCTGCCTCCGCGCACGCCGGACGCGCTTATAATCCCATTCTACAGGCAAAGCCCTGCGGAGGAGCCCTGCCCTTTCCGGACTACACGCCCACCGTACCGGTCTTCATCCGCACGCTCGCGGAGCGCTGGGAGGGCGCGCCGCTGATCGTGCTCGGTGACCGGCAGGTCAGCTACCGGCAGGCCGAACGCGAGTCCGCGGAGCTGGCGCGGGGTCTGTTGGCTGCGGGCATCGGCAAGGGCACCCGCGTCGGGCTGCTGATGCCGAACGGCCCGGACTGGCTGCTGGCCTGGCTGGCGGCGGCGCGCATCGGCGCGCTGGTCGTGCCGATCAACACCTTCTACCAGACACGCGAGCTGGGCTGGATCCTGCGCCACGCGGACGTGCACACCCTGCTCCTGCGCGACCGCTTCCTGTCGCACGACTACCTGGAGCGCCTCGAGGCGTGCGCTCCCGAGCTGGCCGGACAGAGCGGCGAGCCGCTCTACGCTGCGAGCCTGCCGCAGCTCCGGGCGGTGCGCGTCTGGGGTGAGGCGTCGCGCAAGTGGGCCTACGAGGGACCGAAGGCACTGGCCGCGGCCGCCGCCGCAGAGCCCGCGCTCGACGAGTCGTTCCTGGCCGAAGTCGAGGCTTCGGTCGCACCCGCCGACCCGCTGGTGCTGATCTACAGCTCGGGCAGCACAGCCGATCCGAAGGGCGCCGTGCACAGCCACGGCGCGATCCTGCGCCACTCCTTCAACCTGAACCACTTCCGCGACATCCACTCCGACGACCGCGTCTACTCGCCGATGCCGTTCTTCTGGGTGGGCGGCTTCACCTTCGCGCTGCTCTCGGCGATGCACGCGGGTGCCTGCCTGCTCTGCGAAGAGGTGTTCGAGCCGGGCGCAACGCTCGAGCTGCTGGAACGCGAGCGCGCCACAATCGTAGCGGGCTGGCCGCACTACGCGAAGGCGATGGCCGAGCACCCGAGCTTCGCGGCGCGCGACCTCTCGTCGATCCGCTCGGGAAACCTGTACGACGTGCTGCCCGAGGCCGCGCGTCCCGCCGACCCCGGGCTGCGCTCCAACTCGCTCGGCATGACCGAGACGGGCGGGCCGCACACCATCGAGCGCATGGATCACGACCTGCCCGAGGCGTTGCGCGGCTCGTTCGGCCGGGCCGTCCCCGGCGTGGAGCACAAGGTGGTCGACCCGGAAAGCGGCGCGACCCTCGGGCCCGGTGAAGCGGGCGAGATCTGCGTGCGCGGCTACAGCCTGATGCAGGGCCTGTACAAACTGGAGCGCGACGAGACCTTCGACGCAGACGGCTATTACCACACGGGCGACGCGGGGCGCTTCGACGCCGACGGCTACCTGTTCTTCAGCGGACGGCTCGGCGAAATGATCAAGACGGGCGGCGCGAACGTGACGCCGCGCGAGGTCGAGCTGGTACTCGAGTCGTACCCAGAGGTGAAGGTCGCCCACGTGGTGGGGGTCCCCGACCCCGACCGGGGCGAAAACGTGGCCGCTGCCGTGGTTCTCGAAGCCGGCCACAGGCTCGACGCCGAGACGCTGCGCGGCCGCGTGAAGACCGAGCTCTCGGCCTACAAGGTCCCGCGCCACCTCGTGTTTTTCGCGAGCAACGCGCTGCCCCTCACGGACAGCGGGAAGCTCGACAAGCGCACGCTGCGCGAGCGCATCCAGGGGCGACTCGAGGCCGGCGAATCCACTTGACGAATCTGCCTGCCTGCAGGTAGAAAGGAGGAATGCAGGGTCCAGAGCGGGAGACCAAGGCTACCCGTACGCGCGAGGCGATCCTGCACGAGGCCGAGCAGCTCTTCGCGGAGAGGGGCTTCACCGGCACGCGCCTCGAGGAGGTGGCCCAGCGCGTGGGCATCCGCCGCGCCTCGATCGTCTACCACTTCCGCGACAAGCGCGAGCTGTACGGCGCGGTGCTGGACGAGCTGGTGCAGGGCCTCTATCAGCCCGTGGAGCGCGCGCTCGATCAGGGCGGTCCGCTCGCCGACCGGGTCGAGCGAGCGGTCTCTGCGTTCGTCGACTTCATCGCCGAGCGTCCCAGC
>CAXMNF010000288.1:0-4004 GCA_964194645.1 uncultured Gammaproteobacteria bacterium
GGCCGACGTGAAAGGCATGGTGCGCTTCTACCTGAAGGACACCGCGCCCTTCCGCCTGTACGTGAGTCCCGTGAACATCGATCCCGGCGACGCCGCACAGCCGATCGCGACGCCCGAGGAGTACGCCCGGGACCTGTTCGAGGCGGCCGGTCCCTTCTACACCCAGGAGATGCCCGCGGACACCAAGGCCCTGTCGCGCGGCGTGCTCGATCCCGAGGAGTTCCTGGCGCAGTCCGGGCTGGTCCTGGACGAGCGCAGCCGGCTGCTCCACCACGAACTCGAGCGCTTCAATGTCGAGCAGAAGCGCGGACTCTTGTTCTTCTACTTCAGCAGCATCGACCAGCGTAGCCACATGCTCTGGCGGCAGATGGACCGCGAGCACCCCTACTTCGACGCACAGGCGCCGGAGGCGGTGGCCCAGGCACTGCGCACCTCGTACCGCGAGATCGACGAGCTGATCGGCTCGGTGATGCAGGCGACAGACGAGCAGACCACGCTGATCGTGATGTCGGATCACGGCTTCTCGCCGTTTCGCTACCAGGCGAACCTGAACAGCTGGCTGGAGCAGAACGGCTACCTGACGCTCAAGAACCCCGAGCGCCGCGATTCGTACGAGTGGCTGCAGGGCATCAACTGGTCGCGCACCCGGGCCTTCTCGATCGGACTGAACTCCCTCTACCTGAACGTGCGCGGACGCGAGCGCTATGGGATCGTCAGCCAGGCGGAGCGTGCCGGGCTGGCCCGCGAGATCGCCGACAAGCTGCACGGCTGGATCGACCCCGACACCGGCAAGCGGGTGGTGACCCAGGCCGCGCTGCGCGAAGAGGTCTACCACGGGCCGCACCTGGACAGCGCGCCGGACATCCTGGTCGGCTACGGCCGGGGCTATCGCTCGTCGTGGGCCACGACCACCGGCAAGATTCCCGCTAGCCTGATCGAAGCCAACGACCGCGAGTGGAGCGGCGATCACTGCATGGACTCGCGCGTGGTGCCCGGCGTGCTGCTCTCGAACCGCAAGTTCACGACGGAGCAGGCGGACCTGCGCGACCTGACCGTCACGATCCTCCACGCCTTCGGGGTCGAGACACCGGCCGAGATGCGAGGGCACTCGGTCTTCTGACCGGGCGAAGGAAGGAGCCAGAGATGTTCGGAAGCACCAAGGTGAAGTTGAGCTCGGAGTTGTGGCGCAAGATCCAGCGCTACGCGGATCTCGCCGGCTACTCCTCGGCCCAGGAGTTCGTCACCCACGCGCTCGAGAAGGAAGTGGCCGAGCTCGAGGAAGCCGACTCCGACGAGGAAGTGAAGAAGAAGCTACGGGGCCTGGGCTACATCAGCTAGACGATCCGCCATGTGGTCCACCATAAATCAAGCCGTAAACCTGCTCTTCGACGCGCTGCTCTGGCCGGTCTCCAGCCTGGGGCCGGGCTGGCAGGCCTTCGCGCTCGGAATTCCGGGGGCGCTGCTCGCGCTCTACGTGTTCCGCTTCACCTCGGACCAGGACGGCATCCAGCGCTCCAAGGACCGCATCTGGGCGCACGTGCTGGAGATGCGCCTGTACAAGGACGACTTCTGGGTGAGCCTGCGCGCCCAGGGCTCGATCCTGCGCCACAATCTGCGCTACCTCAGCCACGCGCTGCTGCCCATGGCCGTGATGATCGGGCCCTTCCTGCTGATGCTCATCCAGATCGAGTCGCGCTTCGCGTACCGCGGCTTCGAGCCCGGCGAGCAGGGACTGCTGACCGTCACCTTGGAGACCGACGAGCCGGTGAGCCAGGTGCCCGTCGAATTGCGCTTGCCCGAGGGCCTGGAGCAGACCAGCCCGGCGCTGCGCATCGACGAGACCGGCGAGGTCGTGTGGCGGGTGCGCGGCGTGGCGCCCGGCGCGCATGACCTGCGCATTGCCGTCGTCGACGACGAAATCCACAAGCGGGTCACCGTGGGCATGAACGGCAGCTGGGTCGCGACCGACCTGTTCCGGGCTGGCGATCCGGCGACCCTGCTCTACCCCCAGGAATCCGCCCTGGCCTCGGACGGGCCGGCCGCGGCCGTGCAGCTCGCCTACCCGCGAGCGATGGGCGAGTTCGGGGGCCTGTCCACAGCGAGCTGGATCTTCTTCGGATCGTCGATGCTGTTCGGCTTCGCGCTGCGCGGGCTGGTCGGCGTCACCTTCTAGCTCGCCGGGAAGAGCGGTGAGCGCAGCAGCCCCAGGCGCGCCAGGCGGAACGCGATGGCCGTGCGCAGGCAGCCCAGGCCGTAGCGCACGCTGCGCGCGAAGCTGATCGACGAAGCGTCGTCCCCGTAGCTGGTCGGGCAGCTCACTTCCCCGACGGTGTGCCCCTGCCACAGGATCTCGGCGATGATCTCGTTATCGAACACGAAGTCGTCCGAGTTGTGCTCGAGCGGCAGCCCGCGCAACAGCTCGGCTGAGTAGGCGCGATAGCCCGTATGGAACTCCGAGAGCTTCGCAATCATCAGCAGGTTGGCGAACAGGGTAAGTGAGCGATTGGCCAGGTAGCGCCACAGCGGCATGCCGCCGCGCAGCGCGTAGCCGCCCAGGATGCGCGAGCCGAGCACGCACGGGTACAGGCCTTCGCCGATCAGGCAGGCCATCGCCGGGATCAGGCGCGGGGTGTACTGGTAGTCGGGGTGCACCATGATCACGATGTCCGCGCCGGCGTCCAGCGCCTGCCGGTAGCAGCTCTTCTGGTTGCCCCCGTAGCCCAGATTTTCCTCGTGGCGATGCACTTGCGTCCGCTCCAGGCCTTCCGCGATTTCGGCGGTGGCGTCCCGGCTGGCGTCGTCCACCACGATCACCGAGTCGACCACCGACTGCGCCAGCACCGCATCGTGGGTGCGGCGCAGCGTTGCGGCCGAATTGTAGGCCGGCATCACCACCACGACTCGTTGGTCCTTGTACATCTGCTCCTCGCGAGCCCGGGAGTGTAGCACCGTGCTACGCTGCGAAGAGACAGCAGAGGTAACTCGCATGCGCATGCGCAAGCTGGGCCGCACTGGACTCAAGGTCTCGAACCTGTGCCTCGGCACCATGACCTTTGGCAACACGGATTGGGGCTGCGACGAGGCCACCGCACACAAGATCGTGCATCGCTTCCTGGACGCGGGCGGCAACTTCATCGACACGGCGGACGTCTACTCGGCCGGGGTGTCCGAAAAAATCACGGGCCGGGCGATCCGCGAGAAGCGTGGGCAGGTGGTGCTGGCCACCAAGGTTGCGGGACCGATGGGCCCGGGCCCGAACGACCTGGGCCTGTCGCGGCGCCACGTGCTCGACGCGGTCGAGGCCAGCCTGCGGCGGCTGGGCACCGACTACATCGACCTCTACCAGGTCCACGCCTACGATCCGACCACGCCCCTCGACGAGACGCTGCGCGCGCTCGACGATTGCGTGCGGCGCGGCCTGGTCCGCTATGTGGGCTGCTCGAACTACTCGGCCTGGCAACTCATGAAGGCGACCTCTATCTCGGCGGCCTTGGGCACCGCGCGCTACGACTGCCTGCAGCCCCAGTACTCGCTGGTGTGCCGCTACATCGAACGCGAACACCTGCCGCTGTGCCTCGAGGAAGGCATCGGCGTAATCCCCTGGAGCCCGCTCGGCGGGGGCCTGCTCACCGGCAAGGTGCGGCGCGGCGCCGACCTGCCCGGCGGGAGCCGCGCGGCCGTGGACCCGAACAACCGCGCGCGCTTCAGCGCGGAGCGGAACCTGGAGATCGCCGAGACCTTGATCGAGGTGGCCCAGGCCGCAGGCAAGACGCCGAGCCAACTCGCGCTGGCCTGGGTGGCCGGCCAGCGGGGCGTCACGTCGCCCATCTTCGGCGCGCGCACACTCGAGCAGCTCGAGGACAACCTGGGCGCTGCCAGCCTGCGCCTCGACGCCGAGACCCTGAAGCGCCTCGACGAGGCGTCGGCGCTCCCGCTCGTCTACCCCTACGACTTCCACGCCCGCGTGCGAGGCATGACCGGAGCCATGAACCTGGACTAGCGGG
>CAXMNF010000289.1:0-2546 GCA_964194645.1 uncultured Gammaproteobacteria bacterium
GGGGTGTGGTCGAAGCCGAACCAGCCGGAGCCCAGGTCGGCCACGCGGCGCAGGGCGGGGTCGGTCTCTCCACCAAACACCAGCGGCGGGTGCGGCTGCTGCACGGGCTTCGGGTACTGGCGGCAGGGCGGCAGCTCGTAGAAGCGGCCCTTGAACTCGGAGACCGGGTCGCACCAGAGCCGCTTCATCACCTCTATATACTCGCGGCAGCGCGAACCCCGGTGCTCGAACGGTACACCGAGCGCGCGGAACTCCTCTTTGAGCCAGCCCACGCCGATGCCGAGCGTGAAGCGGCCGTCCGACAGCCAGTCGACCGTGGCCACCTCCTTGGCGGTGTAGACGGGATTGCGCTGCGGAACCAAGCAGATGCCCGTGCCGAGCCGGATCTCCTGGGTTACCGCGGCGATCGCGCCGAACGCGACCAGCGGGTCGAGCAGGCCCGACTCAGGCGCCACGCCCACGATCTTGCCGTCGGCCGAGTAGGGATAGCGCGACTGGTAGTCGTCGAAGAGCACCACATGCTCGGCCACCCAGAGCTGGTAGAAGCCGCGCTCCTCGGCGGCCTGGGCGAAGGTCTCGATGTACTCGGGCGTCGCCAGTGGATTCGTAAGCGGCAGGAAGAGTCCGATCTTCATCCGTCTGTCCTCCGGGAGCGGTCGCTCACCCTAGGGCCTCATCGTGTAGGCGCGCGGTCCCCGCTCGCTGGCGAGCTGCGGGCGCACGTCGTCGAGCCAGTCGCACAGCCAGGGGCGCGTCTCGCGCGGGTCGATCAGCTCGTGCACGCCAAACTCCTCGGCGCGCGGCAAGATCGACTGTCCGGCGGCCATTTCTTCCTCGAGCTCGCGGCGGCGCGCCTCGGGATCGGGCGCGCTTTCGATCTCGCGCCGGTACGCGAGCGCCACGCCGCCTTCCACTGGGAGCGCGCCGCTCTCGGCCGACGGCCACGCCGCGACCAGACTGTCGCGTCCGAGGTGGATGCCCTGCGCGACGCCGAACGAGCGGCGCAGCAGCACGGCCGCCCAGGGTACACGCGTCTGCAGCACCGCGAACATCGCTTCCATGCCGTAGCGGATCGTGGCGTCGCGCTCGGCTTGTTCGCCGATCATGAAGCCGGGCTCGTCGACGAAGCTCACGATCGGCAGCGAGAACGAGTCGCACAGCTCGACGAAGCGCCGCAGCTTGCGGGCGCCTTGCGCGGTCATGGCGCCGCCGTCGTGGTAGCAGTCGTTGGCGAGCACACCGACCGGATGTCCGGCGAGCCGTGCCAGCCCGGTGACCTGACTGCGCCCGAAGCCCGAACCGAGCTCGAAGAAGCTCGTGCCATCGAGCACCAGCTCGATCACGCGCCGCACCTTGTAAGCGCGTCGCCGGTTGCGCGGGATGATCTCGACCAGCTCGTCTTCGCTGCGCGAGCGCGGGTCGCCGCTGTCGAGCTCGGGCGGCGCCTCCCAGACATTCGAGGGCAGGTAACTCAGGAACTTGCGGATCTGGCGCCACACGTCGGCTTCGTCCTCGGCCACGTTGTCGACCACCCCGCTGCGCTCGTGTACCGCGGCTCCGCCGAGCGCTTCCTTGGTGGTCTTCTCGTGCAGTGCGCGCTCCACCAGGGCAGGACCGCCGACCAGCACCTGGGAGGTGTCGCGGGTCATCAGCGAGAAGTGGGACGCCACCAGCCGGCCGGCCGGAAACCCCGCGACCGGGCCCAATGCGGCGCACACTACCGGGACCTGCGCGAGGGCCTGCTGGCTCAGCACGTTCAGCAGGGGAGGAGCGGTCATGTCATACCCGGAGCGGCCGCGCGTGCCGCTCGCTCCGGCGATCGAGGCGCCCCCCGCCTCGAGCAGGCGCACCAGCGGCATGCGCCTGCGCACCGCCAGTTCGTCGGCGAACAGGGCCTTCTTCAGTCCGACCTGCGAGTAGGCCGCGCCGCGCAGCGTGAAGTCGTCGCCGCACACGACCACGCGCCGGCTCTCGATGTCGGCGGTGCCAACCACCGTGTTCGCGGGCGTGAAGGACTCGAGGCGGCCGTCAGCGAAGCTCGTGGACTCCCCCGCGATCTGGCCGTGCTCGCGGAAGCTGTCGCGGTCGACCAGCGCGTCGATCCGCTCGCGCACCGCGAGGCGGCCGCTCGCATGCTGACGCTCGACGGCCTCCGCGCCGCCGTGCTCCAGCGCGCGCTCGCGACGCTGCGCGATCTGGTCGATCTCGGGCTTCCACGACATGCGGCGACTCTACCACAGGGGGTATGCTCGGCCGTCGCGCGCAGCAACAGAGGAACGCGCATATCTGCGCTGACTCGACGCTCGGGCGGGCCAGCGGTAAGCTGCGCGCCGATGACCGAAACCGCACAAGGTCCGCTGGCAGGGGTGCGCGTGATCGAGAGCTCGCTGCTCGGTCCCGCCGCGATCAGCACCCACATGGCAGACCTCGGCGCGCAAGTGATCAAGGTCGAAGCGCCCGCCGGCGACTACGTGCGCGAGATGACCTGGCCGATCGTCAACGGAGTGTCGCTGCTTCACCTGCACGTGAACCGCGGCAAGCAGAGC
>CAXMNF010000290.1:0-11273 GCA_964194645.1 uncultured Gammaproteobacteria bacterium
CTGCCTTGGCCAGGCTGATCAGCACGCGCCTCCAGAGCTGCTGCGGCTCGCCGGTGGGATCGGACAGCCAGGCGTCGACGGTCGCGAACGCGCCGGCCTCCGCACGGTCGGCGTCCTCGTGCAGGCGCCGCAGGCAGGCCGCCAGCAGCGGGTGGTCGGCGAGCTTGCGCCCGAACGCCTCGCGGAAGCCCGCATAGGCGTGCGCCTCGCGGGCGGCGCGCCGGCTCGCTGCGGCGGCCGCGAGCACGCAGTGGACGCGGCTCGTGGTGAGCACGAACGCCACCATGTTCCGGAGGCCCGCGTCGAGCGGCCCCACCGGCCAGCCTAGCGCCCCATCGAAGTCGATCTCGGCGGTGGCAAGCGCCCGCGTGCCGAGCTTGTCCTTGAGCCGCGCGATCAAATAGCCGTTTGGGGCCCCGCCGTGCTCGCGTGGCACGCAGAACAGGCTCACCCCGCGGTGACCGGGCGGCGCCCCGTCGCAGCGTGCGGTGACCAGCCAGTAGTCGGCCGTGGGGTTCGAGCAGAACCACTTCTGGCCGTGCAGGGCGTACTGCCCGTCGGCGTCCGGAACGGCGCGCAATGCGTTGGTCGCCGCATCGCTACCGCCTTGGATCTCGGTCACGAACTGCGCACCGTGGGCCCAGGAGTCGGGCCTGGCGTGCTCGAATCGCTCGACTACCTCGCGGCTGCGCGCATCGTGCCCGAGTGCGCGCAGCACGCGCGCCAGTCCGTCCGTGCACGCGACGCTGCAGGTGACGCCAAACTCGCCATTCTGGTTCAGCAGGTACACCGCAGCGTAGCGGGCGCGCTCGTCGGTCGTGCTCTTCCAGATGCCGGAGCCGTGCACCTCGGCGAGCAGCTCGAGCGTCTCCGGGGGGAGCACCACGCGGGTCGAGCGGCGCGAGTAGGGATCGGGGTCCTCCAGGTACGGCAGCTTCTCGCGGCGCTCGACCTGGTCCGCCGACACCCGGTGACGGCCGGCCGCGGCGCTCCCGAAGGCATCGGCCAGCGCCAGCCCCTCGGGTCCGACCCCGCGGCGCTCGAGCCAGCGGCACAGCAGCGGATCCTCGTCGAGCCAGTTCTCCCCAAGGGCCGCCAGGTACCCGTCGAAGCGGTAGCCCTCGCTGCTCGGCTGGTCCATCGCTGGTTCCTCCCCGCCGTCTGAGCGTACCGGGAGCCGCACGCCGCGACCAGGGATCGCGCAGTGCTGGGCAGCTAGCCGCCCCATTCAGCCCTAAACCGGACCGGCAACTGCGCCGATCAAGGGGGGTTGAAGGCGGGGGACAGTCATGCCCATGGTTGACGACAGGCAGGCGCGCTGGTCGAGCGGGATTTCACTCCTGTTCTTCTGGAAACGCTGCTCGTTCGCAATTGTCTTGCTGATCGCGGGCCTTGCCTGGCCGGACGCGCACGCCTGGTCCGCCGCCGCGCCGTGGCTCGTCGCCGCCGCCGTGGGGATCTTGGCGTGGACCCTGGCGATCGTGTTCTACGGCGGCCGGCACTGGGTGACTTCCGACCAGATCGTGCAGAGTATTGGCGTTGTCTCGCGCCACACCCAGGAGCTGGACGTGCGCAGTCTGCAGGGCGTGGCGGTGCGCCAGAGCTGGATCGAGCGCTGGCTGCGCGTGGGCTCGGTTCGGCTCGCGACCGGCGGTCGCGACCTGGTGCTGAACGGCGTGAAGGATCCGAATGACGTGGCCGAGTTGATCCGGGAACGTGCGCGCGTTGCGCACCCGGCGGACGGAGAGGACGGCGGCGACGCCTAGCCGCGCCGCGCGGGGACCGCATCGTGAACCGGCGCAGATTCATACGCATCGCCCGTGACGCCGTGCTCTCGGTCGAGAAGGACGAGGGCTCGGGCCGCATGGCGCAGACCGTCGATCTCTCGACGGCGGGCGTGCGCTTCCAGTGCATGGGCCTCGAGGTGGGCGTGGGCGACTCGCTGCGGGTTCACATGACGCTCGAGGAGCGGACCTTCTGCGCGCTGGGCCGGGTCGTGCGGGCAACGGATCTGGATGCCTTCACCCAGGAGATCGCGTTGCAGCTGGTGAATCTCGACGCTCAGGCCCGCCAGCTGCTGGAGCGCGAGCTGGCCGTGCCGCTGCTCACCGAAGACGAGCTCGAGGCCGGAGTCTCGAACCTGGCCGGGCTCACCTCGGGCGGCCCCGAGCGGGCCTGAGCCGCTCCCGGGCGCCCCGCTAGGGGTCCCCGATCCGCTCGAAACGCTGGCCCAGCATGGTGTCGCCGTCGAAGAGCGCGCAGCCGCGGAAGCGCTCACCGGCCAGCATCATGGGGAACCAGATCGGGTCGTCCTCCCACATGCGCTCGTAGGGGATCGCGTCGAGCGGCGCCCACAGGGGGATGGCCTCGTGGGTCTCGGTGGGCGTGCCCCGGCAGCCCGACGCGGTGAACACCCAGACGTGCAGGGCCAGCCCGTCTACGAACTGGAAGCTGAGCTCGCCGCACTGGCGCACGCCGCTCGGCACGATGCACAGTTCTTCGTGCACCTCGCGCACCGCGCACTCGTGTGGCGTTTCGCCCGGTTCGATGCGGCCGCCCGGTCCGTTGATCTTGCCGGCGCCGAGTCCGCGCTTTTTGTGGATCAGCAGAATTTCAGCGTCGCGCAACACGAAGAGCAACGTCGCGCGCTGCTGCGGCTTCCAGCTCTCCCAGTCAATTGCAGCGAACGAATCCGCGCGCGTCATCGCGAGATAATACTTGCAAAGAGGGCCGGTGCACGGGGTACTGTGGCTCGCCATCGCGTACATTAGCGAAGGAGGATTCCATGGCCGATCGCGTGCGGAAGGTGAATTACTGCTACTTGACCGTGAGCAGCCGGGCGGGGCAGGGAGCCAAGGTGCTGGCTGCGCTGGGGGATGCGAACGTGAATCTCCAAGCGTTCTCGGGCTTCCCCGTGGCGGGAGGAAAGACGCAACTCGACCTGGTGGCCAAGGACCTGGCGCCGCTGCGCCAGGTCGCCAAGCAGCAGAAATGGAAGCTCTCGCGGCCCAAGAAGGGCTTCCTGATCCAGGGGCGCAATCGCGTCGGGGCCGTCGAGCAGCACCTCGAGAGGCTCGCCGAGGCCAAGATCAACGTCACCGCGGTCGATGCGGTCACGGCCGGCGTGGGGCGCTACGGCATGATCCTGTGGGTCAAGGCCAGGGACTACGTCAAGGCCGGGCGCGTGCTCGGAGCGCGCTAGAAGGAGCGGCCGATCGAGCGGGCCAGGAAGCCGATCACGCGCTGCCGCCACTCGTCGGGATGCGAGTTGTAGAGCATGGCGTGCTGGCCGCCCGGGACGATCCACAGCTCCTTGGGGTCGGCGGCGCGCTCGTAGAGCGCCTGGGAGTGGGCGTGCGGGATGGCGCTGTCCTCGCTGCCGTGCATCAGCAGCAGCGGGCGCGGGGCGATGCGGTCGACCACCTCGAGCGGGGAGGGCTCGCCGAGTCCGCCCATGCGCAGCACCGTCACGCCGCTCACCAGCGAGAGCAGCGCGTGCGGGAAGCGCTTCGGGATCGGGCGGGTGTCGCGCACCAGGTCGTGCACGCTCGTGAAGGGGTTCTCGGCGATCACGGCGTCGATCGTCGGGTCCGCGGCCGCGGCCAGGATCACGCTGGCGCCGCCCTGCGAGGTGCCGATCACGGCCACCTGGTCGAAGCCCTGCTGGCGCACGTAGGCGACGGCCGACGAGACGTCCTGGTGCTCGCGGAAGCCGAGCGAGATCCCGCGCGCGGCGCCGTCGCTCACGCCCTGCTCGCGGCAGTCGAACAGAAGCGTCGCGTAGCCCGCGTTGTAGAACAGCGGCGCCTGGCGCAGGAATTCGCGGCGGTCCGCGCCGGCGCCGTGCACCGCAACCACCGCCCCGCGGCCCCCGTGCGCCCCGGGCACCAGCCAGCCGCGCAGGGTGCTGCCGTCCACCGCCGGGAACTCGACGTCCTGGTAGACGAGCCCCAGATCCGTGAGCGGGTCGCGCACGGCCCCCTGCCAGACCGTGGCCGAGAACTCGTCCTGGGTGCGGTCGATCAGCCCCTGCTCGGGCGTGCGGTGCTCGTACCAGGGAGGATAGAGCGCCTGGCTCGAGCCGAGCCAGACGATGACCGCCAGCCCGGCTGCGCCGAGCGCGAGCACCGCGCCAGCGATCCGCACTCCCCAACGCCGCATGCTCATCGGCCCGATGGTATCAGGGCGAGAGGAAGCGCAGGCTGGGTCCGGCGTCGAGCGAGATTTGCCGCGCGCGCGGGAACAGGTCGCCGTCCATCGTGAAGGGTTCCGGGGCCGCGGTCTCGATCTCTACCCGGCGCGGCGAGGCGTGCCGCAGGCAGGAGCGGCGCGGATAGAAGCCCAGCGCGAACACGGGGATCTCGCGGCCGAGGCGCGCGCCCGACGCGTCGGTGGTCACGAAGTGGAAACGGTCGGGGTGGTGGCCGGCGGTGAGGAAAGGCGCGAAGCCGAGCCCCACGTGCCGCACGCTCGACGCGCCCATCACCGTGTAGCTGCCCTCGCTGGCGCGGCCGTCGAGTTCCACGCGCGCCTCGAAGCGCTGGAAGATCTCGCGGGCCAGGCGGCCGCCGAGCGGCACGGACGCTAGGGTGCGCGCGACCAGGGCCGCGGCCGGGCGCACGCCGGACGGGCCCGAGTAGTAGGCCTCGAGCCAGCGGGCCGCCGCGCCGTTCGCGAAGATCATGCCAAAGCGCGGCTCGGCCTGGTCGGCGCGCACCGAGACCAGGGCACGCTCGCTGGCCGGCGCGCGCTCCGGCGCCGCCAGGTAGCGCTCCAGCATCTGCTCCGGCGTGCCGTGTGCGCCGAGCGACTTCGGGATGGTGTTGATGGTGCCGCCCCGCGTGAGCACCAGCGCGGGACGCGCCTCGCCCGGCCAGCGGCGCACCAGCTCGGTCAAGGTCCCGGTGGTGGTGCCGTCGCCGCCCACCACGAAGACCGTGTCGGCGCCCGTTGCGGCCAGCTCCGTGAGCGCTGGCCCGACCTCGTCGAGCGCGGCCGTGACCTGCACGTGCCGGGCCGGCAGCAGCGCGCGGATCCGCGCCACGAGCCCGGAGTCGCGCCGCACCCGGCCGGCGCGGCCGTTGATCAGTGCGACCGGAGCCTTCACCTCCCCCACCGGCGAGAACCTAGCCGCCGGGGTGCAGCACGGCGACCAGCACGATGGCAACGAGGAACAGACTCGGAATCTCGTTGCGGATGCGGCACTGGCGCGACGACAGATACAGGTCATCGGCGGCGAAGCGGCGCCGCACCCGGCCGACGTAGCCGTGATAGCCCGACAGGCCCAAGACCAGCAGAAGCTTCGCCCAGAGCCACGGTTGGCTCAGGAAGGCGGGCGTCCACGCCAGCATCGCCAGGCCGAGAAGCCAGGTCGCGATCATGGCCGGCGTGATGATGACCCGGTAGAGCCGCTCCGCCATGCCCTTCAGCATGGCTACCGACTCGGGTTCGTGCTGGTGCTCCACCTGGTTCACGAACAGCCGGAACATGTAGAACATGCCCGCGAACCACGCGACCATCGCAATCAGGTGACCGGCCTTCAGCCACAGGTGCATCGCGAGGCACGGTAGCATGGGGTTCCGCGGTCGTCGTAAGCTGGCCGCCAGGAGACGCCCGAGCGGGCGGCCGAGCTGCAGGGCTGGGCGTAACGCGCCGAGGCGCTACCCTCCGGCGCGTGAGCGTGGACGAGCGGCGCATCTGGGTTGACGGCGAGCTGGTGCCCTGGTGCGAGGCGCGCCTGCACGTGTTGTCGCAGTCCGCGCAGCGCGGATCCGTGGTGTTCGACGTGGCCTCCTGTCACTGGCTGTCCGACGGGCCCGCGGTGTTCGGCCTGCGCGAGCACGCCCAGCGTTTCCTGGACTCGGCCGGCCTCTCCTGCATGCGCCTGCGGCTCGACCTGGATCAGCTCGAGTCCGCAATCGGCGAGGCGGTGCGCGCCAACCCGGGCGCCGAAACGGTGAAGCTCTCCGCGTACTTCCCGGGTGTGTCGCTCGACGTGCTGCCGCGCGAGACGCATGCGAGCATCGCGATCGCCGCATTCTCGCTCGAGGATCTCTATCCGGGCGCGAAGCAGCCCGCCAGCCGGCCCGCCGCTCTGCAGGTCGCCGACCCGCGCAAGATGCCGGGCTGGGTGATGTCGCCGCAGGCGAAGCTCGCCGCGGGCTACCTCTACACCTCGGTCGCCAAGGCGCGCGCACGTGAGGAGGGCTTCGACGACATCCTGCTGCTGGACGAGCGCGGCGATCTCGCCGAGAGCTCCACGCAGAGCTTCTTCCTCGTCCAGGACGGGATCGTCTTGACCGCCCCCACGGACACAGTGCTGCGCGGCGTGACGCGCGCCGTCGTGCTGGACCTGGCCAAGGACGAGGGGATCGAGCTGCGCGAGGCCGCCATGCCGGCGGCCGCACTGGCAAGCGCGGACGAGGCGTTCCTGACTGGTACGACGATCGACGTGTGGCCGGTGGCGCGCATCGACGAGCGGACCTTCCCCGAGCCGGTGCCCGGGCCGACGAGCGCCCGCCTGCGCGATCGCCTGCGCCGGCTGCTGGACGGCGCCGACCCGGTCTTCTCGCCGCGCTGGCTCCAGAAGCTGCCGTGAGCCGCAGCGTCGATCGCGAGCCGCCTCCAGAGGGGCTGCCGCGGGGCAAGCGCGTGCTCTCGGGCACGCAGCCCACGGGCCGCATCCACCTCGGCAACTACTTCGGCGCAATCCGCCAGTACATCGCGTTCCAGGACGGGAACGAGTGCATCTACTTCATCGCGGACTACCACTCGATGACGGTGATCCGCGACGCCGAGCTGCGCCGCGAGCTGGTGCAGCACGTGGCGCTGTCGTACCTGGCGCTCGGCCTCGATCCGGCGAGCTCGATCCTGTACCGGCAGAGCGACGTGCCCGAGGTGCACGAACTCACCTGGGCGCTGAGCACTGTGACGCCCATGGGACTGCTCGAGCGAGCGCACGCCTACAAGGACGGGGTCGCGCGCGGCGAGAAGCTGGACCACGGCCTGCTCGCGTATCCAGTGCTGATGGCGGCCGACATCCTGATCCACCAAGCGGACTTCGTGCCGGTCGGGCGGGACCAGAAGCAGCACCTGGAGATGACCCGCGACATCGCGGTGAAGTTCAACCAGACCTACGGCGAGCTGTTGAAGCTGCCCGAGCCCTACATCCTGAGGGACGTGGCGATCGTGCCGGGCACCGACGGCCAGAAGATGAGCAAGTCCTACGGGAACATCATCGAGATCTTCGCGGAGCCGAAGCCGCAGAAGAAGCAGGTGATGGGCATCGTGACCGACTCGGTCCCCGTCGAGGAGCCGAAGAGCCCCGACCTGCCGGTCTTCCAGATCTGGCGTCTGCTCGCGACGGACGAAGAGCGGGCGGAGATGAACGAGCGCTGCGCGAAGGGCGGCATCGGCTACGGCGAGGTCAAGAAGGACCTGGCCGAGCGCCTGCGCGCCTACTTCGCGCCCGCCATCGAGCGCTACGCCGAGTACGCGGCGCGCCCCGACACGGTCGAGGACGTGCTGCGCGCGGGCGCCGGCCGCGCTCGCGAGTCCGCCGCCCCGGTCGTCGAGTCCGTCCGCCGCGCCGCCGGCCTCGGGGACGTTCCTGCTTGACTGCTTAACTCGGGGAGTTAAGCAGTCAAGCAGGAACGTCCCTGATCAGGGGGCGGGGTAGGGGCGCGCCGGTTTGGCGAGCTGCCTGGCGAACGTGGCCGGATCGCGCGCGGGAAGTTCGCAGGTGCGGTTCTCGCACACGTAGGCCGTGGCCCGGCCGCCGAGCGCGCGCTTGTCGGCGAGCAGCGGTACACGCTGCTCGAGCGCCGCGAGTTGCGGCTCGGACGCCACGACCAGCACGCGGTTCGGCAGGTGCAGCGAACCGAGTGCGGCCAGGAACGGCTCGGCCCCGCCGTTCGCCCCGGGCGTCACGATCAGGATCTCCTTGGGCGTGTCGGTCAGGAAGTCGACGGCTTCGAGCATGCGGCCATACGCCGAGGGAAGCAGTCGTAGCCGGTCGGAGAAGGCGCGCATGGTCATCTCGGCGCGCTCGAACCAGACGGCATCGCCGGTCAGGTGGTACAAGCGCAGCAGGTTGAGCGCTGCCACGGAGTTGCCGCTGGGCCGCGCACCGTCTTCGATCGGCTTCTCGCGTCCCAGGAGCGCGACTGCCTCGTGCGGTGAGATCCAGTAGCCGCCGTTGCGCTCGTCGAAGAAGCGCTCGTCCTGCTCGCGTTGCAGGGCCAGCGCGGCGTCGAGCCAGCGCGCCTGCCCATCCGCCTCGTACAGGTCGAGCAGTCCGCTCACCAGGAACGCGTGGTCGTCGAGCAGGCCGACGCCGTGCGGCTTGCCCTGTTTCAGGTAGCGCGCGAGTTTCCCGTCCGGGCGTCCCAGCGCGAGCAGCGCGCCGGCCGCCGCCGAGGCGCTCTCGACGTAGCCGGGCTCGCGCAGCGCCAGGCCCGCGCGTGCAAAGGCGCTGATCATCAGGCCGTTCCAGGCGACGATCTGCTTGTCGTCCAGCAGCGGCGCCACGCGCTGCTCGCGCGCGGCGCGCATCCGCGCCCGGATCTCGGCCAGCTCGGCTTCGACCTTCGCGAGCGGCCGCCCGAGTGTTGTGGCCAGGTCCCCGGGGTCGCGGTCGGCGCGCAGCACCCAGTGCGTCTTCTCGAAGTTCGGCGGGCCGTCCAGGCCGTAGGCCGCCGCCGCCAACTCGTAGTGCGCTTCGCCCACCGCGGCGCGCAGCGACTCGTGGTCCCAGATGAAGTAGAGGCCCTCTTCGCCCTCGCTGTCGGCGTCGGTCGCCGAGTAGAAGCTGCCCTCGGACGCAGTCATCTCGCGCGCCACGTATGCGAGCACGTCGCGCACCACCGCCTGGTAGGCGGGGTCGCCCGTGTGCTGCCATGCGACCACATAGGTCTGCGTCAGCAGGGCGTTGTCGTAGAGCATCTTCTCGAAGTGCGGCACGGTCCAGGTGGAGTCGGTCGTGTAGCGGTGGAAACCGCCGCCCACGTGGTCGTAGAGCCCGCCACGGCGCATCGCGTCGAGTGTGCGGCGCGCCATTGCAAGCCAGGCGTCGTCGCCGGTGCGCCGGTGCGCGCGCAGCAGCAACGGGATGGGCAAGGTCGCCGGGAACTTGCGGCGGCCTCGGAGCCCGCCGTTCTGCGCGTCGAACCCCTGGCGGTACGCGTCGAGCGCCCTGCGGATCTCGGCCGTCCCGGGCACGCCCACCGCCGGCTGCGGCGAGAGGGAGGCGCGCACCCGCTCCTGCAGTCGCGCGGCCGCAAGGCCGACCTGGCCGCGTTGCCGCTCCCAGAGGCCCGCAATGCGACCCAGCGTGGGCAGGAAGCCCGGCCGGCGCTTCCCGCCGCGCGGCGGGAAGTAGGTGCCGGCGAAGAACGGCACACCGTCGGCTGTCGCCCAGATCGTCATCGGCCAGCCGCCGCTGCCGGTCAGCGCGCGCACCGCACTCATGTAGACGCTGTCGACGTCGGGCCGCTCTTCGCGGTCCACCTTGATCGCGACGTAGTTCGCGTTCAGCGCCTCGGCGATCTCGAGGTCCTCGAAGGACTGTTCCTCCATCACGTGGCACCAGTGACACGTGGAGTAGCCGATCGAGATCAGCACCGGGCGGTCGAGCCGCCGCGCCTCGGCGAAGGCCTCATCACCCCATGGGAACCAGTTCACCGGGTTGTGCGCGTGCTGCAGCAGGTAGGGGCTGGCCTCGAGGGCCAGGCGGTTCACGAAGAGTGGGCGGCCAGCGGCGTCGAGGTGCCGCGTGCGCGGCGAGGCGACCTCGGCGCGCACATGCTCGAGACGCGCCGCCAGCGCGGCCGGGATCGGCCGGGCTCCGGGCAGCGAATCGGCGAGCGCCGGGCCTGCCCCGGCGATGAGCAGCAGTGCGAGGAGAAGAGGCCCTCCCACCCCTAGAGGTCGATCGGATCCACCTTCGGCGTGCTCGGCTCGTCGTCGTCCGCGTCGGGCGAGTAGCTCGACGTTGGAGACGGCGAGCTGTACGAGCGATAGGTCGGCTCCGGCCGCGCTTCGGGCTCGTGCCTCGGCTCGGGCTCCCGCTCGCGCACCGGCGCCGGCGTGGGCACTGGAGCAGCGGCCTGCGCCGGAGGCTGCAGAGCGGCAGAGTCGAAGTAGAAGCGCTCGGCCACGATCTTGCCGCCCTTCACCTCGTGCACCGCGACTTCCTGGAAGCGCAGCGACTGGCCCTCGTGCGTGACGATCTTGGCGTCCCACTCGATGCAGATCGTGTTGCCCTTGATCCAGATGTTCCGCGCGTTCCAGTCGGCCTTGCCGCTGTCCTGGAAGCTGTCCCAGTACTCGTCCTTGGTCCGCCGGCCCTCGTGGCCGAGTGCGGGCTCGGGCTGGTTCGGCTCCTGCGACACGCAGTTCTCTGCGTAGAGCTCCTCGATCTTCAGCTTCGAGTGGTCCTTGGTCATGCGCACGATCTTGCGTGCGATGAGCTCGGGCGTGGGCGTCTTGGCGCGCACGGCCGTCTTCTTCTTGCGGACCGGCTTCCGTTTCGCACTCGCCTTGCGCGGAGCCGGCCTGCGCTTGGCCGTGGCCTTGCGCGCTGGCTTGCGCCTGGGGGTCTTCTTCGAAGCGGTTCGTTTGGTTGCCTTTCGGGTCGCCATGCCATCCCCCCTGTACTTTTCAGTCCCGGAAATACTAGCCAACCCCCGGAAACCCGACACCCATTGGTGGCGCGATTGACGCCGGGCGACGCGTAATGATCCAATGCTCGCAACATGGCGAAAGCGACCGGCTTCGACGACAAACTGCACAGCTATCTGGCCGAGCACCGCAGCGCGGACGATCCGGCGCTCGTCGCGCTGCGCGAGGAGACCGCCTCGCGGCTCGGCCCTCGGGCGCGCATGCAGATCGCCGCGGAGCAGGGCACCCTGCTGGAGCTGCTCGTAGCGGCTCTGGGCGCCTCTCGCGTGGTCGAGATCGGCACCTTCACCGGCTACAGCGCGCTGTGCATGGCCCGCGGCCTGCCGCCGGGCGGGCGGCTGCTGTGCTGCGATATCAGCGAAGAGTGGACCTCGATCGGGCGCAAGTACTGGGAGCAGGCGGGTGTGGCCGAGCGCATCGAGCTGGTGATCGGGCCGGCGCTCGAGACCCTGCGCGGACTGCCACGCGAGGAGCAGTTCGATTTCGCCTTCATCGATGCGGACAAGACCAGCTACAGCGACTACTACGAGGAGCTGCTGCCGCGCCTGCGCACGAACGGAATCCTGGCGGTAGACAACGTGCTCTGGGGCGGA
>CAXMNF010000291.1:0-3168 GCA_964194645.1 uncultured Gammaproteobacteria bacterium
AGGGGCACGCGGTTCGCGTAGCGGTACATCAGCGCCGGGTCTTCGGCACTGAGGCCCTCGCCGCCGTAGGCGAGGGCCACCTCGACCAGGAACGGGTTGCCGCGATACACGGTCGGCCGCCGCGTGACCGACGTGATGAACTGCGACGGGTGGATCGAGTCCATGGCCCGCCGCAGCAGCTTCTCGCCGATTGGCGCGATGCAGTCGGTGGGCGGCGCCATGATCTTCGTAGCCGCGATCGTCTTGTGCAGCTTCTCCGCGTCGGCTCGGCCCAACGTGTCGGGCCTCTTGCGCCGCGCGATCCCGGTGGCGTCACAGATCTCGCCGGCGAGGCGCGTCGACACGCGGCTGAACTCGGCAGACAGGAAGCCCTGCAGGTTTCGCTGCTTGCTCTCGCGCAGCCACTGCATGAGCACACCGAGCTCCACCCCGTAGGGGTGCGGCTTGATCTCGGCGGTCTCCGGCGGCAGCTCCTTCGTCACGCGCTCGTAGACTCTGATGTCGCTGTCGGACTTCCGGTCCGGGGGCAGGTACTGGAGCGTGGCGTGCGGGTTGGCCAGGGAAATCTGGTGGATGTAGCTGTCGACCGAGTGCTGGCCCTTGCGATAGCTCGCCTCCAGCTCGATCTCGACCAGGGTGCCGTGCGCCTGGTCCCACTCGGTTTCCTTCTCGAGCCGCACCCCCGGCTGGTTCTTGCGCGTGTCGATCGCGATCTCGAAACGCTTCGCCGGGCTGCGCCTTCCGGTGCGCGAGATCACGCGCACCGGGTGGCCGGTGGTCAGCAGTCCGTACATGCCAGCGGCGGAGACGCCGATGCCCTGCTGGCCGCGGCTCATCTTGAGCCGGTGGAACTTGGAGCCGAACAGGAGCTTGCCGAACACGGACGGCACGTTCTTGGCCACGATCCCGGGACCGTTGTCGGTGCAGCGCACCAGGAAGCGGTCCTCGGCGAGCTGGTCGATGCACACCTCGATATCGGCGGGAATGCGCGCCTCGTCGGCGGCGTCGAGCGCGTTGTCGACCAGCTCCTTCACGGTGGTCAGCAGCGCCTTCGCGGGGTTGTCGAAGCCGAGCAGGTGCCGGTTCTTGGCGAAGAACTCGGATACCGAGATGTCGCGCTGTTGCTTCGCAACCGACTCGGCGGACCCGGCTCCGCCTCCCCGCCCGCCCCCGGATCCCGTTGCCGGCTTGCGCGCCTTGCGCCGGGCCGGCGCCGCACGCGCGGGCTTGACCTTGGCGCTGGAGCGTTTGCCAGGCCCCGAGGACTTCCTGGAGCCTGAGCGCTTGCTAGCGCCCGAGCGGGCGCCGCGCGCCGCAGCGCGGGTCTTCTTGCCGGTGGCGCTCACCTTGAACGCAAAGCTCTGCTGCCTGGACTTTCCCAAGGAATACGGGCCCCCCCAGGCCGGCCTGAATGGCGAGGCCGGAGCTTAGCGTCAGCCGAGTCGCACGTCCGCTCTGCGGAAGTTGCCGATCAGCCGGATCTTCCCCGAGCGGAGCAGGTCGGCGATCGTGGCGACCACCTCGGCCTCGCTCTCGGCACTGTCCGAGACCGCCGCCACCAGGTCGAGCAGGGTCGTCTCGATGACCTGGGGCTCGGGTGCTTCTGCGGTTGGTCGCTGGAGTGCGGGTTGGGCCATGCAGGACCAGGAAGCATGTCCCGTGCCAGCGGCCGGGCGTGCAGCTCTGCGTGCAAGTGCCCGGAATCCGGTGGCCGGGGCGAGGCGGCGGCCGGCAGGTGCAGCGTTCAGTGGACAGGTTCCGTCACCCGGGTGACGCGCAGCGTCAACGTCCCGGCGCTGCTGGCGCTAGAAGCGGCCCAGCCGGTTGCGCTCGATCCAGCGCTCCGCGCCGGCTCGGAACACCAGGAAGCGCCGGGTCGTCGTGAGCGTCAGGGTGGAATCCCGCAGGGAGCTGGCCTCGAGCTCTTCGCGCGGCGAGAGGGGGATTGTGATGAAGCCGCCGCTGGCGGGCGCGAAGGCGATCGCGCGCCGTTCGGTTACCGCCCCGGCCAGGTTGTTGTCGATCACCACGCTGCGGAGCGACTCGCCGGGCCCGAGCTCCAGCTCGTTCCAGCGGCCGCTCTTGGGGCCCAGCGCCGCCAGCCGGTTCGTGAGCGCCACCAGGGCGACCCGGTCCGCCAGATAGATGCGCTCGGGCGCGGCCTCGCGTTCCTCGATGCGGTAGCGCAGTTCCCGCCAGCTCGCCGCCGACTGGGACACCCCGAGCAGTCGGGAGGTGGTGGTGACCACGCCGATCAGCCCCTGGCTGCGGCTGTCGAGCACCTGCTCGTCGATCTCCAGCTCGAGCTCGAGGAAGGTGCCCTCGGCACCCACGGCGAGCACCCGGCGATCGACCTCGACCACGTCGATCCGATCCTCGATCTCGATCCCGCTCGGTGCGGCGAGGATCAGCAGCAGGAGCAGCGAAAGTCCCATTTGTCTACTGTACCCGACCCGATGGCTTTCGAAAGAGTCGCGCGCCTCGCCGAGCTGCCTCTGGACCAGGGGCGCTGTGTGCGCGTGGGCGAGTGCTACGTGGGGCTCTACCGGGTGGGCGACCGGGTCTTCGCCATGGACGACGCCTGCCCACACGCCGGGTATCCGCTGCACGAGGGACCGCTCGAGGGCTCGGTGGTCACCTGCAACGGGCACGGCTGGGAGTACGACGTGGTGACGGGGCTCCCGCCGGACGGGTTCGGTGACTACCCGATCCGGCGCTACGCCGTGCGGCTCGAGGGCGACGAGGTCTGGGTCGACCTCGCCGAGTCCCTGCCCTAGAAGCGGTCCTTCAGCTCGCGCACCCGGCCAAGGACGGTGACCGGGTCGCTGTCGCTGTCGGGGTAGTGCTCGCGCAGCTGTGCGATGATCTCCGGCGAGTCGGGGCGCATGAAGGGATTGGTGGCGCGCTCCTCGCCAATCGTCGAGGGCACGGTCATCTCGGCCTCGGTCGCGTCGTGCCAGTCGGGCGCGCTCCTGGCGCGGCGCCCCTCGACCCACGCCAGCTTTTCCTGCAGCGCCTTGTTCCCCGGCTCGAGCGTCCGCGCGAAGCGCAGATTCCCCTCGGTGTACTCGTGCCCGCAGTACACGGCGGTGTCGTCGGGGAGCTTGGCGAGCTTCACGTTCAGCGCCTCGTGCATCATCGCCGGGGTGCCCTCGAAGAGCCGTCCGC
>CAXMNF010000292.1:0-18567 GCA_964194645.1 uncultured Gammaproteobacteria bacterium
CGGAGTAGTTCATCGACGAGTGGAAGTCGGTTCGCGAGCCGTCGTAATCGACAGACAGGCCGCCACCCACGTCGAGCAGGCGCGGCGCAGCGCCGAGCTTGTGCAGGCCGACGAACACTCGGCTGGCCTCGCGCAGGGCGACCTTGTGCGCCCGGATCGCCGTGATCTGCGAACCGATGTGGAAGTGCAGCATCTCCAGGCAGTCGAGCATGTCCTCGGCGCGCAGTCGCTCGACGGCCCGCACGATCTCGGCGGCCGACAGACCGAACTTGGAGCGGTCGCCGCTCGACTCCACCCACTTGCCCTCGCCGCGCGCCGTCAGCCGCGCGCGCACGCCGAGGTGCGGCTTGATGCCGAGCTCGCGCGAAACCTTGACCACCAGATCGAGTTCGATCGGCCGGTCGATCACGATGATCGTGTGGCGACCCAGCCGCTGGGCGAGCAGAGCCGTCTCGATGTACGCGTGGTCCTTGTAGCCGTTGCAGATCAGCAGGGCCTGCGGGGATTCGAGCAGCGCCAGGGCCACCAGCAGCTCGGGCTTGCTGCCCACCTCGAGACCGAGATCCCGACTGCGTCCGAAGGCGATCATCTCCTCCACCACCGGGCGCTGCTGGTTCACCTTGATCGGGTACACGCCGCGGTAGCGTCCCTGGTAGCCGTACTCCTCGGCGGCGTTGGCGAAGCAGTCGGCGATCTCCTGCACGCGGCTCTCGAGTATGTTCGAGAAGCGCAGCAGGATCGGCGTGTGCAGGCCGCGCTTCTGCAGGTCGTGGACCAGGTCGAGCAGCGGGACCGTACCGGCGTCCGCTCCGCGCGGGTGGACCTCGACCTGACCGCTCTCCCCGATCGAGAAGTAGCCAGCGCCCCAGTTGGAGATCCCGTACAGCTCCGCGCTCTCGCGGGTGGTCCAGCGTGCCATGGCGGTCCCCCGGTCGCCGTTTCGGGCGAGCGCGCCGGAGCTTAGCGCAGCTGGGAGAGCTTCAGAAACTCCCCGCAGCCCGGACAGGGCAGCACGAGCGGAAAGCTCGCCGCGCCCGGCACCGGGTGCTCTTGATCCGCCCCGCATGAGGGGCAGGGACCGGACACCGACTCGAACTCGAACTCCTGGAGCAAGCGGCGCCGGGCCAGCACGAACGACGCGACCAGGAAGCCCGGCACAGCGGCGAAGTGCCAGCCCGGGATCGGCACGGAGAGCAAGGCGAGCAGGAAGAGCGGCACGCCGATCGCGGTCGCGCGGCGCACGCGGGCGGAGTGCGGGTAGCGCTGCACGCGGGCGCGCAGCTGCGTCGACTCGCAGCCGTGGCTCTCGGCGACAAGCAGCGTTTCGCTCACGGCGCGAAGCCTAGAGCGAGGGACCAGCGCAAGTCAAAACGGCTAGAATGGCCGCCATGTCGAGCGGCGTCTTCGCGATCGCGGTGGTGGGGGGCGCCACGGCCGGAGCCGAGGCTGCCGGAATCTTCGCGGAGCAAGACATCCTGACCTTGGTCTTCGAGCAGAATGCACGCCCCTACGGCAAGGTCGAGGACGGCCTGCCGCGCTGGCACACCGGCCTGCGCCGCAAGGAGTACGGCGCGATCGACGACAAGCTCACCCGCCCCGGCGTGCACTTCGTACCCGACACCAAGCTGGGTCGCGACCTGGAGCTGCGCGAGCTGGTCGAGGACTGGGGCTTCCACGCGGTCGTGCTGGCGAACGGCGCCTGGCGGGACCGCGCGCTGCCGATCGAGGGCGCCGAGACCTGGGTGGGCAAGGGCCTGGTCTACCAGAACCCCTTCATCTACTGGTTCAACCACTACAACGAAACCTCCTACGACGGGGATCAGTACGAAATCCCGGACGGCACGATCGTGGTGGGCGGCGGCCTGGCATCGATCGACGTCGTGAAGGTGATCCAGCTCGAGCTGTGCCTGCGCGGTCTGCGCGAGCGCGGCATCGAGGCGGACCTGGTCGAGACCGAGGTGGCGGGCATTCCGAAGACACTCGAGAAGCACGGCTTGCGCTGGCAGGACCTGGGCTGCCAGGGCTGCACCCTGTTCTACCGGCGGCGCGCCGAGGACATGCCGCTCGTCGAGCTACCCGACGGGGCGAACGAGAAGGTGCGCGAGAAGATCGCCAAAAGTCGCGCGCGCCTGCTCGAGAAGGCCATGGAGAAGTACCTGTTTCGTCTGGAGCCGCTGCGCGCCCCGGTGGACCTGATCGTCGAGGGCGAGCGGCTCGCGGGCCTGGTCTTCGCGAAGACCCGGCTCGAGGACGGAAGAGTCGTAGTGACCGACGAGACCGTCGAAGTGCGCGTCCCGCAGGTGATCAGCTCGATCGGCAGCATCCCCGAGGGCGTCACCGGCGTGGCCATGCGAGGCGAACTGTACGACTTCCAGGACTGGGACCTGGGGCGCCTGCAGGGCTACCCCACCCTGTTCAGCGTGGGCAACGTGGTGACCGGCAAGGGAAACATCGTGGCGTCTCGCAAACACGCCAAGTCGGTCGCCAACCACGTGACCCAGTCGTACCTGGGTCTCGCCGAGCAGGTGCGGAAGCTCGAACCGCTCGACGAGGAGGCGGCCGGACGCTTGCTCGAGCGAGCGCGCGCGCGCCAACGCGCGGTGGGCTACCAGGACTACACGAGCTGGATCAAGGCGGCTACGCCGCCCGACCGCGTGTAGCTGTGCCCAACCGGCTGGCCGACGAGACGAGCGTCTACCTCCAGCAGCATCGCGACAATCCGGTCGACTGGTACCCGTGGTGTGACGAGGCCTGGGAGCGCGCGCGCCGCGAGGACAAGCCCGTACTGGTCTCGATCGGCTACTCGTCGTGCCACTGGTGCCACGTGATGGAGCGCGAGTCGTTCGAAGATGCCTCGATCGCGGCGCAGATGAACGAGTCGCTGATCTGCATCAAGGTGGACCGCGAGGAACGCCCGGACGTCGACCAGATCTACATGGACGCAGTGCTGCGCCTCACCGGACAGGGCGGCTGGCCGCTCAACATGTTTTGCGCGCCGGACGGACGGCCGTTCTACGGCGGCACGTACTTTCCGCCCGGCCCGGCGCACGGCCGGCCGGGCTGGCCCCAGGTGGTCGACGCGATCACCCGCAGCTACCGCGAGCAGGGCGGCGAGGTGCAGGAGCAGGCGGACCGCGTGATGGAGGCGCTGCGCGCCCGGCCCGACCTGCCCGAGGGCCCGCGTCCCGGGAGCGCCGACCTGAATGCTTTGGTCCGCGAGCTGATGCGGCGCGCGGACCGCGAGCACGGCGGCTTCGGGGCGGCGCCGAAGTTCCCGACGCCCACCAACCTGGAGGCGATCCTGCTGGCTTCCGCGCACGGCGTAGCAGCCGGGGACGCGCTTGAACACGTGGTGTTCACGTGCGAGCGCATGGCGCGCGGCGGCATCTACGACCAGCTGGCCGGCGGCTTCCACCGCTACAGCACCGACGCGCGCTGGCTGGTGCCTCACTTCGAGAAGATGCTCTACGACCAGGGCCAGCTGCTGCGCGTCTACGCCGAAGCCTGGCGCCAGACGCAAGCGCCGACCCTGGCCTGGCCGATCGCAGAGACGGTGGACTGGCTGTGCTCCGAGATGCTCTCGGCGCAGGGCGGGTTCTACGCCAGCCAGGACGCGGACAGCGAGGGCGAGGAAGGCAAGTACTACGTGTGGAGCCGCGACGAGGTCGCGGCGGTGCTCGGCCCCGAAGAGGGCGCGGCGTTCGCGGATGCCTACGGCGTGACCGCGGCCGGCACCTTCGAGCGCACCGGCAAGAGCGTGCTCGAGCACGGCCTGGCGGGCGAGCGGCCGCGCTTCGCCGCCGCGCGCGAGAAGCTCCTCGCGGCGCGCGCCGAGCGTGTGGCGCCGGTCACGGACCGCAAGCAGATCACGGCCTGGATCGCCTACACGGCCGGAGGGCTGGCCAGCGCCGCCGCCGCGTTCGACCGCAGCGACTGGCGCGCCGCCGCCGAGCGCTCGGTGGACTTCCTGCTGTCGCGCATGCGCGACGGCGAGGGCCGGCTGCTGCGCATCTGGGACGGCGAGCGTGCGCGCGTGCCCGCCTTTCTGGACGACCACGCGGCCCTGCTCTGCGCGCTGCTCGACCTGCAGCGCGCGGGCGCCGACCCGCGCTGCATGGAGGCCGCGCTCGAGATCGCGAGCGAGATCGCGAACGGCTTCTTCTCGGCTGAGACCAATGACCTCTACTTTGCCCGAGCTGGCGACCAGACCCTGGTGTTCCGGCCGACCAGCGACTCGGACGGGGCGACCCCGGCCGCGAACGGCCTGGCGGCGCTCGGCTTGCTGCGCATCGCCGAGCTGACCGGGCGGCCCGAGCTCGGCGAAGTCGCCCGCGCGGTGCTCGACGTGCACGGCCCAGTGGCCCAGCGGGTGCCGGCTGCAGCCCCCACCCTGCTGCGCGCCGCGATGCTGCTGGAGCGAGGCGTCGGCGTGGCGCTGGTGCTGGGTGACTCGGGCGACCTGCGCAGCCAGGCGCTCGCCAGCCGCGCGCGCCGGCTGCTCTCGTGCGAAGATGCAGTCGTGCTCGTGCATCCCGACCATCCTCCGGCCTGGCTGGCGCCCGAGTGGCTGGAAGGCCGCGGGCTGGTGGACGGCGCGCCGACGGCCTACCTGTGTCGGGGCAATGTGTGCTCGCTTCCCGCGACCTCGCCGGACGAGCTGGCGCTGCCTCCGAGCGCCTAGGAGGACCCATGGCCGAGACCCGCGCTCCGCTCAAGACCGAACAGGTCCTCGCGTTCCACAAGACGCTCTCGAATTGGAAGCGCTTCGGGGAGAACGACCAGCTCGGCACCTTGAACCTGATCACCGCCGAGAAGCGCGCGGAAGCCGCGCGTCTGGTGCAGAGCGGCCGCATCGTGTCGTGCGCGAGACCGCTGCCCACGGTGGCTGCTGCCGACAACCCGAACCCGGTGGTCCACCTGATGACCGCAACCGCCACCGAGCAGTACGGCGGCGACTACTTCGCGATTGCGTCGCACGGCTTCGCGACTTCGCACATCGACGCGCTGTGCCACATCTTCCACGACGGCAAGCTCTACAACGGCTACCCGATCGAGAAGGTCACCGCGCACGGCGCGTTGGAGCTCGGCATCCACGAACTGCGCGACGGCATCGTATCGCGCGGCATCCTGCTCGACATCCCCCGCGCGCGGGGAGTGCCCTACCTGGAGCGCGGCGACCCGATCTTTCCCGACGACCTGGAGCGCGCCGAGTCCGAGTGCGACGTGCGCGTCGAAGAGGGCGACGTGCTGCTGGTGTCGACCGGCCGTTGGGCGTACCGGGACGCGCACGGCCCCTGGCCCGCCAGCGAGGGCATGGCGGGACTCGACGCCTCGTGCCTGCCCTGGCTGCACGAGCGCGGCGTCGCGGCGCTCGGCTGCGACGGCGTGTCCGACGTGACCCCCTCGCGGGTCGAGGGCGTCAGCATGCCGATCCACACGGTCGCGATCGTGGCCATGGGCCTGCACCTGCTCGACAACCTGGAGCTGCGCGACCTGTCGGCCGCCTGCGCGCAGGAGCACCGCTGGGCCTTCCTGCTCACGATCGCGCCGCTGGTCCTCCGGCGCGGAACCGCCTCGCCCGTGAACCCGATCGCGCTGTTCTAGGCGAGCCTCAGAAGCCCGCCGGCGTCTCGGCCAGGAAGGCCAGCTCCTCCGGCGTGGAGCTGCGCCCCAACACCAGGTTCCGCGACGGGAAGCGGCCGAAGCGCTCGATCACCCGCTGGTGGCGCCGCGCCCAGTCGAGGCCCCCGAGCAGCAGCGGCTCGCCGCCGCTCGCCAGGGACTCGAAGAGGAGCACGGCCCGGACCTGCTGCTCCCGGTCCTCGGCATGCTCGAAGGGCATGTACAGGAAGCAGCGCTCGATGGGACGCAGCCGCTGGTCCTCGCCGCCCTCCAGCGCCAGCACGGCGTGCTGCAGTGCGCGCGCATCGCCTGCGAAGGCGCCTGCCGTTCCGCGCTGGATGTTGCGCGTCAGCTGGTCCAGCAGCAGCACCAACGCGAGCCGGCCGCTCGGGGTGCTCGCCCACGCCTCGCGCTCGCCGGCCAGCGCCGCCTCGACATCTCTTCCGAAGCGCTGGCGCAGCTCCTGGTCGAACGCGGGGCCGCCCCGGAACCAGCGCTGCGAGACGGCCGGATCGGGCAGGCCCGCGTCGTCCAGCTTGCCAAACCAGCAGTCGAGCAGTTCGCTGGCGCGTGGCGGGCTCACAGGATGCCGTCCAGGTAGTCGGCCAGGCCGGCCCGGATCGGCATGAAGTACATGTTCTGATCGCGCGCGCGCGACCAGCCGAGTGCGCGCCTCGCGAAGCCGCGGTTCCACTTGGCGCTCGGCTCGAAGTCTGCCGGGAAGAACGCCTGGTTCTTGGTCTCCCACCAGCGGCGCTGGCGCGCCGAGTGCACCGGCGAAACGCCCCACCACAGCTCGCAGCCCGACAGGAGCTCGGACCAGACTTCCATCAGGCGCAGGTCGAAGAAGGGCTGCGAGAACAGGCCGTCCGCTCCGGCGTCGAGCTTGGCGCGCACGTAGTCCAGCTCGCGGCGCAGGCCGGAGCGATACGGGTCGAAGCCGGCGTAGACGCGCAGCTCCGGGAGCTCGCGCTTGAGCTTCGCGATCAGCTCGGGCGGGGTCGTCGGATAGACCCGGTGCCCCATGTCCTGGGGCGGATCGCCGGTCACCACCAGCACCGTGTCGAGCCGTTGCTCGCGGAGGTAGTCGGCCAGCGGGAAGGGCCGGTGCAAAGCGAAGTCCATGGCGCGCAGGTGCGGAATGGCGTGGGGCAGCACGGCGCGCGCCCGCGCACAGGCTTCCCAGGCGCGCACATCCATGCGCAGCAGGTCGGGGATGTTCACGGTGTCGATCGCGGGGAAGCGCTCGCGCAGCAGCGCCAGGTCGGCGTCGAGCGACGCAGTGGAGCGCGGCACCAGCTCGATCGAAACCCGCGTCACCGGCGCACGATCTCGAGGTAGGCGCGCACCGCTGCGGCCAGCCCGATTTCCAACGCGTCGGCGGTGAGCGCGTGACCGATCGATACCTCGAGCACGCCGGGCACGCCCGAGAGGAACGGGCCCAGGTTCTCGAGATTGAGATCGTGGCCCGCGTTCACGCCCAGACCCAGTGCCTGGGCACGAGCCGCGGCAGCCGCGAAGCTGTGCAGCACGGTGTCCTGCAGCGGGCCCCCGAATGCGCGCGCCCACGGCTCGGTGTAGAGCTCGATGCGATCGGCGCCGAGCGCTGCGGCGGCCTCGACCTGCTCGAGATCGGCATCCAGGAACAGGCTGGAGCGCACCTCGAGCGCCGCAAGCTCGCGCAGCACCGGGCGCAGGCGTTTCGCATCGGCCGTCGCGGAGCCCCGCGCGACCAGCTGCCAGCCGTGGTCGCTGGTTCCCTGCTCGGGACTGTCGGGCACCAGGGTGCACTGCGCGGGCCGCACCTTGCGCACGATCTCGAGAAATTCGGGGAAGGGATTGCCCTCGACATTCAGCTCCACGACAAGGAAGCCGGCCAGCTCGCGCACGTCGGAGGCGCGGATGTGCCGCTCATCCGGGCGCGGATGCACTGTGATGCCGTGCGCGCCCGCCTCGACCGCGATCCGCGCCGCCCGCGAGAGGCTCGGCAGGTCGAGGTCGCGCTGATTGCGCAGCAGGGCAACCTTGTTCAGGTTGACCGATAGGCGGGTCACGCCAGGCCCGCGTGCCGCAGGAGCGCCGCTGGCGTGGGCTCGCGGCCCCGGAACGCGACGAACACGTCGAGCGGCGCCACACTCCCCCCCAGCGCCAGGATCGTGTCCCGGTAGCGGCGGCCTACGTCGGCGACCGCGCGATCGTCGTCGAGACTCACCTCCTCGAAGGCCGAGAACGCGTCGGCCGAGAGCACCTCGGCCCACTTGTACGAGTAGTAGCCGGCCGCGTACCCGCCCGCGAAGATGTGCCCGAAGCTGCACAGGAAGCGATCCTCGGGAAGCGGCGGCAGGACCGTGGTCTTCTCGGCCACGCGGCGCTGCACGTCGAAGGCGGTCTCACCCTCGGGCACCCCGCGCTCGTGCAGCTCGAGATCGGTGAACGCGAAGTACAGCTGCCGCAGCATGTCGCTGCCGGCGCGATAGGTCCGCGCCGCGCCGAGCTTCTCGAAGAGCGCGTCCGGCAGCGGCTCGCCGGTCTCGTAGTGCGCGCTCATACCCATCAGCGTGGCGCGGTGGTAGCACCAGTTCTCCATGAACTGACTGGGCAGCTCCACGGCGTCCCACTCCACGTTGCGAATGCCCGAGGCGAGGCCGTAGTTGACCTGGGTCAGCATGTGCTGGAGCCCGTGCCCGAATTCGTGGAACAAGGTCTCGACTTCGGAGAAGCTCATCAGCGAGGGACGCTCGCCGACGGGCGGCGTGCCGTTGCACACCAGGTACGCGACCGGCAGCCGCACGGGCTGGCCCTCGGGCGCGAGCAGTCCGCTGCGGCCCAGGCACTCGTCCATCCAGGCGCCGCCGCGCTTCTCGGCGGGCCGGCTGTACGGATCCAGGTAGAAGGCCGCGAGCGCCTCGCCCTCGGCGTCGCGCACCCTAAAGAAGCGCACGTCCTTGTGCCAGACCGGCGCTTCGCCGTCGGCGGCGACGATCTCGACACCGAACAGCCGCTGCGCCAGCCCGAACAGGCCCTCCAGAACGCGCGGCAGCGGGAAGTACGGCCGCAGCTCCTCCTGGGTGAAGGCATAGCGCTCTTCGCGCAGGCGCTGCGCCCAGAACGGAACGTCCCAGTTCTGGAGCGCGCCGCCGTCCGGAGCCCCGTGCGCCGCGGCGTAGGCACCGAGCTCCTCGAGGTCGCGCCGGGCGGCGCGCAGCGAGACCTCGCGCAGGGGCTCGATCAGGCGCTCCACGCTCGCGACGTCGGCAGCCATCTTCGACGCGAGGCTCTGCGCGGCGTAGCTCGGATAGCCGAGCAGGCGGGCCTGCTCGGCGCGCAGCGCCAGGATGCGTTCGATCAGCGGCGCGTTGTCGAGCTCGCCCTCGCTGGCCTTGCTCACGTGCGCGCGGTACAGACGCTCCCGCAGATCGCGACGCGTCGCGTGCTCCAGGAACGGCGTCAGGCTCGGGTGGTCGAGCGTCACGCGCCAGGGTCCCGCCTCGGGCGTCGCGCCCGGCTCGCCGGCTTCGGCAGCCGACTGGGCCGCGAGGGCGAGCGCGCTGGGCGGCAGCCCCTCGACCTCCGCCGGGTCGCGCAACACCAGCGAGAACTGTTTGGTGGCGTCGAGCACATGGTTCGAGAACTGCGTCTGCAGCTCGGCCAGCTCCAGCTGGATCTCGTTGAAGCGCTCGCGAGCCGCACCCTCGAGCCCCACGCCGGTGAGCTCGGCATCGCGCAGGTGCGCGCAGAGGATGCGCTGCTGCGCGCCGTCGAGATCCGCCCACGCCGGGCCGTCGCGCAGCTCGCGCGCCGCCTGGTAGAGCGGCCGGCTCTGGCCGAGGCGGGTCGAGAAGCGCACCACGTCGGGCTGCACGGTCTCGTAGGCCGCGCGCAGCTCGTCGCTGTTGCGCACGCCCATCAGGTGACCCGCCACGCCCCAGCTCCGCTCGAGCTGATCGGTCAAGCGCTCGAGAGGCTCGACGAGCCCCGCCCAGGTGGGGCGGACCGCGGCCTCGAGCTTCACGAGTTCGCCCTCCAGACACGCGAGCAACGCGCGCATGCCGGGCTCCACGTGCTCGGGTCGGAGTGCGTCGAAGCGCGGCAGGCCGGCGTCCTCGAGCAGCGGGTTGCGCGCGTCGGACGACATCCGGCGCAGGATAGCTCTCTAGTATCGGAACGAGTAGCGGGCCGACTCGCCCGGCGGGATCTCGGGCGCGATGAGATCGACCCATTCCCGCGCGGAGTCCACGTGCAGCAGCGGCCTCTCCACGAACCACGACACCTCGACGCGCATCGGCGGACGGGCGCCGGGCGGCAGGTAGACACGCGCCGTGGCGTGCTCGACTGCCGCCGCACCGGCGTTGTGCAGAATGATTCGGGCGTGGCCGGGCGCGAGCACCTCGAGTTCGGCGCGGAGTCCCTGGCGCTCCCGCGACCAGCGCGCCAGCTCGGGGGCGCGTGTCAGCCAGACGTTGTGCATGCCGAGTTCCTTGCGCAGCGCGGCCTCGAGTCCGCCGCGTTCCTCGCCCGCGAGCCACGCGCTTCCGTCGGCAAGCGCGTAGAGCCCCCCTTCGTGCTCGACCGCGCCGAGCCAGGTGAGCAGCCGCGCGAGCCGCCGGTCGGCGTCCCCATCCAGGCGTTGCGGCTCGGGCAGGTTCGACTGCGCCAGGCCCGCCTCGAGCAACTCGGCGAGCGCGGCGGGGTCGGCACCCACCAGGGCAGCAGCCGTCGCTCCGCCGGGCCAGGGACGCAGCTCGAGCACCGGCTCATGCAGGGCGTAGCGCAGCGCGTTGCGCAACAGGCGCTCGGCGCGCGCGGCGTCTGAGAACCAGGACACGTCCGGGGACAGCCAGACCAGCGGACCCTGCTCGACCCGGCCGTGGACCATGGCCGCCTCGGCGGCGTCGAGCGCGCCCCCCTGTGCGCCCCATGCCAGCGAGCCCGGGCCGCGCAACGCCAATGCGCTGCGGCCCGGCGAAAGCTCGACCCGCTCTCCCGGAGCCAGGCCTGCCGTGAGCGGTCCTCCGAGCGCCACGCGCAGCACGCCGGCCGGCCGCCGGATGCGCTTGAACACCGCACCGGGCAGCAGCGACTCGAGCAGGACCCGCTCGCGCTGCTTGCCGTTCCGGTGTTGAAGCCCAGGGTGCCCCGTGAAGATCAGACCCACCCCGTCGCGCAGCAGGGCGAGCACCCGGTCCCACTCGGCGTCGGCCAGGCGCTCCTGTCCGGGCAGCACGATCGCTCCGTATCGGTCCACATCGAGCCCGGCCAGGCTCTCGACGATCACGTGCTCGATTTCCACACCCTCGGCGCGCGCGGCCTCGCGCCAGCGCGCCAAGCCGGGCGGGCTCGTCCCGCGTGCCCGGCGATTCGCCGCCAGGTCGGCCACCACCACGCGCGACGGCCGGGCAGGGACAGCGCTGTAGTGCCCGCCATAGGTGCGCTCCACGTGGCTCACCGCGCCGACCGAGCCGACCGCCAGCAGCAGCGCGCCGAGCCCCAAGCCCGCGCGCGCCACGAGCCGCGCTAGCCCGCCCGGCTCGGGCGGTCCCCCGCGCAGGGCGAGGTTGGCGCGTCGGTGCCCGTGTGTCGCTCGAGAGAAGCGTCCCCTGCGGTACATGCCTCCTCACGTATCGGGAGACGGCGACGGGCCTTTGAGCCGCAAAGACGCCCAGGTGCCGTTCAAGACCTTGTCTTGGACCGGCTCCTAGTTGCTTCTCTGGCTGCGGACCGTGCGGAAAATGTCCTTCAAGCTGAAGATCGGCTTGAAGCCGGTATCGGCCGAAAAGCGGCTGCCGTCGATCGTGCAGGAGTACTTCATGTAGTCGATCGCGCCGGCCGGCAGGTTGAAGAGCCGCTTGCTGACCAGCCGCAGCACCGGGTCCGGGACTGGCAGCACGCGTCCGCCGGACTCGATCACCGCCAGGCGCGCCGGAATCTCGCCCGGCCCCACCACGTTGTAGACACCGCGCAGGCCCCGTTCGACGCACAGCGCCAGCGCCTCGGTCAGATCCTCCTCGTGGATGAACTGGAGCATCGGATTGAAGCCCATCGGCATCACCACGGGGTTCATGCGCAGGTAGCTGCTGATCGCGCTCTCCACGAAGGTGCCGAGTGCCGGCACCGGCCGCAGCACGGCCACGCGCAGCTCGGGGTTGCGCCACATGAACGCGCTGGCGAGCGCGTCCAGCTCGACCAGGTCGCGCAGCTCGGGGTAGTTCCGGCTGCCGCTCAGCGGGTGCTCCTCGTCCAGGAACTGCGGGTTGTCGGGCAGCGCCCCGTAGACGTAGCTCGTCGAGAGAACCGTGAGCTTGCGCACGCCGTGCAGGTGGCACAGATCCAGCAGCTTGCGAGTGCCGCGCACGTTCACGTCGTAGCGCTCCGAAGCCGACGCGCGAAAGTGGCGCACGAAGCCGAGGTGCACCACGGACTCCGGGCGCTCCTTGCGGAACACGTCCTCGAACGCCCGCGTACGCGTATCGACCGGATAGAACGGCACATCGGGCAGGCGTGCCGACCAACGCTCGCGATCCGCCCCGACCACGGAGCAGCTGCGCAGCAGGCGTCGCGCCAGCAGGCGCCCGTAGGCACCTGCGATCCCGACGATGAGTACCTTGTCCGCCACGCGCGAACGGCCTAGCCGCGGTCCGGCTTGGGCCAGTCCGGCGTGCGACTGGTCAGGCGGGTGCTCTTGCGCACGATGAACGAACCGTCGGGCAGAAACAGGTCCGCGTAGATTCGGTCGTTCTCCTCGACGTAGCGCAGCACCAGCCAGGGCCTCCCGTCCGCATTCCGATACACGCCTTTGACCACCTCGCCCTCCGATCCGAAGTGCAGCTCCCAGTAGCCGAGCGTGCGTCGAGCCAGCGCGGATTCGTCTAGTTCCTCGCCCGGCGCGTTCTCCACGTAGCTCCACACCGCGAAGTAGCGCACCTGTGCAGCGAGCGAATCGACGGGCAGGACGGGAGCGAGCGTGGCGAGGACAAGCAGCACGAACGACATGACCCGTATGGTATCGGCACCCGAACCGCGCTGCTCGATCTTCGCTAACTGGCTGAAAACTACGGGAATTTTAGACAGGACCATTGTGCTATAAGAAGGGACCACATGGAGTCTGCCGGCAAAATCGCGTCGCTGAACCTCGCCGTGGCCGAAGCGACCGCGGTCGCTGCGCGCATCGGAATTCCCGAGTGGTGGCCGAGCGGACACCGGGCCGGAGTGGTGATCGCGCACGACGTGGGCACCGACATGGATCACCCGCTGCTCGCGGCACTTCAGGAGTCGTTGGTAGCGAGCGGCTTCCTTACGATCCGCTTCAACTTCCCGTTCGTCGAGGACAAGCGCAAGCGGCCCGACCCGGGGCCGATCCTGGAACGCGCCTACCGGACGGCGATCGCGGCGCTCGGCCGTGATCCGGAAGAAGCGCCCGCGCAGATCATGCTGGCCGGCTTCGGACTCGGCGCTCGCGTGGCCGCGGACGTGATCGCCGGGGGCGCGAAGGCCGATGGTCTGGTCAGCATCAGCTACCCGCTGCACCCGTCGGGCAAGCCGAGCAAGCTGCAGGCGGACGCGCTGTACCGCATCATCTGCCCGATCCTGTTCGTGCAGGGCTCGCGCGATCAGCGCTGCAAGATCGAGAGACTGGCCGACCTGCAGCGCCAGATCGGCGCGCCCAGCAAGATCATCCAGGTCGAGGACGCCGACCAGAACCTGGCCTTGATCAAGCGCAGCACGCGAACGCGGGACGAGGTCCAGGACCAGGTACTCGACGCGGTGCACGACTTCCTGCGGCGCACCACCGGACCCGGCCTGTAGCCCGCTGTAGCCCGGGTCAGAAGGCCAGCCACAGCAGCACGAGCGGCAGCCCCAGCGCGACCGCGCAGACCGCGGCCGCCTGCTCGGTCGTGATCTTCATGACTTGGCGCACCGAGAGCACGTTCGACACCAGACACAGCCCCACGGCGCCCCAGCCGAACAGCGGCCCGATCAGCGGCAGCTCGTAGCCGACGAAGAGCGCGAACCAGCCGTAGGCGAAACCGAGGCAGCGCAGCAACGGTGCGTACTCGCTGCGCTCGCCGACCACCAATGCGCCCACGCCCCAGACCAGCGCGGCCAGCAGCAGCCACACCACGATCGTCCAGGCGACGCCGATGAAGACGCCCGCCAGCGAGCCGGAGCCGAGCCCGACCAACAGCGCGGTGCCCAGCACGACCGCGAACGCCTGCGGAATCGCGCCCGGGTCGGCTGCGACTTCGGAGTACACGTTCGGGTCGAGACGGAACACGCCGGATATGCGCGGCAGGAGCCGGCCGTCCGGGTGGATCAGCTCAGCGATCAGACCCGGCGCCTTGGGCTCATCGGGCGTCGTCATGGTCCGAGCTTAGCCCAGCGCAACGACCTCACACCTCCGCCCGCTTGACGCGTGCCTGGATCCAGGGTACCGGGGAAGTCGGAACGCAGACAAGCGGGCCGCGGGAGCATGCCTTGGACGACGAGCTCTATCTCGAACAGATCCAGATCGGGCCGATGCAGAACTTCACGTACGTGGTGGGCTCGAAGTCCACGCGCGAGGTGGCCCTGGTCGACCCGGCCTGGAACATCGACTCGATCCTCGATCACGTGGTCGAGAAGCGCGAGCTCAACCCGACCGCGGTGCTCGTCACCCACTACCACCCGGACCACATCGGCGGGCAGATGATGGGGCAATCGATCGAGGGCCTGGCCGAGCTGCTCGAGCGCCGCGGCATGAAGATCTACGCGCACCGCGAAGAAGCGCAGGGAGTGCGCAAGGTGACCGGTGTCTCGGAGTCGGACATCCGCGCGGTGGACTCGGGCGACACCCTGCGTCTTGGCGACGTCGAGGTGGAGTTCGTGCACACACCCGGACACACGCCCGGCTCACAGTGCTTCCGCATCAAGAACGCCCTGGTGTCGGGCGACACGCTCTTCATCCAGGGCTGCGGCCGCGTCGACCTGCCGGGCTCGGACCCCGAGCAGATGTTCCACAGCCTGCGCAAGCTCGCCGAGCTGCCGGATGACACCGTGCTGTTTCCCGGGCACGACTACGGCGGCGGCCCCAACGCGAGTCTCGAGGAGACGCGGCGCACGAATCCCTATCTCCGCATTCCCACCTTGGAAATGTGGCGGGAGCTGATGGGCACGAACCTCTGAGTCGCGCCTCGCGGAGTCCAGATCCCGCTTGCAAGGGCCGGGCCCGTGAATTATCGTGCCGCCGCAAGTACCCCCGGCCGCGGCCGCGCCCCCGGGCGCCCTCGCAGGAGACTTTCGCCGATGAAAATCCTCGTCTGCTTGAAGCAGGTGCCCCACAAGGACGCGCGCCTGGAACTCCGCTCCGATGGCGCGTGGATCCAGGACGAGAACATCAAGTTCGAGATCAACGAGTACGACACCTATGCGCTCGAAGAGGCCCTGCGCATCAAGGACGCCGGCGAGGCGGAGGTGGTCGTGGCCACGATCGGACCCGAGCGCACCAACCAGGCGCTGCGCACAGCGCTCGGCATGGGGGCGGATCGCGCCATCCAGATCTGGGATGACGCGCTGGCCACGGCCGACCCGCTCGCGATCGCCAAGACCCTGGCCGCGGCCGCCAGGGACGAGGGGTTCGACCTGGTGCTGATGGGCCTGATGGCGGATGACGCAAACAACTCGCTCACCGGTCCAATGCTCGCCGAGCTGCTGGGCATGCCGAGCGCCAGCGGCGTGACGAAGGCCGAATACAAGGACGGCGGCGTCGAGGTAGAGCGCGAGCTGGAAGGCGGCGCTCTCGAGGTGGTGGCCCTGCCCCTGCCCTGCCTGCTCACCGTGCAGACCGGCATGAACGAGGTGCGCTACGCCTCGCTCAAGGGGATCATGCAGGCCAAGAAGAAGCCGCTCGATCAAAAGACTCTCGGCGACCTGGGCCTCGACGCGAGCGCCGTGGCGCCGCGGGTCACCATCGAGAAGGTCTACGCGCCGCCCAAGGGCGAGGGTGCGGAGCTGCTGGAAGGCTCCGCCGACGAGATCGCCCAGAAGTTCGTGGGCAAGGTGAAAGAACTCGGGCTCCTGTAGGAAAGAGGAACCATGGCCAAGATACTGATCGTCGGAGAGAAGCAGAAGGACGGCCTGCGCGAGGCGACGCTCGAGCTGGTCACGCTGGCGCGCGGGTTGGGCGGCGAGCTGGTCTCGCTGGTCATCGGCAGCGGCGTGTCGGCGCTCGGCGAAGAGTTGGCCAAGAAGGGCGGCGGCAAGGTCCTGGTGGCCGACGACCCGGCCCTGGAGAACTACACGATCGACGCCTACGCAGGCGCGGTGCGGAAGGCGATCGAGGCGGAATCGCCCGACCTGATCCTGATGTCGAACACGCCGCGCGGCTGGGACCTGGCACCCAAGCTGGCGGCGGCTCTCGACTGCGGCATCGCGAGCGACGTGATCAGAATCGAGGAGGACGGTGGCGACCTGGTCTTCATCCGCCGCGTGTTCAACGCCAAGTTCGACGCGCGCCAGCGCGTGGCCGGTTCGCCGAGGATGGCGACCGTGCAGCCGGGAGCGGTCGAAGCGTACGCTGGCTCCGAGGCCGGCAAGACCGAGGCCCTCGACGTCTCCGGTCTCGAATCCCGTACGAAGTTCGTCGAGACCCGCACTGCGCCGGCGGGCGGCCACGACCTGACCAAGGCCGAGGTCATCGTCTCGGGCGGCCGCGGCTTGCAGAAGCCCGAGAACTTCGACGAGGTGCTAAAGCCACTGGTCGAGGCGCTCGGTGCCCAGATGGGCGCCTCGCGGCCCGTCGTAGACGCGGGCTGGCTGCCGCACGAGTACCAGGTGGGCAGCTCGGGACAGGTCGTCGCGCCGAAGCTCTACGTGGCGGTCGGCATCTCGGGCGCCATTCAGCACCTGGTCGGCATGAAGAACTCGAACTTCATCATCGCCATCAACAAGGATCCCGACGCGCCCATCTTCGAGGTCGCGGACGTGGGTGTGGTGGGCGACCTGTTCGAGGTGGTGCCGGCGCTCACGAAGGCGCTCAGCGCGGCAAAGGGCTAGCGGCCGCAGCCTCGGCGGGCAGCAACTCCGCGGCATCGCCGACCGAGACGACTCCCGCTGCCAGCACCCGGCAGCTCACCCCCCCGCGCCACGCGGACTCGAGGGCGAGGCGCAGGCCGTCGTGCTGCGCGTCCATGCGCTCGCATGGATCGGTCTCGCCGCAGATCTCCAGCAGCAGCGAGCCGATCGCGATGCGCTGGCCGGCGCTGGCTTCGAGCTCGAGGCCCTCGACCAGCAGGTTCGCGCGGCGCGTGGTCCAAGCCAGCTCCGCGCCAAGCTCGGCGCAGGCGCGCTGCCAGGCCTCGCGGGCCAGCACGGTCACCTGGCGCTCGCCCGGTAGGCCGCGCAGGTCGTCCTGCACGCCGCGCTCGAGGCTGACCAGGGCGCTGGGGAGCGTCCGCATGGGGGCGCGCGCTGCTGCGCGCACGGCGATACCGATCAAACGGCCCATCCGCGCACGATAGCAGACGCGCGCCCCCGTTCTGCGGGCGCCTAGTCGATCAGCGCGGGCTGACCGCCGAGGTCGCCGACTCGCGCGAGCAAGCGGCCCTCCGCGTCACGCGCCACCACGCTCTGCGCCTCGCGCACCAGCGTGAGCGAGTGCACGCGGCCCTCGGCGTCCGTGATCACCAGGTCGGCCGTGCCGTCCGGGTGGAACGTGGTGGTCGCCACCTCGCCGTTCTCGCCGTACAGCGTCTTGGTGGTATCGGCCGTGACCGGGTTTTCGCCCGTCCAGAACTCGACCGAGTTCGCGAATACCACGTCGATGAAGAGTGCGAGGCCGTAGATCGGAATGATGCTGATCACCAGGAAGACGAACCACTGCACCCACTTGTCGGGGTCGATCTCCTTGTTGAACTTGTAGGTCTTCTTGACGAGCTGGAACTTGCCAAAGCAGCCCGTCGTGACGACCGGCAGCAGTGCCGCGAGCGCTACCACAGCTGTCGCGCGGCGGAAGTTGATCGTACGCATGCAGATCCCCTCTTCTCTTCTTTGTTGTGTTGGATTAGCCGGAGCCGTCAGCGCACGTCGCGTGCGAGACGCACTCCAGAGAACTGCCAGCGGGCGTCCGGGTAGAAGAAGTTCCGGTAGGTCGCGCGCACGTGTTCGCGGGGCGTCGCGCACGAGCCGCCGCGCAACACGTACTGGTTGCACATGAACTTTCCGTTGTACTCCCCGATCGCGCCGGGCGGTGGTCGGAAGCCTGGATAGCCCTCGTAGGCGCTGGCCGTCCACTCCCATACGTCACCGAAGAGCTGCGTCGGGGTCTCGCTTCCGCCCAGCGCCGGGCTGGGCAGCGGGTGCAGCTGCCCGCTCTCGGCGAAGTTGCCCGCGACCGGCGCGTCAGCGGCGACTGCCTCCCACTCGGCTTCGTTGGGCAACCGGGCGGCCGCCCAGCGCGCGTAGGCGTCGGCCTCGTAATAGCTCACGTGGCAGACGGGTTCGTGCGGCGCGATCCGCCGGAAGCCGCCCAGGGTGAGCGCGTGCCACTCGCCTTCCAGCTGCTCCCAGTAGAGGGGCGCCTGCCAGCCGCGTTCCTGGATGGCGCCCCAGCCGTCCGACAGCCACAGCTCCGAGCGCCGGTAGCCGCGGTCACCCATGAAGGCCAGGTACTCGTGGTTCGTCACCAGGCGCGATGCGAACTCGAATGGCTCCAGGATCACCCGGTGGCGCGGCCGCTCGTTGTCGAAGGCGAAGCCGGCTCCCTCGTGCCCGATCTCGCAGATGCCGCCCGGGTGGTACTGCCAGGAGAGCGGCTTCGACTCGCCAGCGGCCGGGTCCGGCGTGCGGCGGTAGACCGGACGCGTGGGATTGGAGGCCAGCAGATGCTTCATGTCAGTCAGGATCAGCTCTTGATGCTGCTGCTCGTGCTCCAGGCCCAGCGCGACGATCGCGGCCAGCTCGCCGCTGATCTCG
>CAXMNF010000293.1:0-14232 GCA_964194645.1 uncultured Gammaproteobacteria bacterium
GGGTATCCTGCGCAGCCGTGGCGACCCCCGGTACCAGGCTCCCCCGGCCGCGCCAGGCGCGCGGTTTCGCGACGCGCGCGAAGCTGCTGCGCGCCGCCGAAGAGCTGTTCACGCGGCTCGGCTACGAGGGCGCGTCGATGAGCGCGGTGGCGCTCCGCGCGGGCGTCGGGGTGGGCACGCTCTACCACCACTTCCCCGACAAGCGCGCGCTGCTGCTCGAACTGGTCGACGACTGGGGCGAGCGCGAGACGCAGGCGCGCAGCGGTGCGGCCGACTTCGAGGCGTTCCTGGGCGACGACGCGCGCGCCGCGATCGCGGGGCTGCTGCGCAGAGCCTACCAGCGGCTGCGCAAGAAGCCGTCGCTCTACCTCGTGGTGCTGTCGCTCGCCGACCGCGATCCCGACGTGCAGCGCCGCTACCAGCGCGTATCGCGCCACGCGATCGAGCGCTGGCGGGGCCTGGTCGACTTTGGCCAGCGGCGCGGCCTGTTTCGCGCCGACGTCGACCCCGCGGCCGCGGCGCTGCTGATCCGCGACGTGATCGACATGGCCGCCACGCAGGTTCTGGTCCGCGATCTCGCGGACCCCGAGCCGGAGCGCGTGCTCCGCGAGCTCATCAACATGATCTGTCGCCACCTTCTGGAGGACGAGAAGTGAGTACGAACTGGGAAACCGCCGACGTATTGAAGACGCCCATGGAGATCTGCTGGCAGTTCGACTACGAGATCGGCATCGACAAGCTCAAGAACCTGTACTCCAAGGGCAAGCAGGCGCAGTGGGACGCCGAGCGAGACATCGACTGGGAACGCCCGCTCGATCCCAGCAAGCCGCTGGTCGACGAGGGCATGTTCGCCTTCGACAAGATTCCCTTCCTGCAGAAGCTCGAGAAGAAGAAGCTCGAGGAGTTCCGCGCGCACATGGCGGCGCACCTGCTCTCGCAGTTCCTGCACGGCGAGCAGGGCGCGCTGATGACCGCCGCGGCGCTCACCCACGCGGTGCCGGACTACGAGGGGAAGCTCTACGCGGCCACCCAGACCATGGACGAGGCGCGCCATGTCGAGGTCTATCAGACCTACATCGACAAGCTCGCGATCGTGTATCCGATCTCGCCTTGGCTGAAGGACGTGATCGACGTGACCTTGCAGGCCGACCACTGGGTGAAGATCGCGATCGGCATGAACATGGTGGTCGAGGGACTGGCGCTGGGCGCGTTCCACAACATGCGCCGCGCGACCACCTGCGACACGCTGCGCGAGATCACCGAGTCGGTGCTGCGCGACGAGTCGCGCCACGTGGCGTTCGGCAACGTCTACGTGGGCGAGGCGATCCGCGACATGCACTCGGACGACCGCGAGAACATCGCAGACTTCGCGTTCGAGGCGATCAAGATGATGAGCGACGCCATGGGCGGCCCGGACGGGAGCGGCCCGCGCCCGATGGACCCCGGCTTCGTGCAGATGCTCGAGGTGGTCGGCATCGACCTGCAGGACTTCATCAAGGGCATGGTCGAGGCCGGTCAGGGAGGCATCAAAGCCAAGCAGCCGCCCGGCCAGATCCACAGCTTCAAGGACCTGATGATGCCCGCGCTGGTGCGCGTGGGCGCGGTCACGGAGCGCTCGCGCAAGCGCTTCGAAGAGGCCGGCATCCCGGTCTGGGCCGATGCCAGCAAGCTCGAGTCCATGGAAGACCAGGAGACCGGCGACATCGACTTCGACTAGCGTGTCTAGTCTCCCAGGGTGAACTCGATGGCGAGGCCGCCGTACAGCTCCGTCTCGGGGGCCGGCTCGTAGTAGCGGCCGAAGCCGGCGTTGGGCCGAATCGTGCCGTTGTAGCGCTCGCCGCTCCAGTTGCGCGCGCCGCCGAAGGGGCGGATCTCGAGGCCGCCGCGCCGGAAGCGCCAGCCGAAGCGGGCGTCGCTGATCGAGGCGCTCGCGCTCTCGGCGCTGTTCGCGTCGTTCACCTCCAGGTCGGAGAAGTGCCGGAAGGAGAGCACGGCGAAAGGGCCGGCGGGGTGCTCCCAGCGCAGCTCGGCGCCCAGGCTGTGGCGCGGCACGTTGGGCTGGCGGTTCCCGTCGAAGCTGGTGACGATCCCGGTGCCGAGATCCACGCTGTCGAAGTCGTGGTAGGTGAAGTCCGAGTAGGTGTAGCCGAGCCGCGTGGACAGGCCGCGCCGCAGCTCGGCGGACAGCGCCAGCTCGACGCCGCGGCGCCGCACTTCGCCGGCATTCGTGAAGAAGGTCTCGCCGGCCAGGTCTTCGTAGGGCACCAGCGCGTCGCGCACGCGCAACGCGAAGAGTGCCAGGTCGTAGTGCAGCCGCTGGCCGATCCGGCCCTTCAGTCCGACTTCCGCGCCCAGCGTGCGCTCGGGATCGCGGCTGGAGTCGAAGCCCCCCGCCACATCGGGCGGGCGCAGCTCGGTCGTGGTCGGCACCTGGAAGGCGGTCGAGACGTTTCCGTACAGGAGCAGGTCGGGGCGCAGCCGGAAACGCGCGCCGAAGCGCGGCGACAGCTCGCGGAAGCGGATGCGGTCGGACAGGTCGCCGTCGATCGGGTCCACCATCCGGTCGTCGACCTCGAACTCGACCCAGTCGTAGCGCACCCCCGCCACCAGCCCGAGCCCGCAGTCGAATTCGAGTTCCGCCTGCGCGAACGGCCCGACCGCGGTTACGTCCTCGGACTGCTTCAGCACCAGTGCGCCGCGCTGCCCCGCCAGGTTGTCGTAGCGGCGCCGGTCGTCGCGCTGCGCGTCCACGTCCACGCCAGCCAGCCACGATACGGGGCCGAGCCGGTCGCGGTACACCAGAGAGCCGCCCGTCACGCTGCGATTGAAGTCGACTTGCCCCGCGTCCTGGAAGGGGAGCGAGTTCGAGAAGTCGCGCCACAGCTGATAGCCGGTCACCCGCAGCTCGCGCTCCGCTCCGAGCGGCTTGGTCCACGCGAAAGACAGCTTCTGCTGGTCCAGCTCTTCGCCGGTGTCGAAGGCGTGGGCGGCCGCGCGGGCTTGTTTTCGGTCGGCCGCAACTTCGGCGGCGTTCAGGCCGCCCGGGTCCTGGGCTTCGGGTGCCCAGACCGCAGAGAACGACAGCAGGCCGTGACTCCCGTCCGCGAAGTCGCGCTCCAGCTTCGCCAGGCCCACGGTCTGTTCGGCGCGCGCGTGTTCGCGGTAACCGGAGAAGCGGCTGCGCGCCAGGCCAAACACGAAGCCGGTCTCCCCGACGTAGCCGCGCGCCAGGGTCTCGTAGCGCGACATGTGGTTGGTGCCGAATGTGCTGCGCGCCGAGAAGCTCGGGTCTTCGGTGGGCGACACCGTGCTGAAGGAGATGATGCCGCCACCGCCGCCACCGTAGAGCGACGAGATCGGACCGCGAACGACTTCGATCTGCTCGATGAACGCCAGGTCGATCGAGTCGACCTCGGACTGGCCGTCGGGCAAGGTGTTCGGCACGCCGTCCACCAGCACGCGGATGCCGCGCACGCCGAACGGGGCGCTGGCGCCGAAGCCGCGGATCGAGAGGCGCGTGTCCTGGGCGAAGTTGCGGCTCGACTGGGGGAAGACGCCGGGCACCAGGTCGAGCGCCTCTTCCAGGTCCAGTCCCGGGCGCGCCCGCAGTTCCTCGCGATCGACTACGCTGATCGCGAGCGGCGCCTCGCGCACCCGCTCGGGATCGCGCAGGGACTCGGCCTCGCGCAGGTCTTCGGCGGTCACCTGTGGGAGAGCGGGCTCGGGCACGCCGAGGAGCAGCAGCAGGATTGCACAGGTCCTCGCTGCCATGGGTTGCTCGCGTGCTCCGGCCGGCCCGCTCCGGCTAGGCGCGCTCCTCCTCCAGGGCGACGGCGACCCAGCGTGCTCGCGTCTCCGACTCGGCGCCGCACGAGGTCGGGCCCGAGAAGGGCCGCGTCTCGCACAGGACGCCGACCTCGCGGCACCGCTGCCCCTCGCGGACGCGCGCCCGCAGGCGGCAGCCGGCGGCGCCGGCCGGCGGCTCGTCGCCCTCGAGTTCCCAGCTCGCGCCTTCGGGCAGGCGCGCGGCGAGCAGGGCATCTGCCGCGGCGGCGGCCTCGCTACCGCCGAGCCGTCCGCGGTAGCGGTAGCGCAGCAGGCGGTCCTGCTCGAACGCGGCGACCAGAGCTGCCGCGTCGTGCGTCTCGACCCGGCCGTACAGATCTCCGCTGGGCAGGGCCAGGAGGTTCGCGGCAAAGCGGTGCCCGCCCAGGTGACTCGACTCCGAAACAGCGAGCCCGGCGCCGATCGCTGCGGCGGCGTCGCACAGCGCGCGGTACACCGGCCGGCCGAAGCGCGCGCAGCAGTCGTCGTGCTGGCCATCGGTGCAGACCAGCAGCTCTCGGCCGAGTGGCACCGTGGCGACGTCCGGTTCGTCTCCGGCGAGCGCGCACTCGAGCAGCGCGGGCAGCCGCTCGAGCGGCACCGCGGGCGCGCGGAACGAGGCCGCGTCGCTCCGGTAGCACAGCACTTCGACCGCCTCGGTATTCGCGCCCGGGCCGCGTTGGAACGCGCACAGCGCGAGCGGAGTGCCGGCTCGCTTCGCCCGCGCTTCGATTTCGGCCAGCTCGGCGGGCAGCCCTTCCGAGCGAGACGCCTTGTCGGGGTTCCAGCGGCGCTTCGGCCAGGCGATTGCCACGAAGGTGCGTGCCGCCCCCGCGCTCCCGGCGAGAGGCTCGCCGCTGCGGTCGCACTGCTCGCGGCAGGCGTCGCTCACAGGATCGCGAGCACGTTCTCGGGCGGGCGGCCCACGGCCGCCCGCTCGCCGCGCACGACGATCGGGCGCTCCATCAGGATCGGGTGCTCGGCCATGGCGGCCAGCAGCTCGGCGGGGCCGCTCGCCGCCGACAGGCCCGCCTCGCCATAGACGCTTTCGCCGGTCCGCACCCACTCGCCGATGGGCCGGCCCAGCTTGCGCGCCAGGTCCTCGAGCTCAGACACCCCGAGCGGCTTGTCGAGGTACTCCACGACGCTGGGCTCGATGCCCCGCTCGCGCAGCAAGGCCAGGGTGGCGCGGCTCTTCGAGCAGCGTGGATTGTGGTACAGGACGACTTCGCTCATCCGCCGTAGACGAGTCGGGTCAGGGTCTCGGCGACGCAGGCCGGCTTGGCCTCGCCGTCGATCTCGATCGTCACCTTGTGAGTGAGCTGCAGAGTGCTCGGATTCGGGGCTTCCGCGGCGACCAGCTCGCGCCGGGCGCGGACCTTCGAATCGACCTTGACCGGCGCCGGGAAGCGCACCTTGTTCAGCCCGTAATTGATGCCCATCACCACGCCCTGGTAGGCCTCGGGCGCGCTGGGCGGCAGTTTCGACTGCAGGAACGGCAGCAGGGAAAGGGTCAGGAAGCCGTGCGCGATGGTGGTCCCGAACGGCGTCTGCTTGGCCCGCTCGGGATCCACGTGGATGAATTGATGATCGCCAGTCGCGTCGGCGAAAAGGTTGATCTGCGCCTGGCCGACGGCGTGCCAGTCGCTCGGCGGATCCTCCTGTCCGATCTGCTTCTGGAAGATTTCGAGCGCCTGCTGCGCGGGACTCGGCATTGGGGGTCCTCCTCGTGGTGGGGAGACCTTTATACAAGAACGCGGGGTGGTTGACAGCCGGGTGCACTCGGAGTACCCGGATCCCGTGCACTTGCGGCGCGGCACGCAGATCGGAAAGTACAAACTCGAGCGAAGGCTCGGCACGGGTGCCTTCGCCACGGTCTGGAAGGCGCGCGATACCGTCGAGCATCGCCGCGTGGCGCTGAAGATCGCCCTGGAGTCCGTGGTCGAGGAGTACGGCCGCCGCGAGCTGGAGCGCGAGGCGCGCCTCTGGGTGCGCCTGTCGCACAAAAACATCGTGGGCATCCGCAATGCGGACTGGGTGAACGGCCAGTTCGTGGTCGCGGCCGAGCTAGCCGAGCGGAACCTGGCCGAGTTCTCCGGGGCTCGCCGCTCCGGGCCCATCGCCCTGCAGGTGATCCGGGACGTGGCGGCCGGCCTGGCTCACGCGCATTCGCTGCGCGTCATGCACCGCGACGTGAAGCCCGACAACGTAATGATCTTCCCGGACCGGCGCGCGGCGCTCGGCGACTTTGGCGTGTCGCGTTTCTCGCGGGGGATCACCCGGACCTTCACCAAAGTCGGCACGATGGGCTACATGGCTCCGGAGCAGGCTTACGGGCGGCCCAGCTTCGCCTCGGATGTGTTCTCGCTGGGCCTGATCGCCTATGAGCTTCTGACGGGCGTGCGGCCCAACTACCCGTTCGAGTGGCCCTTCGAGGGCTACCGCCGCTTCGAGAGCAAGGTCCCCGCGACGGTCCAAGGCGTGCTGCGCCGGGCCATGGAGTTCAGTCCGAGGCGCCGCTTCCCGAATGCGATCGAGTTCCACGAAGCGCTGGAGCGCGCCTTCGAGCGCGTCGAGCGCGAGAGCCGCAAGCCAGCGCCGCGCCGCAAGCGCCCGCGCAAGGCGACTTCGCCCCTGGCCGCCCAGTGGGGGGCGTTTCGGCGCCTGCACGGGCGGCGCCTCGAGATGGCGTACCAGTGCCACCGCTGCGAGGGCCCGATCGCCGAGGCGATGCGGCACTGCCCGTGGTGCGGCACCGGCGAGAACTCGTTTCGCGAGATCACCGCCTACCCGCTGGTCTGTCCGGATTGCGAGCACGGAGTGCGGGCCGAGTGGCACGCGTGTCCCTGGTGCTATGCGGGGCGGCTCGAGGGCAACGGCCGCCTGCCCCGCCCCGACGCCAAGGCCGAGCGCCATTGCAGCAAACGCGGCTGCGCGGGCGAGCTGCGCCCCTGGATGCGCTACTGCCCGCTCTGCAAACAGAAGACGCGCCGCGTCTGGACGGATCCCGAGCTCGACGGCCGCTGCCCGCGCTGCCGCTGGTCGGTGTCGCGTCAGTTCTGGCCGTTCTGCCCGTGGTGCGGCCGCCGCGAGGCGCGCGCCGGACGCCATACCGGCGGCCGCTAGCGGCCCGGCGCGCCCCGCGATAGGCTCGGCTCAATGCGTGTATCGCGCGTCGTCGGCGTGCTCGTTTTCGTGTCGTTGGCTCTCTCGGTGCTGACCGGTACGCACTACTACCTGGCCCTGCGCCTGGTGCTCGAGCCCGGCTGGCCGGCGGCCGTGGAGTCCGGCCTGCTCGCGGCGCTTGTGCTGCTGGGCGCGTCGCTGGTGCTCGTCCCGATCGCCGAGCGGCTGGCGCCCCTCCGGCTGGTCCGAGTGCTGGCCTGGCCGAGCTCGCTCTGGATGGGCTTGATGTTCCTGCTCTTCATCGCGCTGGCCGCTTCGGACCTGCTGCTCTGGCTGGCCGCCGGCCCGGCCCAGGCGGCCGTCGCGAGCGCCGAGCTGCCCGGGGACCTGAGCCGCACGCGTGCCCTGCTGGTGGGCGCAGTGGCGCTCGGCGCGGGCGGAGTCGGCTTGGCCAACGCGCTGCGCGGACCGCAATCGCGGCGCGTCGAGATCGCCCTGGCGCGCTGGCCGCGCGCGCTGGACGGCTTTCGCATCGTGCAGATCAGCGACATCCACATCGGTCCAATCCTGGGGCGCCGCTTCGCGCACGAGTTGGTGCGCCGCTGCAACGCGCTCGAGCCCGACCTGCTGGCGGTCACCGGCGACCTGGTGGACGGGGGAGTCCGGCAGCTCGCCGGCGAGGTCGAGCCATTTTCCGAGCTGCGCGCCGCCCACGGGGTCTACTTCGTGACCGGCAACCACGACCACTACTCGGGGGCCCGCGCCTGGGTCGAAACGATCTCGGGACTGGGCCTGCGGGTGCTGCGCAACGAGCACGTGACGCTCGAGGTAGACGGCGCGGCGTTCGACCTCGCCGGCGTGGACGACCACCAGGGCACCTTTGAAGACGGCTGGCGCGAAGACCTGCCGCGCGCGCTGGACGGGCGCGACCCGCAGCGCGCCTGTGTACTGCTGGCGCACGACCCACGCACCTTCAAGCGCGCGCGCCGCATGGGGGTCGACTTGCAGCTCTCGGGACACACGCACGGCGGGCAGATCTGGCCGTTTCGCTACTTCGTGCGCCTGGCCACCCGCTGGGTCGAGGGCCTGCACCGGGACGGCGACGCACATATCTACGTGAGCCGCGGCACCGGCTTCTGGGGCCCGCCCATGCGCCTCGGCGCGCCCGCCGAGATCACCGAGCTGGTGCTGCGGGCGGGCTGACCCGCTCGAAAAACAGCACTTCGTCGACCGGCTTTCGCGGCGGCACTCCGTGCTTGCCGAGCGGCCAGCCGATCGGAAGCAAGGCGCAGCTGGGCGTGTCGTCGGAGAGCCCCAGCCAGGGATCGATCTCGCGCTGGAACGACAGGTGCATCGTGGTCAGCGACGCGCCGAGGCCGAGCGCACGGCACGCCAGGAGCACGTTCTGGATCGCCGGGAACAGCGCCTGGTGCTGGGCCTCGCCACGCCGCTTCCAGCCGGCCACGAACAGGTGGACCGGCGCCTCGTGCAGGTGGTCGGCCAGGTGGATGGCGGCCCGCATGTTGCGTCGCCGCGCGTCGGGGAAGGACGGATCCTTCGCGGCTTCCACGGCGGGGGCGATGTACTCGTGGAACGCGCGCCGGTAGCGTTCCGCCACGTAGGCGCGCCGCTCCGGTTCGGTGACCGCGATGAAGACCCAGGGCTGGCGGTTGCCCCCGCTCGGCGCGAACGTGCCGGCCTGGCACACCTTGCGGATCAACGCCTCGGGCACCGGGTCGGCGCGCAGCCGCCGGATCGCCCGCGCGGTGCGGATGCACTCGAAGAGCCGCGCGTCCTCGCCCGCCGTCGCCGCATCGATCGCGCTCACGAATTTCCCTTCGTCTCGCCGGGCAGGCCGCGCAGCACCGCCAGGTGCTGGCGGACGGCGCCGCGAGCCGCGCTCACCTCGGGCGGCGTCAGCCCGAGCTCGGTCGCGATCTTGCTGATCTCGTTGTTCTCCGCGGTGGAGACGTTCTCGTCCGCCGCCGCCACGGCGAACAGGCACTCGAGCAGCCCCAGGCGTTGCTCCCGCGTGGACAGCTCGCGGAAGCGCCGCGTCACCGTGTAGTACTCGTGGGCGCCCAGCTCGAGCGCCTGTCCGGTCGCGATCTCGACCACCAACTGCGCCTGCTCGGCGGCGAGGCCCACGGTCTGCTCGGCCAGTCGGCGCATTGCTGCCCGCTCGACCTCGGAGATGTCCCAGTCCGCGTGTGCCACGCGGGCCAGCACGTAGGCGAAGGTCGCGACGTAGCGCGCCCCGTCGGGCTCGAGGTGGCCGAGGGCCTCCGCGATGCGCTCCACGCTTGCCAGGTCCCGGACCCGGGCGGGGTCGGGCTCGAGCGACAGCAACTTGAACACCGAGCGCATGGGCACCTATAGTAGCGGCGCCGCGGCCCCTGGCGGGCCGTGCGTCTGGAGCGCCGCGCCTAGCGCGCCGCCCTCGGAGGATTCGCATGGAGAGCTTCCGCAGCGAGACGCGAAACTGGCTCGAGAAGAACTGCCCCACGTCTCTACGCCGGCCGGTCGTCGCCAGCGAGATCCCCTGGGGCGGGCGCAACGCCCGCTTCGCGAGTGAGGACGCGCGCCTGTGGCTGGAGCGCATGGGCCAGCGCGGCTGGACGGCGCCCACCTGGCCGAAGGAGTACGGCGGCGGCGGTCTGTCCAAGAAAGAGGCGAAGATTCTCCAGGAGGAGCTGCGCCGCATCCAGGCGCCCCCGGCGCTGGTGAGCTTCGGGCTGTCGATGCTCGGCCCCTGTCTGCTCGAGTTCGCGAAGGAGGAGCAGAAGCGCGAGTTCCTGCCAAAGATCATCCGCGGCGAGCTGCGCTGGTGTCAGGGCTACAGCGAGCCGGGCTCCGGGTCGGATCTGGCCAGCCTGCAGACGCGCGCCGTGGACGACGGCGATGACTTCATCGTGAACGGTCAGAAGATCTGGACTTCCTATGCGGATGAGTCCGACTGGATCTTCTGCCTGGTGCGCACCGAGCCCGACGCGCCGAAGCACGACGGCATCAGCTTCCTGCTGTTCGACATGGCGAGCCCGGGGGTGTCGGTTTCGCCGATCAAGCTGATCAGCGGCTCCTCGCCGTTCTGCCAGACCTTCTTCCAAGACGTGCGCGTGCCCAAGAAGAACCTGGTCGGCAAGCGGGCCGGCGGCTGGACGATCGCCAAGCGTCTGCTGGAGCACGAGCGTTCCATGATTTCAAGCATGGGATCGCCGGGCGCGCGCGCCTCGCTCACGGTCCCCGAGGTCGCCGCGCGCTACGTGGGCCAGCAAGACGGCCGCGTGGCGGACCCGATCGTGCGCGACCGCATCGCCCAGCAGGAGCTCGATGCACTCTGCTTCGGACTCACGACGAAGCGCAGCGTCGAGGCGAGCAAGGCCGGACAGGGTCCGGGCCACGCCGCCTCGATGTTCAAGTACTACGGGACCGAGTTGAACAAGCGGAAGTACGAGCTGCTGATGTCGATCTACGGCGCCCAGGGGCTGGGCTGGGAAGGCGAGGGCTTCGACGACGAGGAGCTCGACGCGACCCGCCAGTGGCTGCGCTCCAAGGGCAACTCGATCGAGGGCGGGACCTCGGAGGTCCAGCTCAACGTGATCGCGAAGCGCGTCCTGGGCCTCCCGGACTGACGTTGGAGGTGCACAGGCCATGTCGCTGATCTTGACGGACGAGCAGGAGCTGCTCCGGGAAACCGCGCGCGACTTCGTGAAGGAGCGCTCGCCGGTCGCGCGCCTGCGCGCGCTGCGCGATTCGGCCGATGCGGACGGCTTCTCGCGCGACTTGTGGCGCGAGATGGCCGAGCTCGGCTGGGTGGGAATCTTCCAACCCGAGGAGTACGGCGGTAGCGATCTCGGCTTCGCGGAGCTCGGGATCCTGCTCGAGGAGGTCGGTCGCACGCTCGTGCCCGAGCCGTTCCTGGGGACGGTGGTGCTGGGTGGCAGTGCGCTGCTGCTCGGCGCCAGCGAGCAGCTGCGCAAGGACGTGCTGCCCGGCGTGTGCTCGGGCCAGACCTTGCTCGCCCTCGCCTTCCAGGAGCAGGCGCGCTTCGCGCCGTTCGCGATCGAGACGCGCGCCGAGCCGGCCGGCTCGGGCTACCGGCTCTCCGGCGAGAAGCGCTTCGTGCAGGATGGACACGTGGCCGACCAGCTGGTGGTGGCAGCGCGCACCTCCGGCTCGACCGGCGAGCGCGACGGCATCACGCTCTTCCTGGTGGACGCGTCCAGTGCCGGGCTGACGATCGTGCGCACCATCATGGTGGACAGCCGCAACGCCGCTCGAGTGTCGCTCGACGGGGTCGAGGTGGACCGCAGCCGCGTGCTCGGCGAGCCGGAGCGCGGCGCGGAGCTGCTCGATCAGCTGCTCGATCGCGGCGCGGTCGCGCTCGCCGCCGAGATGCTCGGTAGCGCCACGGAAGCGTTCGAGCGCACCATCGCCTACCTGAAGACGCGCGAGCAGTTCGGCGCGCCGATCGGCTCGTTCCAGGCGCTGAAGCACCGCGCCGCCGACATGTTCTGCGAACTCGAGCTCAGCCGCTCGGTAGTGCTCGAGGCGCTGCGCGCGACGGATGAGGGCCGCGCCGATCTGTCGCAGCTCGCCAGCGCGGCCAAGGCGCGCCTGTCGGACACCGCCATCCGGGTGGCCAACGAGGCCGTCCAGATGCACGGCGGGATCGGCATGACCGACGAGGAGGAGATCGGCTTCTTCATGAAGCGCGCGCGCGTGGCCGAGCAGACGCTGGGCGACGCCGCCTTCCACCGCGACCGCTTCGCAACTTTGCGCGGGTTCTGACCCGCGCAAAGCTGCGAAGCGGACTCCTTAGCGGCCTAACGGCGAGCAGAGCTCGCCTTGCCGCGACGGAGAGCGACTCCAGGAGGAGTCGCTCTCCTGCGGGAACCGGGAGAGGGGCGGGGTGGCCAACGGCTACTCGGCGAGCGCAGCTCGCCGTCCGGCCGCTAGGCTAGGACGTTGCCGCGCCGACGAAGGCCGCGACTCCCTCCACTGGCGTCTGCGGCAGGATGCCATGGCCCAGGTTCAGCACGTGCCCGCGCGCCTTCTTGCCCTGCGCGACCAGCTCGCGCACCTGCGCTTCGATGGCCTCGGGCGCTTGGAAGAGCGCGGCCGGATCCAGGTTCCCCTGCAGGGAAACGCGGCCGCCGATGCGCTGCGCCGCATCGCCCAGATCGACCCGCCAGTCGAGCGATACGACCTCGGGACCGAGCGCGGCCAGCTCGTCGACCAGGTGGGCGGCCCCGCGCGCGAACAGGATCACGGGCGGCCGCTCCTCTGGCAGCAGCTCCAGCACGCGCGCCAGCGCGCGCCCTGCGAAGCGCCGGAAGCGTGCGGGCGAGAGCAGCCCGGCCCAGGTATCGAAGATCTGCAGCACGTCCGCGCCGGCCTCGATCTGGAGCTCCAGGGTCGCGGCGCTGATCTCGGCCATGCGCTCGAGCAGTGCGTCGCACAGCCCCGGGTCGCGGTACGAGAGCGCGATCACGCCGAGCGTGTCGCGCGACAGGCGCGATTCGAGTGCGTACGCGGCGAGCGTCCACGGAGCGCCGGCGAAGCCCACGATGGCGGCTTCGCCGCGCGTCTCGGCGCGGATCCGGCGGATCGCCTCGCAGGTCGCGGCCATGGCCGGGGCCACGTCGCCTTCGAGCGCGCCGAGTCCCCGCGCGGGGTCGAGTGGCTCGGCGATCACGGGTCCGGGGTCGAAGTCGAGCTCGAGCTGCGTCGCCGTGAGTGGCAGGAGGATGTCCGAGAAGACCACGATCGCGTCCACGCCGAAGCGCTGGTACGGGTGCAGGGACACTTCTGCGGCGCCCGCCGCATCCGTGCACAAATCCAGGAACGATGTGCGTGCGCGAATCTCGCGGTACTCGGGCAAGTAGCGGCCGGCCTGGCGCATCAGCCACACGGGCGGCCGATCGACCGGCTCGCCGCGGCAGGCGCGCAGCATGCGCTCGCGGGAATTCATGGCGGCGAGGATATCAGCCCGGCAGCGCGACAGGCCGCGCCCGCCGGTTCTGCGGAGTTCGGGTTACGCAGGCGTGTCCAGCTACGAAGAAGCGGTAGGGCAGCGCCGTGGCCTTGCTGATGCCGATGCGCGGTCCGGCGAGGACCTGCGCGGGCGCGTCGCGTGGGGCCAGGCGCAGCGGGCCGCGCAGGGCGGAGCGCCCGTCACAGCCGAGGTCGATGCCGAAGGCCTGCGCGAGCTTGCCGGGGCCGTTGGTGAGTTCGCGGTCGCGCCGCCCGCCGCGGGCGCGGCGCAGCGCCTCGATCCCCTCGAGCGGCTCGACCGCGCGCAGCAGGACCGCGGAGGCGCGGCCCCGCGCCTCGCACACCACGTTCACGCAGAAGTGCAGGCCCATGCTGCGGTACACGTAGAAGTGCGCCGGTGGCCCGAACATCGAGCGGTTGCGCTTCGTCGGCCCGTGGTGCGCGTGCGATGCCGGGTCGCTGCCGTCGCCCAGGTACGCCTCGACCTCGACGATCCGACCCACGCGGCGCCCGCCCTTCCCGTCGTGGATCAACAGTGCCCCGATCAGCTCTGGCGAGACGGTCGGGGAAGGGCGCGCAAAGAAGCCGGCCGGGAAGCGCGCCAAGCTAGCCGAGTACGAAGCCGCAGAGCGCATCGTTCCACTCTTCGGGGTTGTCGAGCATGACCGAGTGGCTGGCCCGCGGGATCACGGCGAGCTGGCCCTGGGCGAGCACGTCGTCGACCATGCGGTCCGCGGTATCGGGAGAGAGCACGTCGGACGCCGCGCCGCGCACCACCAATGTCGGGCAGGGCGTGGCTTCGAGCGCCTTCCAGAGGAGCTCCGACTCGGCCTTCATGTGCGCGCGCAGCTGGTCCGGGGACGCGTCCGGGGCGCGCCAGCGTCGGAAGGCGGGGTCGAGCTTGGGCTCGAAGCGGCCGTCTTCGCGCTGGCGGGTCCAATGCCGTGCGAGCGCCGCCATGGTGGCGGGCTTCGCGGCCGGGTAGAGCTCCACCAGCAGGCGGGCGTATTCCTCGACCGAGTCGAAGGCCAGCTCAGCCGACTCGGTCTCCATGCGGATGCGCGTGGTGCCGCGCGTATCGAGATCCGGTCCCGAGTCGACGATCACCAACCCGGCCAGCTTCTCGGGGTTGCGGCCGCTCACGTGCATGGCGACGCGGCCGCCCATCGAGTGGCCGACCAGCACCAGGCGCTCGATGCCGAGCGCCGCCAGCGCCGTCTCGACGTCTTCGGCCATGGTCGCGTGGTCGTAGCGGCCCTCGGGATCGCAGTCCGAGTCGCCGTG
>CAXMNF010000294.1:0-2502 GCA_964194645.1 uncultured Gammaproteobacteria bacterium
GTGATGAGGCCGTCACGGGACGGCGAGCCCGGAGCGGCGCCGCTCGTCAGCCGTTTGACGGGCTCGCCTCCAGCTGGGCAGCCTCTTCGGCCAGCTCCTTGGCCGACTGGTAGCGGTCCTCGGGCGCCTTCTCCATCAGGCGCAGGATCACCCGCTCCAGGGCCTCCGGGACCTTGTCGTTGATCGAGCGGGGCGTCGGCGGAGCCGTGTGCACGTGGTGGTACGGCACGTTGCCCTTGCGAAAAGGAAGCTCGCCCGTCGCCAATTCGAAGAGCGTTACGCCCAGGGAATAGAGGTCGGTGCGGTGGTCGATGTTGCGACCCAGCGTCTGCTCCGGCGACATGTAGAACGGCGTACCCGAGACGACGGTCGTGGCGTTGCGAACCTCCTCCATGAGCCGCGCGAGCCCGAAGTCCATCACCTTCACCTGTCGGCTCGGCGTCCACATCGTGTTGGCCGTCTTGATGTCCCGATGGACGACCTTCCTTCCGTGCGCGTAGGCGAGCGCCTCGGCCATCTGTCGCAGAATGTAGATCACGCCGCCGGACGAGACTGCGCCGCGCCGCTGCACGATCTCCTTCAGGGTGGTGCCTTCGACCAGCTCCATCGCCAGGTAGAAACCGTGCTCCGACTCGCCCGCGTCGTACACGGTGACGATGTTCGGATGGTTCAGCTGCGCGGCCGCCTTGGCCTCGCGCAGGAAGTTCTTGAGCGCGTTCAGATTCTCGCGCAGCTGCTCGGGCAGCACCTTGAAGGCCACTGCGCGATCGAGGACCGTGTCGCGCGCCAGGTACACGACGCCCATGCCGCCGCGGCCGATCTCGCGCTGCACCTCGTAGCGGCCGGCCGTCTGCTGGGCCGCCGCTTCCACGCCAGTGGGAGGCTGCGCGGCGCGGGCCTGCTTGGCGCGCTCCAGCCGCTCTCCGACGTCGGAGTAGTGGTAGTCGAAGGCGAGGATCTTCTCGTAGATCTCGGCAGCCCCGGCGAACTCCTCGCGGCGCTCGTAGGCCTGCGCGAGCTGGAAGTAGGCCGCCACGTTCTCGCGCGTGACGGGCTGCTCGGCGGTCGCCTCCTCGAACTTCTTGACCGACAGGCTGAGCATGCCCTTCTGCTCGAAGAGCCCGCCCAGCACAGCACAGGAGTCGGCGAAGCACGGCTCGCCGGGATCGACCAGCTGCAGCACGCGGATCGCGTCGTCGATCTGACCGTGCTCCTGATAGGCCTTGCCCGCGCCGAAGTGGTCGCCCGCCTTCTCCATGAGCTGCGCCTGGCGCAACCATTCACCGGCCTCGCCCATGCAGCCGGCGGCCTGCTCGAAGTGACCGGTCTTCTCGTACGCCTCACCGGCCTTCGCCAACATGCCGGCCGCCCGATACATCTCGGCTGCGGCCGAGTGGTCGGCAACCTTCGTATAGCAGTCGCCGGCGTTCTCGAAGCGCTCCAGCCGCCGGTACAGGTCGCCGGCCTCCTGATACTCCTCCGCCTTCTCGAGCTGCGCGACTGCCTCCTCGAGCTGGTCCTTTTCGCGCAGGTAGTGGCCCAGCACCCGCGCCGCGTCGATCTCCCGGTCCAGCTTCTGGAGGGCCTGCGCCGCCAGATCACCGCGGCCCACGCGCGTGAACATCTCCGCGGCGCGCTCGTACGCGCCGACGTGGAAGGCCACCTTGCCGGCCGAGCCATAGGCTCCAGAGCGCACGTAGACCGACTCGGCCTCCTCGAAATGCTCGAGTTTCAGGAACAGGTCGCCGGCCTTCTTGGCGAGGCCGCGCTGCTCGCGCGCGGCCTGCTCGTTCGTCGCGGCCTTGCCTCCGCCCTCGTCGTCGAAAGCCGCTACCAGACTCTGCGCTGCCTCGAGCTCGCAGTTGCCCTTGAGGAACGACTGGGCGGCGTGCCGGTGGAAGCCGATGTCGCGGTAGCACTTGCCGGCCTCGTGGTAGTTCTCGGCCCGCTCGTACATCTCGCCGGCCACGGAGCACTTGCCGGCCTTCACGTAGCAGCGCGCCGCATCCTCGAAGCGCTCGAGTTGCTGGTAGATCGAGCCCGCATGCTCCCAGTTCTCGCAGCGCTCCCAGGTGGCGGCCGCCTCGTCGAAACGGTTCTGATCGTGGAAGACTTCGGCCAACCGGGTGAGCAACCCGGCGCGCTCGAAGAGTGCCGCGGCCTCGTCTGCAAGACCTTCGTCGAACAGGAAGTCGCCGGCAGCCTCTGGGCCGTGCTCGGCCTCCATGGCCTTGGCCATGCGCAGCACCCGCTTGGCTTCCTTCTTGGAGCGGCCGGAGGCGGCCACCGGGAGTCCAGCGTCCGTCGGAGCGAGCGCATTGGCCTTCCTGCCCTTTGGCCCGGGCGCCTTGGAGCGCTTCGCGCCCCCGCCGCGCGGCCAGCCGCCGTAGCCGAGCAGCCCGACCGCCAGGATCAGCAGCGCGCCGTGGCCGGTACGGCTGGCGAGCAGACCGACCACAGGCTTGGCGCCCTTGCGCGAGTCCTCGGGCAGCCGCTCGAGCA
>CAXMNF010000295.1:0-7295 GCA_964194645.1 uncultured Gammaproteobacteria bacterium
ATACCTCCGCGCCGCAGTATACAAGCGCGCCCGCGCCCCCGGCTTCAGGCTCCGCTTCCCACAGGAGAGCGACGAAAGTCGCTCTCCGTCGCGGCAAGGCGAGCCCCGCTCGCCGTTAGGCCGCCAAGACGAGTCGCGGCAAGGCGAGCCCCGCTCGCCGTTAGGCCGCCAAGAAGGCCGGGGTCGACCCAGACGAAGTATTGGGTCAGGCCCCGGGGCCGCAGTCGAGCTCGTGAGCGCAGGGGGCGGGGACCAGGCGCAGCTCGCGAGCCAGGCGGCGCAGGGCGGTGCGAATGCCCTCCTCCACCACCGGGTGGTAGAACGGCAGCTCGAGCAGGCGATCGACCGTACTGCCGAGCTGCACGGCCCAGGCCAGCAGGTGCGCGGTGTGCTCGACTCGGGGGCCGGCCATTTCCGCGCCGACCAGGCGGCCGTCGCGACGGTCGCCGTAGACCCGCACGATGCCGCGACCCTGGCCCATGATGCGCGCCCGGCCCTGGTCGCCGTAGTCCACCGCGCCGAACGCGGTGTGCGCAGGATCGAGCTCCGCAAAGGGCGTGCCCACTGTGGCGATCTGCGGATCCGTGAAGGCGATGCCGAGCGGCACCCGGCGCCGGTGCGCGCGCACCTCGGGAAACAGCGCGGCGTTGAAGCCGGCGATTCGCCCCTCGTCAGAGGCTTCGTGCAACAACGCGCGCTCCCCCGTGACGTCTCCCGCCAGGAAGATCGGGACCTCGCCGCACTGACCGGTCCGGGAATCGTGCACCGGCACCCCGCCCCGGCCGAGTTCGACCCCGGCCTGCTCGAGGCCCAAGCCCGCCAGATCGGGTCTGCGCCCGGCCGCGGCCAACACCCACGCGAACTCCTCGTCGCCGCTCTTGCCGTCGCCATCCCGCCAGCGAATGCGTACCCCGGCCTTGCTCGGGCTTGCCTCGAAGGTCGAGTGGAAGCGCAGGTCGAGTTCCTCCGCGAAGGCCCCGCGGGCGCTCTCCGCCACGACCGGATCGCTCAACAGGCCGACCCGGTCGGAGCGCGCGAAGAAGGCGGTGCGCGCGCCGAGCCGGTGCAGCGCTTGACCGAGTTCCAACGCGATAATGCCGCTGCCGACCACGGCCACGGACTCGGGCACGTCCTCGAGCTCGAAGACGTCGTCGTTCAACAAGACGCGCTCGCGCACGGCGGCGAGGGAGTCGGGCACGAAGGCCTGCGAGCCGGTCGCGATCACCACGGCGCGCGCTTCGACGCGGGTGTGGTCATCGACCTCGAGCACACCCGGGGCCACGAAGCGGGCACGTCCGCGCAAGCGCTGCTCGGGGGGGAGGGCCTCGGTGTCCTCGACCACGAAGCCGGCGAAGCGGTCGCGCTCGCGGCGCACGCGGCGGAAGACTGCGGGCCCGTCGACGCTCACGCCTTCGGGCACGATCACCCCAAACTGCCCGGCGCGCGCCACGTCGTGCGCGGCGTCGGCCGAGGAAATCAAGAGCTTGGAGGGCATGCAGCCGACTCGCGCGCACATGGTCCCGTAGGGCCCGGACTCGATCAAAAGCGCGCTCGCGCCCTGCTGCTCGGCCTCGCGACGGGCGTTCAGCCCGGCGGATCCTGCCCCGATCACGGCGACGTCGACCTGCCTGGTGTCCATCGATCCCCTCCTCTGCATGGCGCCCCACACACAGTATGAACGCCGTGTAAGGTTCGGGCATGGGATGCCCGCTGCGTATTTTCGGCTACGGGTCGCTGGTCTGGCGTCCGGCCTTCCCGTATGAGCGGCGCCGGCGCGCCGGGCTGCCCGGCTGGTCGCGGCGCTTCTGGCAGGGCTCGACCGATCACCGCGGGGTGCCGGGCGCGCCCGGCCGCGTGGTGACCCTGGTGCCCGAACCGGGTGCACTGTGCTGGGGGGTCGCCTACGAGATCGGCGAGGCCGACGCACCCGCTGTGCTCGACGCCCTCGACGTGCGCGAGCGCGGCGGCTACGAGCGCCACGACGTCGCCCTGGAGCTCGCGGACGATCCAGCCGCACCGCCCGAGACCGGCCGTGGACTGGTCTACCTGGCGGGAGAGACCAACCGGAACTACCTGGGCCCCGCCCCGCTCGACCGGATCGCCGCCCAGGTACGCGCTGCCGGAGGGCCCTCCGGACCGAACCTCGAGTACGTGCTGCGCCTGGCCCGAGCGCTGCGCGAACTCGACGCCTCCGACGAGCACGTCTTCGCGCTCGAAGAGCTGCTGCGCCGCCCGTGATACGCTGCGCCCCATGAAGGCTGCGGTCTACTACGAAACGGGAGGTCCGGAGGTGTTTCGCTACGAGGACGTGCCGGACCCGGCGTGTCCCGAGCAGGGCATCGTGATCGACGTGGGCGCCGTGTCGATCGAGGGCGGGGACGTGCTGCACCGTGCGGGCGGGGAGCTGGCCGCGCGCCCGCACATCGTCGGCTATCAGTGCGCGGGCATCGTGTCGGAGGTGGGGCCTGCCGCCCAGGGCCGGGAAGTCGGCCAGCGTGTGGTCGCGGTGATGCCGCACGGCTCGCACGCCGAGCGCGTGGCCGTGCCGGTCGGCACCACCTGGGTGCTGCCCGACGGCGCAGAGCTGGAGACCGCGGCCTGCGTGCCGATCCCCGTGGGAACCGCGGATGATTGCCTGTTCGAGTTCGGCCGGCTCGTTGCCGGCGAGACCGCCTTGGTGCACGCCGGCGCGGGCGGCGTCGGGATCGCGGCCATCCAGCTGGCCAAACAGGCGGGGGCCACGGTGCTCGCCACCGCATCGAGCGACGCGAAGTTGGACCGCCTGAAGGAATTCGGTCTGGACCACGGCATCAACTACGCGGAGCGCGACTTCGTCGAGGCGGTGCGCGAGCTGACCGGCGGCGGCGGAGCGGACGTGGTCGTGGACTCGATCGGCGGCCACACGCTCGAGAAGAGCATCGAGGCCGCCGCCTACCGCGGCCGCATCATCAGTGTGGGCTCGGCGGGGCGCGACACCTACAACGCCGATGTCTCGGCGCTGCGCCCCGCGAACAAGTCGCTGACCGGCGTGTTCTTCGGGGCCGAGCTGCTGGCGCACCACTCGCGCGTGCACGGCATGGTGCAGCGCCATCTGGAAGCGATCGCCGCCGGAACCCTGCGCATGCCGATCGACCGTCGCTTCCCGCTGGCCGAGGCCGCGGCGGCACACGCCTACCTGGAGAGCCGTGCGGCCTTCGGGCGGGTGCTGCTGGTCCCCTAGTCGTCGCGCCCCGGCCGACGGCGCAGCGACTTGCGCCCCGCGGCGGCGCGCTTGTCGCGCAGGCGCCGCTCGCGCGCGGCCCGGCCCGGCCGTGTCGGCTTGCGCGGGCGCGGCGCCGTGGCGACTTCCTCGAGCATGGCGCGCAGCTTCCCGAGCGCGTCGGCAACATTGCGGCCCTGGTCCCGGAAGCGCTGGCTCGACAGCACCAGCTCGCCTTCCGTGGTGATGCGCCGCGCGTAGCGTGTCTGGAAGCGCCGGCGCACGTCTGCCGGAAGGCTCGGCGTTCCCGCGACGTCCCAGCGCAGCACCGCCTTGGAGTTCACCTTGTTCACGTTCTGGCCGCCGGGGCCGGAGCTGCGCGCAAAGCTGATCTGGAGCTCGCGCAACGGAACGCGGATGCGGCGATTCACGACGAGCACGGCGAGTCCAGTCTAGGCGACGACTTGACCGGCGGCGAGCGCCGCGAAACACTCCCCGCGTGACCAGCGAGCAGCGCGCGACGAGCGACCATCGAGCCGCGCCCGAGACGGGCGCGATTACGCGCTCGATCCACCGGGTGCCCTTCTACGAGACGGACGCGATGGGCGTCGTGCACCACGCGAACTATGTGCACTTCCTCGAGCTGGCGCGCATTCAGTTCCTGGACGAGCACGACGTGCCGTACCGCGAGTACGTCGCGCAGAACCTGCACTACGCGGTGACCCGGGTCGACGTCCGCTACCAGCAGGCCGCGCGCTTCGACGACGAGGTGGAAACACGCGTCTGGGTCGAGTGGGTGCGGGGCGCCTCGCTCGCGATCGGCTACGAGCTGCGCTGCGGCGAGCGACCGATCGCCACGGCCCGCACGGAGCACGCCATGGTCGACGGAACGGGCCGCCCGGTGCGCATCCCGGCCGAGCGGCGCCGGAACCTGGCCAAGCTGGCCGTCCGCTAGGACCGGCTCGCCGCCAGCGCCTCATCCCACGAGGCGCCCCGGGCCAGGAGCTTTCGGTAGGGGATCAGGTCGCGCGCGCGATTCCAGGCGAGCGCTCCGGTGAGCCGCCCGCCGGAGCCCAGCAGGGCCACGAAGCGCCGCCCCTCGAGCGAGCCCGCCACGATGCGCAGCTCGTCGTCGGGCCCGGCTGCGCCCGCCGACTGGATGCGGCAGTCGTACTGGTCCGACCAGAAGCTCGGCACCGGCGCAAACGGCTGCGCTTCGGCGTCGCCCGCCAGCAGGCGCCGGGCGGCGTGCACGCCCTGCTCGACCGCGTTGCTCCAGTGCTCGACGCGCATCTGTCGGCCGAACAGCGGGTTCGTCCAGCGCGCCACGTCGCCCGCGGCGACCACGCCGGGAGCCGCCAGGCAGCTGGCGTCGCACACGACCCCGTTGTCGAGCTCGAGTCCGGAGCCGCGCAGCCAGTCCGTGGCCGGCGCGACCCCGATCCCGACCACGACCACGTCGGCCGCGAGCGCAGTGCCGTCCGAGAGCCGCACGCGCTCCACGCGGCGCTCACCTTCGATCGCGTCCACGCCCGTGCCGAGCCGCAGGTCCACGCCGTGGTCGCGGTGCACCTCGGCCAGCAAACCTCCGAGGCGCACGCCGAGCCCGCGCACACAGGGCGCCTCGAGCGGTTCGACCAGAGTCACGTCGAGCCCCAGGCTGCGCGCCGACGCGGCTACCTCGGCGCCGATGAAGCCGGCACCGACCACGCACACGCGCGCGCCCGCCGCGAACGCGCGGCGCAAGGCCAGCGCGTCGTCCAGGCTGCGCAGCAGGTGGATGCCCTCGAGCTTGGGGGCGCCGGGAAGCGTGCGCGGCAGGGCACCGGTGGCGATCAGCAGCCCGTCGTACGCGACCAGAGTGCCATCGTCGAGAGACACCCGGCGCTCGCCGACATCGAGCGCGACCGCCCGCACGCCCAGGCGCAGATCCGCCTCGAGCGCAGCGACGCCATCCTTGCGCAGGGCGATGCGCTCGGGCTCCCAGCTGCCGCGCAGCAGCTCCTTCGAGAGCGGCGGGCGATCGTAGGGCAGGTGCGGCTCCGCGCCGATCCAGATGATCCGCCCCGCGTAGCCGGAGCGCCGCAAGGTCTCGACGCCGCGCAAGCCGGCGAGCGAGGCCCCGACGACGGCGATCGTGTCGAGCGTCAAGCCGGGGGGACTAGCAGAAGCGCTTGCCCGCTCGGGCGTAGGCTGCCGCGGAGTTGAACAGGTTCTTGGCCATCAGGCTGTCCTCGGCCCGCGCGCGCGCGTCGTAGATCGCCGCAGCCGCCTCGCGCACCGCAGGATCATCGGGATCGGCCTCGAGCGCCCAATCCGCGAGGTGACCGGCCAGACGCGACTCGCCCTTCTCGTGGAGCTCGCGGGCGCGGGTGGCGAGCGCGCCGGGGCTCCCGGCCAGCGCGGCGATCTCCTGCGCCAGCGGCTCACGCGCCGCGGGCTTCAGCTCGCTGGGCCGCCCGCTCCACCAGCCGCCGTAGTGGCGGATCACGTTGCGCACGATGAACTCGGCCTCGTCGTAGACCGGGAACAGCCACGGAGAATCCGACGCCGGTGGCTTCACCGCGTGCACGATGTCGACGTGGGGAGGCGAGCCGTCGTTCAGCGCCGCCAGGGTCTGCTCCACGATCGAGTCCAGGAAGGCGGCCGTCTCGAGCAGCATGCGCCGGATCTTCTTCGGGTCGTTCACGACCGGTCCACCGTGACCGGGCGCCAGGCTCAGCGCGTTCTTCGTGGCCATCTCGCGCAGGCCCTTCGCCCAATCCCAGGGGTAACGCTGCGCCTTCTGCGGGTTGCCCGCGTTCGGCACCCCGTAGATGAACAGATCGCCCGGACAGAGCACGCCGCGCTCGGGGTTGTAGATCCAGGTGTGGTCGTCCGTCTCGCCGCGGCAGTGGTGCAACTCGAAGGTGAGGCCGCCCACCTCCAGGATCAACTGGTCCTCATAGAGCGTGTCCGGCGGGATCGGCGGCCACTCGAAGAGGTTGTACTGGCCGGCCGCCGCGGCGGCCGCATCCCCGCCGAATTGGCGCGCGTTGATCACGCTGTTGTGGCCGGAGGTCTGCTCGTAGCGGCGGAAGCGCTCCATCACGCCTCTGTGCGCCACGACGCGCGGGCGCTGCTGGCCGGGCAGCAGGAACTGGTCCAGTCCGAAGGCGTGGTCCACGTGGCCGTGCGTGTAGATGGCGGTGTGAACCGGAGCCTGGGTGCGCTCGCGCAGGCGCTCGGCCAGCTGCTTGGCCAGGAAGCGCGTACCCGTGTCGACCAGCACCAGGCCGGCGTCGGTCTCGAAGCCCACGCAGCCGGAGAGCTGGGACTGGAACCAGGTGCGCTCGGCCACCTCGACGGGGCCGCCGCTCCAGAAGAACTTGGCCTCGTCGGGATCGCCGTCGCGAAACTCGCTGAATCGGTTGGTCGGGTTCTCAGCCATCGGGGGCTCCCTTCGCGCGCATTCTAGCCCGATCGGGCCGCGAAGAGCCGCTGCAGCGCGATCGCCCCGGCCGCCGCAACATTCAACGAGTCGACACCGGCCGCCATCGGAATGCGGACCCGGCCGTCGAGCTGCTCGCCCGCCGCGGCGGAAAGCCCGGCTCCCTCGCTGCCGAGCAGCAGGGCGACGCGCGGCGCCCGCGCGAGTTCGCGCAGGTCGCTCGCAGCGTCCTCGGGCGTGAGCCCGAGCAGCCGCCAGCCGGCGGGGCGCAGCCGCCCGAGGTCGCCCGGCCAGTCGCCGAGTTCCGCGAACGGCACTTCGAGCGTCGCGCCCATCGAGGTGCGGATCGCCTTGCGGTAGAGCGGGCTCGCGCAGCCCGGCGATAGCAGCACGCCAGCCACCGCAAACGCTCGGGCGCTGCGAAACAGCCCGCCCACATTGTCGGGATCGCTGATCCGCTCCAAGACGACGAGCGGGCCCGGGCCGCTGAGCAACTGGTCTACCAGAGGTGCGGCCGCGCGCTCTCCGACCGCCACGCAGCCCTGGTGGAAGCGCACGCCGCTCACCTGGTCCATCACCCCGGCCGGCACGCAGTACACGGGTATGTCGCCGAGCAGAGCGCCCAGCTCCGACTCGAGTCCCGCGACGGCAGCTTCGGCGACCAGC